>JAAUSP010000215.1 GCA_012032575.1 Anaerolineales bacterium | reverse complement strand
ATGTTTTTAAACAAAGATAAAAAAATTATTTTTTTTCAATAATTTCATTTTTATTTAATTTAAAATAAGAATTATTATCTTTTCTTTCCCCATGCCCTGTTAAATAAATCAATAAATTATCATTTCCATTTAAATTTTTTTCTAAAAAAATAGAAATTTTAGACAAAGTTTCAGTTGTTAAAATGTCTGTTAATGGATAAAAAGGAGTCTCAAATCCATCACTTTCTAAAATAAAAATTTGATTTTCATCAAATCCGTTTTCTAATAAAACTGATAAGCGAGAGAAATGTTTCCTTTATGCCTTTCTTCAACATCTCCACCTAAAATTAAAACAAAATTATTTGATGTTTTCTGAAAATTGTTTATTTTTTCATTTATAACTGTTGGCTCTGGGTACGTTATTTTATAATCCGTTAAACGAAAAATAGAGCAAGAACAAAAAAATAAACAAAACAATACAATTTTATGCACTAAAATAATGTAGTTTATTGTTTTTGGTTTCTTCTTAAAATTTCAAGCTTATTTTTCTTTTTTTCAACAGACTGAAAAATGGTTTCATAGACTTCATCAAATTTTTTTGTTGATGAAAGAAGTTTATCTTCCAGAAAATAAATTTCTTCAAGGTTTCACAATCTTTAATTTGATTTTGAATTTTTTCAATTTCTTTATTCAAAACTAAAATTGTTTGCTTGAATTTTTCTATGTTAATTTTTTTTGATTTTGGTAACGAAGGACCTATAAAAATAAAAATAATAATTTTTTTTATTATGTTTATCAAAAAGCCTTTCATAAAATCAAGTTATTTTTCTAACCTCTTCAAATTCAAAACTTGGAACAAGAACTCTGGTTAAAAACCAAATTTTACTATCAGAGCTTTTAAAATCATTATAAATTTTTTCATCAATTCTTTTAAAGAAAATTAATTTCTTTTCAATTTCAACAAATAAAAATTTGTTTTTATTATCATAACCAATAGATTTTATTTCTTTGGAATTTGTTTTATTCATTTTAGGTACTTTCATAAAATGCTCTTTTCTCTTTATAGTTTGTGTTTTTTTTGAGATACTTAAAATTATGAAACATATTTTATCATCAATTTTAATGTTATTTCTAATTTCTTGTGAAGATACAATAACTATCAACAAACAAGAGTGTTTAGATGGCGAGACACAAAAATGTTTCACAAATTTGGAAGCAAGTTTAGATGGTGTCGGGGATTGTAGAGCAGGAACTCAAAGTTGTAAAGGAGGAAAATGGAGCAACGAATGTATTAATGAAATAACTCCACAACCAGACATTTGTGATGGAAAAGATAATGATTGTGATGGAATTATTGATTATGATAAAGAAAAAAAGCATTCATAGAATTTAATGAACCTTGCGGACCCGAGAAAGATGATGAAAGAAAAATAAATTATGGAATCGGTGAATGCAAAAAAGGTCTTTATAAATTTTGTTTTAGAAATATAGAAACAAATGAAGTCTTCCCTATCTGCTCTGGCTATAAAATCGGGACTACAAATGAAACTTGTGATGGAAAAGATAATGATTGTGATGGAATTGTGGATGAATACTCCAACGGAACAATCGCAGAAGTTTGTTATAGTCCTGGCTACCCAAACGGAAATGGCGTTCAAAACGGTAATTTTATAGGGGTTTGTCGACCAGGAATCAAATACTGTCAAAGTGGAACTGAAACTTCTTGCATGGCTGAAATTATTCCACAAGAAGAGCTTTGCAACGGATTAGATGATGATTGTGATGGAAAAGTTGATGAAGGATTAGGAGAAAAAGAGGGAAATCTTATCTTCATAATAGATGCTTCTGGTTCAAATTCTGGGAATTTAAACGCAATCTTTAATGATTTAAAGGAAATTTCATGCTATGACGAATCGGTTTGTCCTGAAATTGCAAAAGCAAATAAAAATTTAACATTTACAATCCTTCTCGTTGGAACCAAATTTTCTCCTGGACCAATACCGGATCAACCAAATTTATTTACAATTGTTTTAGATACAGCGCCGAGAGAAAGATTGCACGATAATGCTGATTATTTTAAAGATTATGCATTTTTAAATAATGGAGCAAACGAGTATTATTATGAAACATTATACAAACTCTTCAACGAAGAGATACCTCTTGACTTCTATCAAAATAAAGAAAAAAGAATTTTGTTTATGATAGGAAACGAATCCGGGGATACAACAATTCCTTTAACACAAAGCGATGTCGTTTCTGTGATTGATAGAAGTTTGTGGGATGTTTTTGTTTTTAATGAGAATTTCAACTATTCTTATTATAAAAATATTATAGGTTGCGATAACAAATCAATTAATGATTGCAATCGCTTTTTTATAAATTGGAATTATAATTCTTCTTTGAGAGATGAATTAGCAAAAATTATTAATACTTTATGCTACTAACTTTTATCAATTAAATTTTTAATTGCTTCTTTTAATTTGGCTATTTCTTTTTCTTTTGCTTCTCTTTCTCTAACGAGCTTGGAAATAAGAAGAATTGGGTTATTCCAAGGTAAATCGAGAGCTGATTCTTGTTGAAGTTCTCGGCAAAATAATTGAATTGTTTGGCCTAGATTTCTATTATCTATTTTAAGAGTTTTAGAAATTGATTGTATTTTATTTTTAACCTTTGAATTTTCAGGAAGTTCTTCTTCTATTTGGTCTATCAGGTCAAGCAACTTAACATTTGTTAATGTTTGTTTAACAATTTGATTTTGATTTTGGTCGTTTAAATTTTTTATTTGAGAAAAAGAGTTAAGGGCTCCTTTAAGGTTTTTATCTTTTTCTGGTGAACTTGCATTTAATACACTTTGCGCCTCTTGTGCTATTTTAACATTTAAGTTTTCTTGTTCGAGTTGGTCAAGAGTGTTATTGAATTCTACAACACGCTTATGAAATGAGCTTGGCTTTACCTGTTGAGTTATAACCTCTTCTTCAAGGTCGCTTTCATCTATGTCTATAACAAAATTATCTTGCGGTTCAAAGATTTTTGATTTTTGTTTGTCCAACTTAAATTTGTCGTTCTTTATTTCTTGATAAGAAGTCTCTATTTTTTTGTCTTTTATCATGTTGTAGATTATACATGTTTGCTTTGTTTAGGTCAAGAAGTTGTTTCGTTTATTTATCATTTAAATTAATAAAAATATTGTATCACATTTTTCAACTTTTTTTAAGCAAATTAAATTCACAGACTAAAAAAAGTTTGGAAAAACCCTCTATTTGTCCTAAAACGATAGAGCATAATTTCTGTTGAGGACTTAAATTATAATTTAATAAAATAAAGATTTTGTTTGTTATTGAATTAATAATTGGTATTTGGTTTAGAACAAAAAATATTTTATTTTGATTTAAATCATCATAAGTTAAAGAATTAAGATTTTCAGGAACAAACGAATTAACAAAATCAATTTGTTGATTTACTTTTTTTATTTTAGAATTAACTTCCTCTTGAAAAGAGAACCTTAAATGAAAATGTTTATTATCAGCATCTCTTGTGGTATAACAAGAGCAACAAAACAATAAAGAAATAATTGTTAGTATTTTTAAAGGCTTAATCATAATTAACCGAAGATGTCCTATTATAAACGCAAATGCGATTTAGCGCTACAAGAAATCGAAATCTCAATTGAAATTATTATTAAAGGGAATAATCCAAATTGTTGTTTTTTCCCGATGGTTGGAAATTATGTCTTGATTATGACGAACATCGTCAAAGGATACAAAGAAAAACAAGAAGAATTGAAACAAGAATCAACTGAAAAACAAGACAAATTTTATAAAGAATTTCTCAAAATTCTTAAAAATGTTAATAAAATAACGGAAGAGAGTTCTTTGTTCTACCCAAAGACTAAAAGAGAATTTATACAGAATTAAGGATTTTTTCGTTTAGGATTCCAAATAAGGTTGTTCCCAAGTCCTCTATCAAGCCCAAGATTTTGTTCTAACCTCTTCATCATTTCAAATCCATCAATAAAAACAGGTTCATTTCTCTTCGTTTCAACTTGATACGCAACAAAGATAATTTTTCCATTTTGGTTTTTCATTTCAAAATCCCACATCATTTTTCCGTCATGAGTTGAAACCCTTATGAAGGGAGCTTTGGTTGAAATGAGTTCCTTAGCGACTTCCGAACCTTGTGAAGCATCTTCATCGGAGTACATCAAATCATTTGGAGAAATTTCTTCCTCTTCTTTTAAAGAGGTTATTTCTTCTTTTATTATTTCCAACAATCTTTTTTTATTCATTATCATTTGTTTGTAATTAGAAAATCTTTAATGATTTTTTTAGAAACCGATAAATCTTCTTCATTTTTTGTATAGACTTGATAAGAAAATAATAAGTTTTTGTGAGTTTCTGGAAAAAGTGTTAAACAATTATTAAGTCTTTTATTTTATAAAAAGAAAAAACAATTTGATAAATTATAAAATAATAACTTTTATATAAAAACCAATTCATTTTTAATCTTCAGATAAGTATACTTCATCATGCTATGAAAATTAAAGTTGTTAATTTAAAAGATTATAGAAAAGAACTTTCAAAATTAAATTGTGTTGTTGACGGAACCTATAAAGATTCATTTTTAAATTCTGTAATTGAATGTCTAGACGAGGAAGATGTCGTCATCGCCAAAACATTTCTTGAAGGAATTGTTGGTTGGGGAATCATAACAGATAAAATGAATTGCTATGGCTATTCAGGGATAAGACATCCAGCGATTAGCATTTATGTTAAAGAAAATTATAGAAATAAAAAAATAGGCTTTCAGGTGCTTCAAGAACTTCTTTGTTTATTCAAAAAAAAATTTCCAAATAAAAACAAATTTGCTTATTATTTTGATGAAGAAAAAGCAAATTTGTTCTATTCAACATCTTTTGCGAAACTTGATTTAGAATTTACAAATAATAAAACATTATACGGATGGGCTGTAATCAAAATAAAATGATTTATTATTTATAAAGAGGAGGAAAATAAAATGTTAGAAAGTTTAATTCTTTTGTCCGTTGGTGTTGTTGTCGGCTGGATTGTTCGTGATAAAGATGTTCTTAAAAAAGAAAAAGTTTTATCTGTTGTTTCCAAAATTAAATCAAAATTAGGGTTATAATCCAACAAGCCCCTAAAATGCGTTTTAAGCCCCTATCAACCCCGACCATCCCCACCCATCATTCAAAATTTTGAACGAGCCTGAAACGATTTTAGAGCGGTTTAACACGATTTGAGAACCTTGCTCGCGGTCGAATCATAGGCGACCCATCAAAACAAAAAATTAGCCTTGACTAAATACCAGAAATAAGCCATAATTAGTAAATGAAAAATTACAAAATCTTGTTTCGCTCTTCCGGATGGAAAGAAGAGGAAGAAGAAAAGAAAATTGCTTCAAAACATTTTGATGTTATTTCTCAACGAACAGAAGCAAAACCAGGCGACATCATTATTGGTCGTTATTCCGTTCTTCCATTTTATAAAGAATTGGAAAATGATTTACAAAATCAAGAAAGCCAATTGATAAATTCTTTTCATCAACACCAATACATCGCCGACATAAAAAATTGGTATGAAGATTTGGAGCAGGAAACATTTAAGACTTGGTTTCGTGCCGAAGACATTCCTCTTGATGAACCCGGACCATTTGTTTTGAAAGGTCAAACAAACTCTCGCAAGTTTCTTTGGAAAACGCACATGTTTGCGAAAGATAAGGAGGAACTTTCCAAAGTTTTTGAAAGGTTGCTTGACGATTCCTTAATCGGAACGCAAGAAATCTATTTCCGGAAATACGAAAAATTAAAAAAATTTGATTTGGAAGAAATTAACGGTATTCCTATTTCAAACGAGTGGAGATTTTTTGTTGCAGAAAATCAAATAATTTCCAAAGGATTTTATTGGTCGTCTCACCTTGAAGACATTAAGGAGAGCGGTCAAAAAATTGAGGAACCTGATGAAACTTTGGTTAAGCGGATTATTGAAAAAGTTGGAAATAATGCTTCGTTTTATGTTGTCGATGTTGCCCAAAAAGAAGACAATTCTTGGATGATGGTTGAACTTAATGATGGACAAATGTCGGGATTGAGCGATAATAGCCCCGAAACCCTTTATTCGGGGTTGCGAAAGGTTTTAAAATGAAAAAGTACATTTATTGTTTTTATGATAACGAACGAGAATACCGAGTTGTTGTTCAATCCGTTGGTGAAAATGAAAAGAAAATTCAACAGATTATTAAATGCTCTTCTTTTGAGATGATGGAAAGAGAGTTTGTTAGACAGAAATCTTTGGCGGAAGAAGAAAAATGAAAAAATTAAGTTTTATGGTTTTTTGGAAAAAGAAAGCGTCTGAACTTATTTTCTATGATTTATTTTTTTTTGAACACGGTGGTTTTTTTAAAAACTTCTTTTGTGTTGATTTTGCTGTTAAAAACATTTCTTTTGGATTATCTTTTAGAAGTGAATTAAAAGAGAATTTTGATAAACCCTTTAACAAAACCATCATCAAAGCCTTCAAAATGGTTTGATTGCCTTAAAATCTTTCTTGATAAGCCTTGACAAACCTGTTAGACTTCTTTTATGAAAACAAGGCAAGAAAAAAGGGAAACAAAAACAAAGATACGATTCTTCAATGAAGGGGAAGATAAGCAAGCTCTTGCGCGATGCTCGAAAGCGCGCGAAGAAAAAAGGAATACCTTTTGACTTAAAAAAAGAAGATGTTGAAATTCCTAAAAAATGCCCGATTTTGGAAATTGATTTATTTTTTGGGAATAAAAATCCGTGCGACAATTCGCCAAGTATGGATAGGATTGTTCCGGAAAAAGGATATACAAAAGAAAACATTAAAATAATTTCTTTTAAAGCGAACACCATCAAAAGTTTCGGGACGGCGGAAGAGCATCGAAAAATTGCGGAATACATAGAAAAAAATGAGGCATTAAATGGCGATAAGTGAATTATTAGGCAAGATTCTAAAAAAAGTTGATGTTGACGCCTATAAAACCCAAATTGAGTTTGAAACAGAGTGTGGAAAAAAGTTCTTGATGACCTATCATCAAGATTGTTGCGAAAGCGTTTCCATTAAACAGATTGATGGAGATTTGGAAGATTTGATTGGTTCGCCGATAGTTATGGCGGAAGAACGATCCTCCAAAGAAGAAGAACAACCATTAAGAGATGCTCCGGTTGATTATTCTTGTTATGAAGCTTATTCGTGGACCTTTTATAAATTGGCAACATTAAAGGGGTATGTTGGAATTTCTTGGTTTGGAAGTTCCAACGGGTATTATAGCACTTCTGTTGATTTCCAGCAAATTTTATGAAAAGAGTTTAATGTTTTTAGAGATTATTCAGGAGTTTTTCTTCATTTTTTTATCATAAAAATAAAAAATCGGTTCTCAATAGAGCCGCGAGAAATAAAAACATTTAATTTTTATAAAAGTGGTGGTTATTATACCTCCTTCTATAGAGGTGGCGTTCCTGCTTTAAAGATTATCAAGATTTATAAGATGGTTAGTTCAAAGCAAATGAAATGAAAAAATTCAGCATGGATTTAGTGGAGGTTCTTTAAAAATAAATTATGTATTTAGAGTATCGCAATCTTGAAGAGCCAGGCAGCTTCTGGACCAATTTTTTAAAGAAAGATTGTTATTTTTATTATTTAAAAAGTTTTATTTTCTTTTATAAAGGCAAAAATCATTGTTATTCGCGACAAATGCCTTTTTTATCCATTATGCATTATTATTATGATGGCGAAAATTGCGATGCTGGCCTGGACAATTCTTCGCATGACCAAGAAAAAATAAACCTTCCGCTGGGCCAAAAGAAAATAAAGCTTTTTAAAATGGTTAAAGACGCTTGACCCCTCGCGCCTCCGGCGCTTCGGGCTTGACAACCTTTCGAAACCCTGATAAGATGAAGGCATGAAAGCAAAAACAATTTGGTTCGCAGCGACCGATGAAATTTTGAGGATGGGCCCGTTTGAATCCTAAATCGAAGCTTGGAAGGCTTTGGTTCTTCTTCCGGAGCTTCAAAAGAAGCTTGGAACGGTTCACGCCAAAGGCGCGCGTGTTTGGCCGGAAAAAGAGAAGGGTTTGAAGCGGGCCGTGAAGGTTGAGAAGGTCATCGAGCAAGATGCTCAAGAAATTGAAGAAGAAGTTAAAAACTTAGGAAAATAAAATGAAAATCAAAATAGCAATGAAAGACCCTGATGGGGTTTATGAGGGAATTCAAGAGGCGGTTGAAGAGGACATGAAATTGTTAAACTTGCCTCCTGATGAGATTGAAGAAATTAAAGAATTAAGGAACGAGAAAGCTTACGAAATCTGCTCCAAATGGTTTAAATACGGAGAGTATCTCAACATTGAAGTTGATACAGAAGAAGGAACCATAAGAGTTCTTCAGGTGGAGAAATAAAAATGGATGCTGAAACAACAAAATGGTTCCTTGTGAGATTGAAATTGGAGAATTGATGGGTCAAGAGGTCTTGGCTTGCAATGGCCCGATAAGCCTTTCGAGGCTGCCCAAGGTGCTTAAAATCGTTTCTCATGCTTCCAAAATGGCCGAAGGCCGCAAGGGTGGGGAGGAAGTTAAAAGGGTTTAAGACCATTTGGGACATCGAGCAGGATTGATAAAATTTTCAGACAGGGTTGGCCAGGGTTTAAGAGTCTTGCCGCAAAGTTGCAAGAGCTTGTTTTTTCCAAAATTTGACTTCGTTGCCATCGGTTATTTGGAACAATTCAGACAATGCCCAGGTTAGGGCTTCATCCCCGGAGATGTCCGGGCTTGATGCGATGATTTCTTTCATTTTGGAAATAAGGCTCGCGATGTTTTCGGGGGTTGGGGAGATTTTTGCTTTGGGTTTTGGATTTGGGGTTAAAGGGGTTTCATTGACCGATTTAACAAAGGTGCTCCATTCTTTAAGTTTCATGAGATTAAATAATCTCTTAACAGATTTTGGAACACTTTTGAGCAGGCTTGGGAGCATTTGGAAGGTTTTCGAACAGGTTGAAAAAGTTTCAAAAATTTTTTGCGCGCATTTTTTTGGCTTTGTGGTTTTGAAAAAGATTTTCGAACCGCTTGGAAGCATTTGGAAAAGGTTGGAAAGTTTTGGGAGCACTTGGTCAGGTTGGAAAGGATTGACCAGGTTTCGAAAAGTTTTCGAAAACTTTGCGCGCGTCTGAAGGGCATTCGGGCCCGGGCGGACCCGTCCCCTCCTCCCCGGGCAGATACATTCCGGCCCAGTAGGAAATTGTATTAAATTGCGCCCATTTCCGCCAGCCAAAGGCCGGCCCAATGTTGTGCAACCTTTTTAAATCCCGTTCAACCTTGCGAGGGGACCTTTCCACCCCCTCGACTCTATGGTTAGACTCTACCAGGGTTCGGTCAGGCTGTCAAGCCCGAAGCGCCTCCGGCGCTTCGGGCCAAGGGCCGAAAAAGCTTGTCCGAGTTTCCGCCCAAAGCCGAGTCACGCTTTCGTGTTCGGGGTTTAGAGAGAAAAGCCCCCAATCCAGAATTTCCTGTCGGGTCAATTCGGGCTCGTGGAAGGTTTCCCGAACCATGTTCTCTTCCTGAAAGATGACCGAATAGAAAAGGCAAACCAAGAATTCCTGAAACATTTTTTGTTCCTTTTGCTTTTCGGTCCAGGGTTGGTTGAAAGCGGCGTGACCCCTGCTTATGAAACTCGCTTTCAACCAACCCTGCCCGACTTGTGAGACCATCCTATCAGTCCCCGGTCAGTCCGTCAAGGGTCCTTTTCAAAACCCGCGCAACTTTGCTCGGGCATTGATTTTAGCGGCCAGAATGACCCCGATGCGACCAGCCAATTCCTTGGCGCGGGTTTCGGTCGAAGCGCGTTCCCGGGCATGCCGGAATGCCTCGGACAATTCCCCGATGGTCATTTCCCCGAGCAGAGCATCGGGAATGGTGGTCAAGGTTTGGCCGTCCCGGGCTGCTTGGAGGTCATAAGAAACCCTTCCCCAGGTTGCTTCGCCCATCCGGTCGAGGGTGAACGTGCTCCGGTTTTGGATTCGGACGCTCCGCTTGCAGAGGTTAGCCTTTTCGTTTCGCATTCGGCGTTCCCAACCTTTCGATTAAGAGATTAACAGGGTTCGGTCAGGATTGCAAGGACCTAAAACCAAAGCCCCGGAAAATCGAGGGAAGCATACGCGGAAGCGCCTTTCGGAAATTCGATAAGCCGCTGGGTCGGTTCGAACATAATTTGATAGAAAATTTCCCCATCGAAATTATAATCCTCGATTGTTTCGAGAACCTTTTCCCATTCCATCGGTTCCGATCGTTGGAATGAATAATAACTGATTGCGTCACGATTGTCAAAATGAGGAGTGGCGACCACGATGGAATAGAGTTTCTCGGTCATGATGTCCCAACCTTTCGAAAACAAGCCTAACAGAAGGCGATCAGGGTTGCAAGGGCCTTTTTAATCTTTTCGATTAGGCTCTAAGAGTCCTTCCAAAACCTCCAAAGCCTCGGATTGGAACCCCGCATCCGCGAACATTGCCGCAACCTTGACCATGAGGTCAAAGGAGTTGAGCGGGGTTCGGGCCAGGATCCGATCGATGGTTTCTTGCTCGGTCATGACCAAACCTTATCAAACCCCGGCCAAGATTGCAACCATCAAACATCAAGGGCCCAAAACTTTTTCACCAGGCATCGGGAACCCTTGCGAATGATTTCGGCATCATAGGTAAACATCTTGCCAGGCCGACCCTCAACCCCGAGGTATCTGGCGGAGCCCTCAAGATTAAAATCCTGGGAAATGGCGGTTTCCGAAGCATCCCGGGGATAGATTTTGACAAACCATCCCGAGGTTCCGTCGGAGTCGTAGGTTTTGGTCACCCTGCTTGGAATTGCTTCCAAGGCAAACCCCAATTGAGCGGTCAATTCCTGAATGAGGTATTGATTTTCCGCAACCATCTCCTGCAATTGCCAGGCTTTATGGGCAAGGTTTTGAGCAAGAGGATTATTTTTTGCTTGTTCCCGGGCGAGAAGCAAGGACTTGGAAGCTTTGAGCAACCGCTGGGCGGCCTTTCGGCGACGCTGACGCAAATTGGCAATCTCTTGAAGTTGTTCGGTTTCGGTCGTGAAAGTCATTCGGTGTTCCCAGCCTTTCGATTAAGAGATTAGCAGGGTTCGGTCAGGGTTGCAAGGCTCTTTTAGAATTTCGTTTCGGCAAAGTTGACCCCAGAAAGGTCGGCCCCTTTGAGGTTGGCCCCGGAAAGGTTGGCCCCTTTGAGGTTGGCCCCGGAAAGGTTG
>JAAUSP010000214.1 GCA_012032575.1 Anaerolineales bacterium | reverse complement strand
CATAGCGCATCAGGTAATCCTTAAGGTTCGCCGTCCCGTAATCCGACGGTATTGTTCTTTAATATCACCGATATCTGCTTCCAAGTCATTATTGGTGCGGGGTAACTCGGGGATTTCATAAGTCCAAAACAAGCCGGGGGGCCCAGTGGTGACAACGGCGTTGGAGATGGTCAAAGAAAGCGGCAGCCCCAGGGAGTTCATCCCGCAAGCCTTCAAGTTGCTCCAAATAATCGTCCACGGCCTGGGCGACTTCGGCCCCGGTCTGGGTTGACCAGCCAAAGGTTGGCCCTTCTGGGACATTGAGCAAGTCGGCCAAGCCCAAAAACCATTCCTGTTGACCTCGCACCTGTTCATAGATCGGGTGATGTTGGTCAGCGGGCTGAGTTAAGGTTAATAAGTGGGCCAACAGCGGGGACGCATGCTGGACCTGGGCCCGCTGCAACGAAGCGGTGAGTTGGTCCAAGGCTTCAAAGATTGGTACTCCGGCTAACCGAAACGGGGCCTGCCCTTTGGTCAACAAGATGGCTCGACCGGCATCCAGATACCGACCCAACGCCGTTTTCTGGGTAGCCGACAACTCCACCGTCGGCTTGGGGTCCGTCGCGAGGGTTTTTTCCAAGCGGCTGATCGCGCGCAGAGGTTTTTTCAAGGCCGAGGCTAACTGACTGTCGGCTTGTCGGACCGGCTCCTGCACCGCCTGCAAAAAGTGCAAGTGACATAAGCCGTGTGGACACTCAGGTAACACTTCTTTCACTGCCGCCTGGGTCGCCGGTTCATCATCACTGATGACCGCTTGGATGGGCAAGCCTAAAGCTGCCACTTCGCGCAGTTCAATGGCCAGACTATCGCTATCGGCACTGTACAACAAGGCCGAGTGGAGCCGGCACCCGGTCAAGGCATCCCGAAAAATATACAGACCGGGCTGCCCTTTTTCCGGTTTGGCCCCATCAATCGCCAAGATCATCCCCCCATTGGCTTCGATTTGAGGTCGATACCGAGCCAGCCGGAAACCCTGACTACAAGCGCACAAGGTCAAGTAGACATCAAATAACGCTTCAACCGTCCGCTCACTGATTTGAACGGCTTTTTCGCCTTCGCTCAAGGCTCGATGGATCGCCGGCATGGTCTGATGCTGGCGGAGGCGTTGTTGACCAATGTAAACAATGACATCCAGCCCATAGGTATAGTAGGGCAAACTCAGCCCATCGGCATAGGCCGACCGGTAGACCCGCTGCGGATGAGGACACAAGGCCCCCTCTGGACACCGATAGGCTTGATTGTACACTTCGGCCATCCCTTCCAGGCTCGCTATCACTTTATGCCAGGCCGTATGGCTACGTTTCAAGGGGGTTCCACAGTCAATACACCGGTCCAATTCCGGTCGAAAATAATAACGGGGCAACTCTTCATAATGCTTACTCGTTTTCATCTTCCTCTTACTCCAACTTGGTGTGCCCCTTATTCTACTACATTTGTTCTCATTCTTGCTTGTACGTTCCTTTTGCGGTTACGGGATTTTTTGACCGTTCTGTATATTTGCCTTATCTCTAAGGAAAGGTAACGCTGTTAAAGCGCCATCGCAGATGGCGGCAGCTTCACCATAGGTAATATTGGCCGGTTTTATAGCCAGCGGCGCTCCCTCAGATAGACATTTATACTCAGCATAAGCCCCAAAACCGGTATCGGTGGAGCCAAAAACCTGGTCTCCTGGCTTAAACGATGTTACAGCTTTGCCGGCTGCCTCAATTTCTCCGGCCAGCGCATCCCCTGGCACGGCATTTTTGGGTCTGATGAGACCCGTAAAAGACCTTGCACTAAATTTATTACCCCTTCGAAAGATGCAGTCCGTAGCCGTTACGGTTGCCGTGTGTACTTTTATCAGAACTTCATCGTCCTTGGGAACCGGTTTTTCTACCTCTTTAAGCTGAAGAACGTCCGGTGGTCCATATTCTGTGTATATAACAGCCTTCATCACTCTTCCTCCTTATTTGAGCAATTTCTAAAATAGTATGGATATGCAATCATTGCGCCTGGTAGTTACGCTGCCCTTGGGCTATGGCGCATCATGACGACTCCCAGCCATACAAACCAAACAATCTGACCCAATCCGAAAATCAGTCCTCCCAACTCGCCAAACGCCGGAACAGCCGAGAGGATACCGGCCACACCGACCACCAGGCCAAGGTAGTTGAGCGGTCTGAGCAGCTCTCTGGCGTGTAAAGCTGCCCAACTTACCAATAGAAGCCATGCCCCGCCCACAAACTCATTCCCGCCGCCTATGCCATTAAACACAGCCTCAATCGCCATCCAAACCGTCGCGGCCTGAGCCGGGTCTGTGTTGTAGAGATTAACTACTACCCCTGTGCCGATATTAAAGATCATGCCGCCGGCAATCACCAGGCCGGCCCAGATCAATCCGAGGGCGGTTGCCGTCTGCATTATTGCTGGTGAGCCGGTCTTCAATCGCTCGTGGAGCGCCAGCGCCAGGATAACCAAAAAGACGCCAAATATCACGTAGATCACCAGGTTCATTATGTATATACTGGCCTGGTTGTCTGAGAGTAAAATCACTTTTTGGGTAGGATTGGCAACAGCAGTAAAGTCTACGACTAAGATAAAAATACAATACCCACTATGTAGGCTGCTGCCTCATATAATGCGGCAATACCCCCCATTTTCTGTAAACTACTTGTCATTTAGCTCCCCTTATTTTGAGTATTATGTTCGGCCATAAATAACTTTGCTGCGCCGATTGTCTTCCATCTCTGGCTAAGAAGCGTGGCTGGGGCGCAAATGCGTCTGCTTGACGGTTACACCCTTCACCAAGAGCCACAAGCACATTGACAATTCCCCGATAAACGCCGGCAGGAAAACAACCAGGGTAAATATTTCTTCGTAGGTGTCGTAGGTGGGCAAAAGGAAGCGTGCAAAACTATCGCTTAAATAGCCCAATGCAGCAACGATCAATAGAACCCCCAAGATTCTGGGGAAATAACCCGACTTAAAAACCAGATAACCAAGCACTAAGAGGCTAAGACCAAAAAAGCACCAGGCCAATAGCATAGCCAATACTGTGCCCATTGAGAAACAGCAACACCAGTGCATGCAATTGATCTGAGCTAAATACGGTCAGGGTGTCAGCACCACTTAAAAGCTGTAATACAAAGAAGAGGTTAAGCAAGTTGATCCCCAAAATAACAGCTTGTGCTACCCTGAAAAACGCCGCAAGCAACGATAATGAATCACTGACCGGTTTGAGCAATACGTAAAAGATCAAAGCCAGGGCCACATCACTCATAATCATGATAAGATCACTGGCAATCCCTATACGGAATAATCCCTCAGAAGCCGTAATGTTATTGGCTGTTGTTGTAGCATCCCCCGGCACAATAAGACTCTGGCGAACAAAAAATTCGGCAAAAATACCGGCGACGATGATGGTCAGATACAGTATCCCGGCAACCCTGGCGGTTTTTTTGTTTGTGCTCACTTTTACTCCTTTCTTGAACGACTTTCGGGCGTTTCATTGATAAGCAACTTGCCTTAATTTACTGTTTGCCACGTATCTTCTCAATAATTCGGGGTAGGGGCACGGCCTTGCGCCTGCCCCACGGGGCGACCGCAAGGGTTCGCCCCTACATATTGAGTAAGGTACCTGTTTGCCACCAATAAAGGTTAATCGAAAATGATCGGGCTTACCTCAAGTTGAGCTAAAGGAAACCTAAAGCTTTCCTAAAGAAAAAAGGCTCGTTGGAGCGCAACAAGCCTTGACATTATGAAAATCTTGTGAGGGTCTGTGTGATTTGTTATATTTTCTGAATCGGTGTTGTTTAGATTTCCTTGATGGGTTCGGGTGAGGGACGCATACGGATGGGCAAGGTGAAAGTTACAGAGGTTCCCTGGCCTGGATTGCTCTCCAGCCAAATGTGACCGCCTTGAGCTTCTACGGCCAACTTACAAAAGGTCAGACCCAGGCCGCTGCCAACGGCCACACCGGACTGACGCGCTTCAATTTGGGTAAATTTATCAAAAACCTTCCCAGCCCACCGCTTGGGAATACCTGGCCCCTGATCGGTAACGCTAACAGCCAGTCTGTTCGCCCTACTGAGAGCAACGCGGACGGTAACTACCGAGCCACGGGGACTGAACTTGATGGCATTACCCAGTAAATTAACCAAAATCCGCACCGTCAGTTCACGATCGGCATATATACATTTTTTATCTGTTGCTAATTCAGTAACCACGGTAAGCTGATGCTGCTCCATTCGCAAGGCTACTTGCTCTACTGACGCCTCAATTAGATCCTTCACTTCAATGTCACTGGTGTGCAGCGGCATGCGGCCGCTTTCGAGCCGGGATAAATTGAGCAAAGAATTGACGAGGCCGGACATCCATTGGCTCGAGGCTATTGCACTCTTGACTAGCATTTGTTGCGTTGGGTTCATCTCGTGAGCATCCACCTGTAAAGCATGCAGTGCCAGAATAATCCCGCTTAAGGGTGTGCCGAGATCATGCACAATGAAATTCTGCAACTCCTCGCGGATTTGTCGGGCCGCCTGCAATGTTGCCAGCAGATAGGCGACGATTAAAAAAAGGCTTAATCTGGCCAGCATGTTCCAGTAAGGGATGACTGGATGTGAATAAGGTGACCGCAAGATCAGATCAATACTTAAGCCGGACAGAGCGCATACGACAGCGACCCAACCCCCGGCCCATCTTCCTCCAAACCAGGCTGCCAGGGAAACCGGGATCAAATAAAAAGTGGGGACAAAGATTTCAGGCCCGGTCAGGTAATCAAGCAGCCCCAGCAAGATAGCCCCTACAAAACTGGCCATTATCAAAAGCAATCTGAGTTGCCCGCTGAAGTACCTTGCCGTCCTGTCCATTGAGGTCTCACTTCTCCGATGTAACGATTATTCAGCAATAAACTCGTGGCTTATGGCTCAGACTCTGGAACAACAAACTTGTAGCCCACACCCCGTGCCGTTTGAATATATTGGGGGCGGCGCGGATTTGGCTCAATTCGTTCGCGCAGCCAGCCAATGTGGACGTAGAGCACCTGTACAGCCCCGGCAAATTCTTCGCCCCACACGGCATCGAGGAGATAGTTGGTGGTCAGGACTGTGCCGGCGTTGGCCAACAGCAGCCGCAAAAGTTCAAACTCTTTGGGCGGCAGGTCTACCGGCTCCCCCCGGACCCGTACCTCACGCCCCCCAGGATCAAGCCAAACATCGCCGACAACCAGGGGGTCATCGGCTGGCTGAATTGATTCACGGGTCATCCGGCGCAAAACGACTCGAATACGAGCCAGCAATTCCCGCATCCCAAACGGTTTGGTCACATAATCCTCGGCTCCCAGTTCCAAACCGATGACAATATCGTTTTCCTGGCTGCGGCCGGTCAGAAAAATAAGGGGGACACTCAATTCACGCTGCAAGGTCCGGGCAATCTCCAGACCGTCCCGGTCAGGCAGACCAATGTCCAGCAAGATCAGGTCGGGCGGATCACTGCGAGCCATGCTCACCGCTTCTTCGCCATTCTCGACCGTGATGGCCGTATATCCCTCACGTTCAAGCCGGTACTTGAGGCTGCGCCGGAGCAGCGCATCGTCGTCTACGACAAGTATTTTTTCCATTTGGGAAAATATATCCTTATCAGCTCAATCAATTCAACCGCAAAACCCCGTCTCAATTATGACTCGTTTTAGCCGGATTGTCATTTTACTCAGAAGATAACCGATAATAACCGTCCTTACCTCAAGTTGAGCTAAAGAAAACCTAAAGCTTTCCTAAAGAAAAAAGGACTTGTTACAGCTAACAAGCCCTTAAGTCAATTCTAATCATTTTGATTAAGCCAGAGGGGTTTCCATCTCTATAGCTTTGGGCAGGGTGAAAGTGAATCGAGCGCCTCGGTCTGGGTTATTCTCAACCCAGATTTGCCCACCGTGCGCAGTGATGATTTCTCGACAGATGGCTAAGCCCAGGCCCATGCCCCGTTTTTCGGGCGGACGAGAATCAGCCCCCCGGTAGAACTGTTGGAAAACAAAAGGCAATTCCTCGCGGGCAATGCCCACCCCCGTATCTGTTACCTGAATCCACACCGCGTCGGTCTGCTCACTAACCTGAACGATCACCTGGCCCCGCGCGGGGTAAACTTAAGCGCATTATCCAGCAGATTGGTCAGAACTTGAATTAAGCGATCCTCATCCGCCTGAATCCGGGCCAAACCGGAGGGCAACTCGACCGAGAGAGCCACCCCTTGACGGGCGGCGACCGGCTCGAAATTGGCGGCGCTGGCCCGAATGACCCGCTCCAGCGAGATTTCAGTCGGGCTTACTTGAATCCGTCGCAACACCTGATGATGCCGGTTTTGGAGCGTTCCGACCAGCCGTTCGAGCCGGGCTACTTCCTCTTCGATGCCGGTAAACAAAATCTCACGGATTTCGATACCGGCATCCGCATCGTCATGAAGTGTTTCCACGGCTGCCCGGATTCCGGTCAACGGGCGGGTCAATTCGTGGGCAATTGCCGCCAGTTGGCGGGCACGGGTCTGCTCGGCCTCTTCGAGCCGGGCCGCCATCTGGTTGAAGCTTTGAGCCAGAATGCCAATCTCATCTTGCCTGCGCACGATCACCCGTGCCTGATAATTCCCCTGGGCGATGTCCTGGACCCGTCCCGTCAATTCCCGCAGGGGCCGGGCGATGGTTGTGGCCAACCCCAGGCTCAAGCCCAGGCCCAACACAACCGTCAAGATCACACCTTGCAAGATAACCCATTGTAAACCGCTCAGCGCCGAACGCATATAGGCCACCTCGTATGAAACACGCAATGCGCCGGTAACATTGCTGTCGAGTTGTAAGGGCAGCACTACGTAAGCCACTTCCGTGGTGAAGCCAGGCCCAAATCCCTGCGTCGTTTGACCTTGCAGGGCCTGCTGGACGGACGGAACTAAGTATGACTGCCCCACGCGACCAATATCCTCGGCCCGGTTTGAGGCTATGATCCTGCCTTCTTTCGATAATAGCAGCACACGGGCGTCGGTCAGACGGCTGACCTCGGCCAGAAAACGCTGCGCCGCCGAACGGTCCTCGATTAACTCCGGCTGCTGTTCAATCTGTTCCAGCAGCAGCCGAGCCTGAAAGGTGAGTTGTTGCAGCAAAGTTTGGGAGAAAAGTTCTTCCAGAGAATAAAAGAGAAACAGGCTAAGGAAGGGTGCCAGCAGTAAGATGGGCAGGGTGTTGCTCACCACAAGTTTGACATGCAAGTTTAGCTTCATCCATCTCACTCCTTGATTACCCGCTTAAAACTTGCCCGCGCGGTTTGAACCTGAAGCAGGGGCAGTAATCAAGTCGAAATGATTAACCCATACCCTTCGCTAATGCCGCCGGGAGGTCAATTATGACTCATTTTAGCCTGATTGTCACTTTCACTCATCAATCTTAAAACCGCGCTCAGCACCCAGAGCAGTCAATTGGGGCCGCTCATTTGCAACTCAGGAACGCAGCATAATGTACATTACCAACAACCCCAGGATAAAAGCAGTCACAACCAACCCGCTCCACAGTAAAAAGGTGTCTCCTTCAGTGGAATCGTAGGGCAAATGATGGCGCATAAAGGTCATCAGTGGTTTAGAAAACAAACCAGCCATAATTAACAGACCAATGACGACGATCAACCCAATCAGTAAAACAGGCATTGGCTCCACAAGACTGACCTCAACTTCTCCCAGCAAGCGACCTGGCTTTTTATTTAAGATAATCGAAAATAAAACTGCTAACCTCAAGTTGACCTCAAGAAAACCTAAAGGTTTCCTAAAGAAAAAAAGCCGGTTGCGATACAACCGGCTTTTTTAGGATGGTTTAATTCAGTTGCGACTATCCGGCAGGCAGAGACGCCGTAGCTCCTCATGGGCATGGCCTTCGACGACGGTGATTAACACATCGCCTGCCTGGATCACGGTATCACCGTGCGGAATCAAGAGCTGGCGTCCGCGCCGGATACTGGCAATCACACAACTGCGCGGCCAGTTAACCTCGTGGATAGAATGGCCGATGCACGGCGCTCCGGCTTTTATCGTAAATTCTTCAACCTCGGTCCCACTGAAGGCCCCCAGCCGCACCTGCTGCGTCCGATGACGTACCGCTGCCCGGCGAGTCAAGGCGATGTCGTAAGCCCGGACCAAATCGGCCCGGCGCAGCAGCCCCAACAACTGACGGGGGTTATTGCGGGCAATTACCGGCAAGCGACCAATATCGCGTGTGCCCATCCGCCGCAGCGCCACGCCAATGGCTTCATCCGGGTAAGCCGTCAGCAACTCACGGGTACAGACCTGGCCCACGGTTAGAGGCTGCTTGCTTTCAATCTGTTGGGCCTGTTCCAGGTCCTGCACGGTAAAGATACCGGCCAACGCTCCGGCTGCGTCCAATACGGGTAAGCCGTGATGGCGGGTCTGCATCAACACCTCGGCGGCTGTCTCGACCGGGTCGGTCTCGTGGAGAAAGGGCGTTTCAGTCTGCATCACTTCGCCTACCGTGATGGCATCCAATACTTCAACATCGCGCCCGCGTTGCAGCCGGATCCCTTTTCGAGCCAGGCCCAGAGCGTAGACGGAATCAGGCTGCAAGCGTTGAGAGATAAGCAGGCTGACTACCACCGCGAACATCAGCGGCAGAATGATATGATAATCATTGGTCATCTCAAACAGGAGGATAATCGCAGTCAAAGGGGCGTGGACCGTTCCGGCTAACACCGCTGCCATTCCGACCAGGGCAAAGGCCGGCGGGTCAAGCTGAAGATTGGGAAACAACCCTTCGACCATCTGCCCATAAGCTGCGCCCAAAGTGGCCCCCAGAAACAGCGAGGGCGCAAACACACCGCCGGGAAAACCCCCACCAATGCTAACCGGCGTCAGGATGAGTTTAGCCACCAGCAGCACCAGCAGCAGGGGCACGGCCAGCGAAGCATTGCCCAGTGTTTGCTCAATAGTTTCATAACCTATGCCAAACACCTGGGGCAAAAACAGACCGACCAGGCCCACGGCCAGACCGGCGCTGGCCGGTTTGAGCCAGCGGGGCGCAGCCCAGCCGTGAAAAATATCCTGGGCCAAATAGATCAAGCGGATATAGAGGGCGGCAATCGGGCCGGACAGTAAACCCAGCCCCAAATACAAAGGTAATTCCCAGGCCGAATGGAAGGCATAGGCTGGAATATGGAAAGCCGGTTCAGGCCCGGATACAGCCTGGGTAAAGACAGCCGAAATGACCGCAGCCAGGATCACCACCCCCATCGCATTACTGCCCACTTCCCCCAAAATAATCTCCAGGGCAAAGAAGAGGCCGGCAATCGGCGCGTTAAAGGCAGCGGCAATACCGCCGGCCGCGCCGGCGGCAACCAGAGCGCGTACCCGGTCGTCAGACAGACGCAGCAGTTGCCCAAACATCGAGCCGAGGTTCGCCCCAATCTGCACCGATGGGTCCTCCGGCCCCACCGACGCCCCGGAGCCAATGGAGAGAGCCGCGGCGGTAGCTTTGGCCGGAATCCGCTGATAGCGCAGCCGGCCTCCGGCCAGGGCCACAGCTTCCATAATCCCTGCTACCCCGTGATGGCGCTCCGGCCCGATCCAGAAGTGCAGCATCAGACCGACCCCCAGACCGCCCAGCACCGGAATGAGCATAACAGTCCAGTAACCCCACCCCGTCAAAACTGGGCCGATTTCGCCAAAGGCGAGGGTGTGAGCCAACTCAATCAACTGCTTGAACAGCCACACCCCCGCTCCACTTGTCAGACCAACCAGCAGCGCCGCCCCACCCAGAATTACATACTCGGAGGGCTGCCAGCGATCCAGCCAACGGCTGACCTGTCCGGGCAAAGAAATTTTTTGCTTCACCTTAACTGACCCGATGCGATAAATTACCCCTAAAATCGTGTTAACAATAGAGAATGAATGGCAAAATGTACGCTTTTTACCCTTTGCAACGAATGTCACCCCCATAATACTCTTTTTGGCGGGTATCACCAAATTACCTCGATAGGCCAGCCACCCGCTAACCGGGTTGCTGGCTGTACTTCAAACAGTTGCAGCGGGAAGACCATTTGGCAATAAAATCTTCCCTCATAGCTTTAAGTCTGTAAGTCTCCTTACATCCAAAAGCACTTAATGATGCTATACTTGGGTAAATTTAAGGATTCTGTAAGAAACCTGTTTTACCCTGAAAGAAATTCAGCCCCAAACAAAGGATCTTTTATGACTCAAAACCATCGGGAAATTTCCTCCAGCAAAACTGGCAAAAGCTGGTCGCTCTGCTATTTTGGGCCATTCTGGTGGGGGGGTATGCCTGGTACTACACCAGTCACAACCTGACCCCCTTAAAAGCTGTCCAGCAAATTGTGGACCTCCTCCAGACACCCTATGGCCCGCTCCTTTACATTTTGATCTATACGCTACGCCCACTCATCTTTTTTTCGGCCATTGTGCTCACCGTTACAGCCGGGGCAGTGTTTGGCGCGGGTTCGGCCCTGAATTTTGCCCTGGCCGTCATCTACACGGTGATTGGCTCGAATATTTCGGCCATGCTCGCCTATCTCATCGGGCGCTATTTTGGTCAGGGTCTCCTCAAGGAAGACCAGGGCGGCTCGACCAACTTGATGCAACGGTATACCAGCCGCCTGCGCCGCAATAGCTTTGAAACCGTCATGATCATGCGCTTTATCTTTTTACCGTATGATCTGGTCAATTATCTGTGCGGCTTTCTGCGGATCAACTGGCGGTCGTTTCTGCTGGCGACCGCCCTCGGCTCGATTCCCGGCACCATTGCCTTTGTAGCCTTTGGGGCCTCGGTTGACCTGTCCCAGCTCGAAACGCAGGGCTTGCCGCCGCCCAATCCCTGGGTGCTGGGCTTTGGCGTAGTGATCCTGGTGGTCAGTATTGCCATCTCCCGCTATTTCAAACGGCGCGAACAGCAAGAAAATCAAGACGATCAGGAGCAGGCGCATGTCCTCAATACCAGCATTAACTAAAAATGGACCCGTCCCCCCCGCCGGCCACGGCGTGCAGATTTTACCGACGGACGAACACAACAACATCCTGGTTGCCAATACTCACCCCCCCGACTGGCGCAATCCCGAACCAGCCCCGGTTTACAACCTGGTTGTCATCGGCGGTGGCTCGGCGGGGCTGCTGGCGGCGGTGGCGGCGGCCGGATTGGGGGCGACAGTGGCGGTGATCGAGCGGCATCTGCTGGGTGGTGACTGTTTGAATACCGGCTGTGTCCCCTCCAAAACCGTCATCCGCTCGGCCAAAATGATGGGC
>JAAUSP010000213.1 GCA_012032575.1 Anaerolineales bacterium | reverse complement strand
AAAGCTGTAGTAAGTAGCCCAGCCGTAACCCCACTTACGGTTCCTCCAACGACACTACCTGCTCCTGGAATAAATTTTAACAATGCTCCAACAGCCACACGTCCCAAAAATGTTCCTGCTGATCCTACAATAGACCCACTCACCAGAGTAGCAAGAAATGCGACACTTGTAGGAAGTCCCCATATGGCACTTATAGTCGCCAACATTGAGACTTGAATAGGTATAATTGCTACAGCATCAGAAAAAGGTACTGGTGCAGCACCGACTCCACCGGCTGAGAGGGCGGCTGCAGCAACAACTGCATGCGATCTATTAATTTTGAGATCTAAACTGATACGCTGCGCTGCAACAAAAGCATTTTTTACACTTTCTGGCACAAGCTCCATAGTCAATTTCACCAGGTTTTCTAAACCCATTGGTGCAAGTTCGTAGCCATCATCTAGAATAATTTCCTTTGCGCGTACCCGAGTCACATTTCGTACTTCTGGAAGAAGTTCTTGAACTTTTTTACTAAACCCGTTATCTGCCTTTGCTTTTGTAATCACAGCGAGTGTTGGAATATTGTTCCTAGCAAGCATTTCAACAAGTTGAGCTTCTGCATCTTCAACTCTATGGGTGTCTTCTACTATACATACCCATGCCACGTGAACATGCTTACTTGGATCTTCATCATTACTTCTCTCTCTTATTATTCTTTCAAGTTGTTGCATTGTTTCTTTGTAATCGGCAACTTCTAATCCTCGCGTATCAAGGATAGTAAGCGGAATGCCCTCTTTACTATACTCTCGAGTATGTTTAGTTACAGGTTTTCCTTGTCCAGTAGCAGCAACTTCTCCTTGAAAAACTGTATTTATAAGCGTACTTTTGCCAACACCCGTTTTTCCAGCGATTAAGATGGTCACTTTGCCTCGATGTTTCAACGCTTGGTTTAACAAATCTTGAAGCAGTTTAAGAAATTCCGAGTCAACATTATTCATTTTTTCTGCTCCTGCGCCTTAAGTTGAATATTCTCACAGATAATAATGATACATTACTTGCCTCTCAATGCAATCCAAACTTCATCCCATGCTTCTTAAATACCTCTTTCCGAAAAATCGGGCTGTAGCGCAGATAAACCCCCAGCTTATACAACGAACGCATATTCGTCTTCAAATCAAAAGCCCGGCGAACTAACGAACCGAAGCTGTTATACGTCGAGCGCAAATGCCAGCAGGCTTCGGTTAACTCCTCCGGCGACATGTTTTTGGGCTGAAAGGCGGCGTAGTTGAAGCGATATTCCGGGTGCAGCCACCATTTGCCGTCGTAGAGCAGGCGGTTTTCGGCGGCGAGTTTTTGATACAGCGGCGTACCGGGATAGGGCACCAGGATATTGAAAGCGGCCAGCGGGAATTTATTCTCCCAGGCAAATTCCAACGTTTGCTCGATGGACTCGCGGGTATCGTGGTCGTGGCCCAGAGTGAAAGCGGCCCAAAGCTGAATGCCGTGATCGCGGATAATCTCAAGCTGCGCCTGGTAATCGTTGAAGCCGCCGACAAAATTGGGCGATTTTTTCATCCAGCGCAAACTTTGCGGGTTGATGGATTCAAAGCCGACCACCATGCCGATGCAGCCGCTTTTGACCATTAGAGCCATCAGCTCCCGGTCCTGGGTCATATCAATGCTGCCCTGCGAGACCCAATGGACCTTGAGCGGAATCAGCGCCCGGCATAGCTCTTTAGCTGCTTCAAAATTAGAGAGAATATTGTCGTCCACAAAAAAGATAATCTGCCGGCCCGCCGCCTCGATTTCCCGGACGACCTCACGCACATCGCGGCAGTATTGGGTTTTGTCAAAAAAGGTACTGACGGCGCAAAAGGTGCAGGCAAAACGGCAGCCCCGGCTGAACTGCATCAGGGTGATCGGCAGATAGCCTTTGCCTTTAAAAATGTCGCGGCGAGTCAGCGTGCCCGGCTGCGGGGGCCCGACCGGGGCCTGATAGACCGGCTTCAATTTCCCCCGGCGCGCATCCTCGATGACCTCCCCCCAGCGAAATTCGGCGTCGCCCACGTAAATCGAGTCCGCGTGGGGCTGCACTTCCTCCGGGATGAGCGTCGGCTGCATGCCGCCCATAATCACCGGCACACCGCGCCGCCGGAACTCCACGCCAATCTCGTAAGCCCGCCGCGCCGTGTAGGTTTCCACGGTGATGGCTACCAGGTCGGTCGGCTCGTCATAGGGAATGGCTTCCAGCCGGTCATCGTACAGCACGATGTCCACATCCGGCGGGGTCAACCCGGCCAGCACCCCCAGTTGCAGCGGCTCCATCCGGCCTTCGTCCACATAGAGGCTGTGTTCCATGCGGCCGATGTTCGGTTTTATCAAGGTAAGTTTCACAAATCTCTCCGAGATGTGTCAGGTTATTATGTATCACGTGTCAGGTATCAGGTGCGAATTACATGACACTTGACACTTAAACACTTGACACCTGGATCAGGGGTATGCCCTGCCCTAATTGCATCCCTTGTTTTCGTAGAATTTCGTTACGCGAAACTATATTGGAGGCTAAATGTAAGCCCAGCCGGTACGGGTCGCGGCAGTTGGTTTTGAAATCAAGGGCGCGTTTGAAAATTGACTTGTACTCGTTAAATTGTTGTCTCGCCCGGAAGCAGCCCTCGGTCAACTGCTCGGCGGTCATGCCGCGCGGATGAAAAGTGGCCTGGCCATAGGTGTAATCGGGGGCCAGCCACCAGCGATCATGAATCAGGCGACCTTCGGCGTGAAGGCGCTCGTACAGTTTAGCGCCCGGCATGGGCGTCAGCGGGTTGAAATTGGCCAGGTAGAAGTTGGAGCGAATGGCAAATTCGACGCTGCGCTTGAAGGAGTCCACTGTATCGTGGTCGTAACCGAAAACAAAGGAGCCGTAGATCATAATGCCGTGATCGCGGAATCGCTGGACCGAGGCAGCGTAATCGCCGTATTTGAGGTTCCACCTTTTTTTCATCTGGGCCAGGTTGTGCTCGTCGAGCGACTCGAAGCCGATGACGGCGGTGGTGCAGCCGCTTTGTTCCATCAATTGCAGCAGTTCTTCATCCTGGGCCACGTCAATGCTGACCTGGCAGGACCAGCGAATTTTGAGCGGGATCAGCGCCCGAAAAAGGGCTTTGGCTTTGGGCACATCCACAAAAATATTGTCGTCCACCAGAAAAATATGGCGGCGCTGGCTGGCCTCGATTTCGGCCACCACCTCCGGCACAGGCCGCTGGCGCAGATTGAACCCATAAAAAGCGTGAATCGAGCAGAATTCGCAGGCAAAGCGACAGCCCCGGCCATACTGGACCAGCGCCGCCGGAGCGTAACGCTTGCCCCGAAAAATGCGGCGATCCGGCCTCTTCCCCCCGAGCGCCGGATAATCCGGCTGACGATAAATTCGCCGCAGCCGCTTGCGCCGCGCATCCTCAACCACCTGGGGCCACAACCCTTCCGCATCGCCGATAACCACCGCATCGGCAAATTGAAGGGCTTCGTCGGGCAGAAAAGTGGGATGGTAACCGCCCAGCACGACCGGCACACCCCGCCGCCGGAACTGGGTCGCTATCTGATAGGCTCGCCGGGCGTTGTAGGTTTCGACGGTCAGGGCGGCCAGGTCGGTGAGTTCGTCGTAGGGGATGGCTTCCAGGCGCTCGTCGTACAGCGCGGTTTCCACATCGGGCGGGGTCAGGCCGGCCAGAATGGCAAAAACCAGCGGCTCCATCGCATCGGCAGAGCGCATATCGGCCAGGTTTGGGCGGATAAAGGTAATTTTCATAAACAGAGATTAGGGATTGGAGATTAGAGATTGGAGATTTGGTTGATTGACTAATTTAACCTTGTGGTTCAAATTAACCGCCGAGAGCGCAAAGTCCGCCGAGAGAATTATAAAAAATCTCTGGGTTTTCGGCGTCCTCAGCGGTGAAATATTAAGTCTGTCAGTCAATCAGGATTGGAGATTGCTCAATCTCCAATCTCTAATCTCCATCCCAGATGCAGCATTAGTCTGGTACCAACTGTCAGTCTTCGCGGGTTGCGCCGGTGGAGGCTGGGTCGAAACCGGCGGGCCAGTGGGTGGCGGCGTTGTATTTGGCGCTGCGCAGCATCGTTTCGCTCAAATCGGTCTCGCGCAGGTCGGCCTCGCGGACATCGGCTTTGACCAGTCCCGCGCCGGTCAGAATGGCCCCCCGCAAAGTAGCCCGGCGCAGGTCCGCTCCCCCCAGCATCACCTCGCTCAGATTGGTGCCGCCCAAATTAGCCTCGATCAGGTCAGCGCCCATCAGGTTCACCCCAGTCAGGTCGAGGCCGCTCAAATCGGTCCCGTTGAGTTGGGGTCGCTTGGGATAGGCTTTAGCGACAACTCTTTCGACTTCTTCTCGTGATAGTTTCTGACTCATCAGCGTTTGCCTTTCAACCCAAATGTTAAAAGTTGATAAGTTGGTATAACTTCGGTTATACTACCATTTATGAAAACAGCTATTTCTATTCCTAACCCTATTTTTGAAGCCGCCGAGCAGTTGGCCAAGGAGTTGGGCCTGTCGCGCAGCGAGTTGTATAGTACAGCCATCGCCGCTTTCGTGGAAGCCCATCAGAGCGAGAACGTGACCGAAAGGCTCAACCAAATTTACGCCGATGAAGCGTCAACCCTGGACCCGGTCCTGCTTCAACTCCAGACAGCTTCGCTGGATGGCGAAACTTGGTAATCGAGCGCGGCGAAATCTGGTGGACGTCGCTGCCGGAGATGGTGGGTTCAGAACCCGGCTTCCGCCGGCCGGTGCTCATCATGCAATCCAACGATTTTAATCGCAGCCGGATCAATACCGTCATCGCTGTCGTCATTACCTCTAATACCCGGCTGGCCGAAGCGCCCGGTAATGTTTTTCTGCCACAGCATGCCACCGGCCTGCCCAAAGACTCGGCGGCTAACGTGTCGCAGGTGATTACGCTTGATAAGAGTTTTCTGACCGAGCGAGTCGGCTTGCTATCGCCAGAGTTGGTTCAGCGGGTTGAGATCGGGCTGCGTTTGATTCTGGCTTTATAAAAATCAAGCCGGGACACCCTCCACTGTCATTTGCTGTCCCAGATACCAATCACAATTGTAATATTCGTGCAGATGATGGGCATAAAAACGATAGCCCATGTTCGCCGCCAGGGACAGCGGCAGTTGAATCCGCGCGCCCAGTAAGCGTTTGGCAATGGCCCGGTAGCTGTAAGTCTGCTTCCAGGCCCACTCGGTGCCACGCAAAAGCTCGGCGGGGCTGAGGCGCTGGGGCCGGTAGACCACGTGCTGACCGTCGTAGAGAGTCCAATCCTCGGTCAGAATCCGGCCCTCGGCTTTGAGGCGCTGAAACAGCGGCGTGCCGGGAAAAGGGGTCAGGATGGCATAGCGCGGCAGATCGAGATGGGCGCTGAGGACAAAGTCAACGGTGGCGGCGAAGGTGTCAGCGGTGTCGTGGTCGAAGCCAAAGACAAAGCAGGCCTGAATGCCGATACCGCGAGCGTGCAGTTCGCGCACGACGGCGTGATAATCCTGGCGCAGATTGAAGGCTTTGTGCGTTTCGGCCAGCGCTTGCGGCGAGAGCGACTCGAAGCCGAGCAGCAAGCCCCGGCAGCCGCTGCGGCCAGCAAGTCGAGCAAATCGGGGTGGCGGATGATGGTGGTTGTGACCAATCCACCCCAGGTGATTTTGAGCGGGATGAGGGCGGTGAACAACTCCCTGGCGTAGTCCAAATCGGCGATGAGGTTCAGGTCCAAAAAAAGCAAGCGCCGGGCGGCCATGTGGCGAATTTCGGCGACGACTTCGGCCACGGGCCGCTGGAAGGGGCGACGGCCCCAGGCGGTAGGAACGACGCAAAAGTCGCATGGGTGGACACAGCCGCGAGTGGCCTCGATGGTGTGGGTGATGGTAAAGCGGCTGCCGGGCAGCAGCTCGCGCCGGGCGAAGGGCAGTCCGGCCAGACTCAACGTGGGCGACTGGTCGTAGCGCGGCTGCATCTGCCCGGCGGCAAAATCACGCAGCAGGCGCGGCCAGCTTTCCTCGGCATAGCCCACCACCACCGAGTCGGCGTGGCGGGCGGCTTCGGCGGGCAAAAGCGTCGGGTGGACGCCACCCAGCACCACCGGCAAGCCGCGCCGCCGAAACCCGTCGGCCAGTTCGTAGGAGCGTGGCGCGGTACCGGTGATGGCGCTGATGCCAATCAGGTCAGCTTCAATATCGCGGTCAATCTCGGCGATGCCTTCGTCCAGCAAAGTCACTTCGGCGTTGAGTTCCGGCGGAATCAGCGCAGCCAGCGTGGTCAGAGTAAGCGGCATATAGCGCAGCGACTTTTTCCAGATGCCGCTGCGGTGGCGGTACAGCGGCCCACGCGGAGAGATGAGGGCGATGCGGAGTTTGGGCGGTGAAGGTTGATGGGAGTTGGTCATTGAATACTCTTTCCTTCAGTTCCTACGGGTTCCTTACGGCTTCGGCACGCTGCCGCTCCAGCCGGCGTTTCTGGCGAGCTTCGGCTTCGGCCCAGCGACGGCGCTCTTCCTCGGTTTCCAGGATGAGCCGGGGAACTTCGGTGGGCTTGCCGGCGTCGTCGAGGGCGATGTAGACCACAAAGGCGCTGTTGGTGTGGGTCAGTTCGCCGGTCAGGGGGTTTTCGGCGGTCACCCGCACCCCCACTTCCATCGAACTCCGCCCGACCCAGTTGAGGCTGGCACTGAACGAAACCAAATCGCCCACGTGGACCGGCGAGTGAAAGGTCATCGAATCAATCGCCAGGGTGACGACCGAGCGTTGGGCGTGGCGAATGGCGCACAAACCGCCGGTTTCATCCACCAGGCGCATAATTTCGCCCCCGTGAATACTTCCCATCGGGTTAGTGTGATACGGCAGCATCAGTTGATTGAGCGTAATTTGGCTATCTTTAACTCGTTTGTCTGGCATTAATCTTTCATCCTTTTATATCAGGGAGTAGGAAGTAGGGAGTAAGGAGTAGGAAGTAAAACCCTCCACCCTCCATCTTCTATCCTCTATCTTCCATCCACTCTACTCTGGGGCCAGTGAGCCTGACCAGGCTTCGTAGGGCCGCCCCGCCGCTCGTCGTCTTTAAAGAAGGCCAGGTAGGTCATCTCGTGGTGGCCGATAAATTCCTGTTCCAGCGGTTTGGCCTTGGCCAGCTCGTGGACCTGCCGCCAGGTGCCGGAGTTTAGATACAGTTGATTAACATATTTGCCCCGCAGGTTGGAGTAATAGGTATCCAGGGGCACAATTTCGTAATGATGGGTGTGCCCATTGACAATGTAGCGTGCCGTGCGATCCTTGAAAGCGGCCTCGGCCAGGCCATTCTGATAAAAGCTCGTACCCATTCGCCCCAGCCGGTCCTGAATCCAGGTGGCAACCCGACTGGCAAATTTGGTCGAAACGCCCTTGGAGAACTTGAGCACCCACTCCAGCTTGTCCACGCTATCCAGCGGATTGGTTTTGTTGTCGTGGTCACGCACAAAGGGCAAATCAAGAAAATCATCCACCAGATCATCCCAAATCTGCTTGACCTGTTTGACCAGCCGGGGGTCCTGACAGGTGCGCTGCAAGGTAGCATTGACCCAGACCGGGGCAATCAGGGTGGGGCGGACATTGTCAATCTCTTTCAGGCCGTCAACACAGGGCTGCGGCAGCTTGCCGCCCAACTGGGCAAAGACCTCGGTGGAGAAGCGATTGAGCAGGTCCACCACCACCGCATCGCCCAGCGAAGAGGTGTTGCGGTCGCCTTCAAAATTGTAGGGGTCAAAAATATCGCCGTGCCGGGCAAAAACGCGGTGCTGCCGATAAATGGCCTGGAGCAGAGGTGACTCGGCGGGATCGTGGGGAAACGGCTCGTGGGCCGGGTGGCTCAGGCCAATGGCTTCGATCACGCTCTGCCGGATGGCGTCATAAGCCGGCCCCGGCAGGTGATAAAACCAGTCGTGGTTGCCGACCATATAATGGATGCGAACCTTGACCGGAGCGCGGCCCGGCGCATCCGGTTCCCACTCCACGCTGGCCGGTTTGTCGGCGGCGGTGGCCGGAGGAATGGTGATCGTTTTGCCGTTATTGAGGCTGCGCAAAATCGCCAGCGAGGTGCTGTTGCGCTGGAGAATGGCCTGGTTAATCGTCCGAATTTTCTCGATAAAAAGGTCGCTCTGCGGGTTATCCCAGGGCCGGACATAGCCCGGCTGGCCGCGTTTGGCGTCCAGCCACTTGGTCGAGCGGATCACATCGAGAATATCGCCCAACAGCACAATATCCAATTCCTCGATGGGGCGATACGTGCCATCAGCCCGCCACGAAGCATCGTAAGCCAGATCGCGCAGCCGGGAGCGAAAGACCCGAAACGCGCCTTCTTTGATTGTCTCACCCGAAGTGCCATCGGTGAGATGGATGTCGCTGATGATGACAAGCATATTGACCTACCTTGAGAAATAGGGTAATGGAAGACTGGAAGGTTGGAAGGCTGGCGACTTCGACCTGCCTTCCAATCTTCCAACCTTCCCACACTTTTGAGTTTAAACCTTATCCGACGCTAACATCTCTTTAATCAAATTGGCCAGGGTGCGCCGGGTGTCGCGGTCAATCGCACCGCGCATGGCTTCGTCGAAGCGGCGGGCACGCTCTTTTTCCTCGTAGAAAAAGGCCAGGTCGGGCAGGATACGCATGGCTTCGTGGCAAAGGGCTTGCAGGTGCATCAGGCTGTCAAGGTCATTCAGACCCCCGGCCTGGAGCCGCCGGATGGCCTCGGCCAGCCGCTCAATCTCGGCCTTCCAGGTTTCGACATTATCCTCATACTTGACATAGTATTTGGCATCGCCCACCACCAGCGTTTGCAGCATATCCTGCTCGGCGGCGGCCAGGGCGTCGCCGTTTTCCAGCTTGGCCACCACCGGCCAGAGATGGTCGTTGAGCCGGGCTTGCAGAGTTTCGCGGGCATGGGCATTCAATTGGCCCACCTCGGCGATAGCAGTATGGATAGCCGCACTGGTTTCGGCTTTGAGCGACTGCGCAGCGGCAGCCAGGGTTTGATCAATCTGGGAGCTTACATCTGGCATCGTAGCCATGAGCGGGGTCTCCTTTGCGGGGCTGATTTGTTTATGACGATGTGTTTACGATACCGAATTATTGGGTGAATGTCAAGCCTTAGCCGCTTCTTCGTTGGCTCGACGCTTTTTGATTATCTCACTTAGACGGTGGTATAATCATTTTCGGAAGGAAGGATTTGATGCCGGTAGACCTGTACGTAGGGCCGCGGCCACGGCCAACGGGCCGGGTGCTGCTGTTGGCCGTCGCTGTATTCATATTGGCGTTGCTGCTGGCATGGCAGCAGGGCTGGCAGCCTGATCAAGCGCTGGCCCAGCTTGGCCAGGATGTGCTAGAACGCGCCCCGCTGCCCCTGCCTCAACTGGCGGCCTCCCTGGCCGAGTCAAACGCCGGCCCGGTCGTGGTGGGCAACTCCACCGTGGTCGAGCGGCCCGAAAGCGAAGCCTATACCGCCCCGCTGTACGCCCCTAACGCCGCCAACGGCGTTGTTCTCTGGCCCAACGTGGCCGGGCGAACCAAAGTGCTGACCTACGTCGTCGAGGACGGCGACACGCTGTGGAGCATCGCCACCCAGTTTGAACTCGATTTGGACACGCTGCGCTGGTCAAACCCCACCCTGGAACGCAACCCCGACATCCTGTCCATCGGCACAGAGCTGATTATTTTGCCGGTGCAGGGCGTCTATCATATTGTGACTGAGGCCGACACCCTGGCGTCTATCGCCGCCCAGTACGGCGTGGCCGAAAGGGACATCAGCGGTTACCCGCCCAACGGCCTTTATCCGCCCTACAAACTAAAAATCGGGCGCGGTCTGATTGTTCCTTTTGGCCGCAAGGGGGGTGCGCTCCCGCCGCCCAACCTGGCTGTCACCTCAGCGCTCAATTGGCCCATCGCCGGAACCGTGACCGACGGCTTTGAAACGGACCACCCCGCCCTCGACATTGGCGGGCCCTACGGTTCGACGGTTTACGCAGCCGCTGCCGGTAAAGTTCGCTACGCCGGCTGGGGCGAAGACGGCCTCGGCTTTACCGTGGTGATTGACCACGGCGAGGGCTTGGAAACGTATTATCTTCACCTCAAGGGGGCGCTGGTTCAGGCCGGCGCGGAGGTCGCTCGCGGTGATGCCATCGGCGAAGTGGGCAGCACCGGTCATTCCAACGGCCCGCACCTCCATTTTGAAGTTCGGCAGAACGGCGAGTTGGTCAATCCGCTGGGGTACTTGCCTTCGGCTGAGCCGCAGTAAAATCCAAGACTCAACTTTAAACCTTTCTTGCACCCTTCCTCTGTGATATAATTTACCTCATTCTGGCAAGAGATATAGCATCAGGAGGCAGAATGAGTACCCAAACTATCCACAAAGTGCTTCAACAGGAAATTGAAGCTCTGTCGCCCGCTTTGATCGAGGAAGTTTTGGATTTTGTCTTATTTGTAAAAGCGCGACGAGCTGAAGAAAATTTTTTGTGGCAGCAAATAGAAGAAACACAGCAGTATCGTCGCCAACACCCCGACGAAGTGATGACCGTCACTGCGGAGGAATGGGATAAGCTTAGCATCCATTTAGACGACGAGGCTTAATGAGCTACCGTCTCCGCTTTGACCGGCGCTTTATGAACCATTTGGAGGCGCTGCCGGGTGATGTCCGCAGTATGGCCTGGCAGCAAATCAAAGCTCTGGCCGACAATCCACGGCCGGCCCGTGCCAAAGAATTGGATGAACATCCGGGATATTATCGCCTCTGGCTACCACGAGACCATCGCCTGGTATGGCAGATAATTGAAAACGAAGAAGTGGTAGACCTGCTTTACATCGGGCCAAAGTTGCCAGACCTCTACGAACGGCTTGGTTTAGGCCGCTCAGAATAATCCTATCCTCATCTCTATGAACTTAATCACTCTGGAAAACGTTTCCAAACAATACAGCGAGCGGCAACTGCTCGACCAGATCAACCTGCTGGTCAATGATGGCGACCGGATTGGGCTGATTGGACTCAACGGCAGCGGCAAAAGCACACTGCTCCGGCTTGTCGCCGGATTGGAAGCGCCGGATGCCGGCCAGATGATGGTGCGAGGGGGAACACGCATCCAGTATTTGCCTCAAGAGCCGCCGTTGGACGACTCGCTGACGGTGCTGGCGCAACTCTTCGACAGCGACTCGCCCAGGTGCGCCTGCTGCGCGATTACGAGTGGGGCCAGCCAGCAGTTGCATGAACAGCCGGACAACCGCCACTGGCAGGAACAATTGACCGC
>JAAUSP010000212.1 GCA_012032575.1 Anaerolineales bacterium | reverse complement strand
CAGCAGCTTCTCTTTCTTCACCTTCTGGAAAAAAACTTCGGAAAGATATCCGATTAAGAGTTAATGTTTGAAATGGGATTTGGAAAATTTTGGAAATTTTCAAAGTTCATTTTGACCAATGTCTGGAGTGAAACTCATTCGTTTTGAAAGACAAATACTGAAAACCAAAATGAAAAATAAGAACAAGAAAATTACACAAGCAGATAAATCGCTTCAAGAATTAAAGCGCCCCTTGTCTATAGAAGATTTATTTTCTAGAATTGATAAAATTTATTTTGATGGAATTTCTTTGAAAAAAACAGCACTAAAGAATTATTCTGGAAAAGCTTTAGTTTCAATCGCGCAAAATATTGTTTCTTTTTGCGGTGAAGAAATTTTTATGAAAAATGATGAGTATTTTGATTTTCATGATGATGAAGATAATATTTCTGGAGAGCAAGAAAGACTTGATATTTCTGCAAGAATCAACAATCAGATTAAAATTCTTATAGAATGCAGAGCTTGGATGGATAAACCATTTCTCTTATTAAAGATGATGGTTATTTTGAGGCTTCTTTATGGTAAATGTGTCCCTAAGGATACTTTATTTATTATAATTTGTTATTCGGCAGATTATAATAAGTTTATTTTTCAATCTTGTATGAAGATGTTAGAGGTTTTTCTTGGTTATCCTTTAAAAATAGAAATAATTCCTTTATCAAATAAAAGAAGACCAGATGCAAAAAAATTTCCCGACCAAAATTGGTTTACAAATGGTTATGAAAAAGATAGTATTTCCCAAATTATTTCATTAATCAAAAAAGGAATTTTATGAAAAAAATATCAATTTTTAATGATGATTGTCTGAAAAAAATGAAAGATTTACCAGATAATTCTATTGATTTAATTTTGTGTGATTTACCTTATGGAACAACAAAATGTAAATGGGACAGCATTCTTCCTTTGGATGAATTGTGGATACTTTATAAAAGGTTAATAAAAAACCAACAGGCGTAATTGCACTGTTTGCTGATCAACCATTTACTTCTATTTTAATTTCTTCCAATTTAGAAATGTTTAAATATGAATGGATTTGGAAAAAATCTAGAACAACAGGATTTCTTTTAGCTAATTTTCGTCCAATGAAATTAACTGAAGATGTTTTAATTTTTTCTTTTGGGGCGCCGCCGCTGCTTCTAAAAATACAGGAAATCATGCTTACAATCCGCAAAATCTTATTGAGAAAAAGTTCTTAAAAGAATTCTTCAAAAGAATAGGTAAACTGTTAAATCAGATTCATCACTTAGGGGAGAACAACAAACTTTTAACTCAAAAAGAATATTCGCAGGAATATACAAATTATCCAACAGAAATTTTAGAGTTTAATAATGAAAAAATATTATTCACCCTACCCAAAAACCGGTCGCTCTTTGTGAATACTTAATTAAAACCTATTCAAACGAAGGAGATTCAGTTCTTGACAATACCATGGGTTCTGGGACAACCGGTGTCGCTTGCATTAACACAAATCGTCGTTTTATCGGTATAGAGAAAGAAAAGGAGTATTTTGAAATTGCTAAAAAAAGAATTGAGGAAGCGGAAAAAGCATTAGATAAAAAAATAATCAAATTGAAAAACCTTTCAATCCTCCCACAAAACTTTCGAGACCTCGCTCAACCCACTTCCAAAAAAACTCCCAAATTTTGCGGAAAGACAATAACAAGAAAGTCAAAATCGTCTAAATAATTTTTCTTGCCTCTTCCTCTATTCCGTGCTACTCTAAAAAAGATGAAAAAACCCGTAAAACTGATCCAACTTTCGGACATCCATATACATAATTTAAAGTTCCATGCCGAATACCTCACAATTTTTCAAGAACTCTATTCAATCCTTCGCAAAGAACGCCCAGATTTTATAGTTCTTTGCGGAGACATTGCACATTCTAAAACCAACATTTCTCCGGAGTTCGTTGAAATTTGTGGAAACCTGTTCAAGAACCTTTCTAACATCGCGGAAACATTCATAATTTTAGGAAACCATGACATTCCGCTCAAGAATATAGACCGCCAGGACGCCATCTCCCCTATCGTTTCCGCTCTCGGCATCCCGAATTTGCATCTCCTCAAGAAATCCTGCGAGGTTCCTCTCAAAGGCACCGAAATCGTCTTAAACGCCCTCTCAATCGTTGATGAAGCCGGATGGACCCTAACCCCCACCGACCCGACCAAAATCAACCTAGCGCTCTACCACGGGGCTATAAAGGGGTCTAGAACGGATGTCGGTTGGATGATGGAACACGGCGACCACGACATTTCCATTTTCAACAATTTTGATTACGCCATGTTAGGGGATCTCCATTTGAGCAATCAAATCCTCGACGAAGCCGGCAAAATAAGATATTCGGGCTGTCTCGTGCAGAACAACTTTGGCGACAAAACGACAAAGGCTTTCTCATCTGGGAAATCCGCGACAAAAATGATTTTGATTGTCGGCACATCAAATTAAAAACCCTCATCCTTTTATAAACATCGATGTCGACAACGACGGAAACCTTCTAACAACCGACATCCCCTTGGAAGCCCGGTTGCGAATTGTGTCGGATTACTCTCTCACTTACGAGCAAACTCGCAAAGTTGCAGATTTTCTTTCCTACAATTACAAACCGCATAGCGTTCATTTTGCTCCCAAAATCAATTTGAGCGAGAACAAACTAAACATCATAACCAACCTCCAACGAAAGAACCTTCGGGATATTTCGGTTCAAGAGGAACTTATCCAAGACTTTCTCAAACCTAACAATCTCCCAACCGAAATGCTCTCCAAGGTTTTCGAACTTAACAAGAAGTATAACATCGATTTAAGCCAACAAGAGTTGGTGCAACGAAATTGCTTTTATGAAATCCTTGATTTTGAGTGGTCGAACTTCTTCAATTACGGGGAAAACAACAAGATAGACATCTCAAAATTAAAAGATGTTGTTGGTTTGTTCGCCAATAACGCATCCGGCAAGTCTTCTTTTATTGAAGCCCTTATTTTTACCATTTTTAGTTCAACAGCAAAGAACACCCGAAAATTGATTGACTTGGTGAATTATACAAAAGAGTTCGCCATAGGGAAAGTTCGCATCAAAATGGATGATAAAATCTATGTTATTGAACGAAAGCTTGAAAAATACGATAAAAAAACAAAATCGGGGGTCGTGCAAGAAGCAAAATGTCTTGTTGATTTTAAGGTTATTTCAGGAGATGAGGAGCTTTCTCTTAATGGGGACACAACACCAAAGACGGATGAAAACATAAGAAAAATCTTTGGAACAATTGATGATTTCATCTTGACCCAGTTTTCATCTCAATTCGGTTCTCTCGTCTTTATTGAAGAAGGTTCAACCAAAAGGAAGGAAATTGTTTCCAAGTTCCTAGACATAGACTTCTTGGAGCAGAAGCACGACCTTGCGAAAGAAGATGCGAACTTTATCAAAAAATCCCTGAAAGAGTTCGAAGATAAAGATTTTCTTAAACAAATTGATGAAGCCAAAGACCAACTTGCTGAAAAAGAAAAAGAAATTTCTTCATTAAAAGAAGAAAAGCAATTGGTTGAAGAACAAATCTTATCCAAAAAGCAAGAGATTTCTTCTTTTGTTTCCGGCGATAAACTTATCAAAGAGATTGACCTTGACGAAACCGAGCGAAAAATCACCAAAACCAACTCAACCCTTTCCAAGATGGAACAAGAAAATGTCTCGCTTAAACAAAAGGTTGAAAACAACAATCAATCCCTTAAAAAAGGAAATGATTTTCTTGAAAAAAATGACTTGATTGGTCTTAAAAACAATAAGGATGAGATTGAAGAGGTTATTGAAGAGTTCCGGGACATTTCGTCAAAAGAAAAAGAGCAATCGTTAATTTTGGCGGGGCTTGAAAAAGAAATCAAACTTCTTGATGAGGTTCCGTGCGGAAATCAATTCCCAACTTGCAAGTTTATTCGAAGCGCTCACGAGGCGAAAGATAGAATCAATTTGGTCGAGATGGCGTTGAAAAACATTCAAACTCAAAAAAAGCCAATCAACCTGACCGAAGAACAAAACAAAATCAAACAAATTGATGAAAAAATCTCCAAGATTAACAGCGTTGTTAAAGAGATTAACCGGCTTGAAAGAGAGATTAATGAAAACAACAACAGCCTCACAAAGAACTCTTTAATCGCGGAACGATTAAGCATAGAACTTAAAGAATTGGAGGGGCTCAAAAAGAGTTTCTTGAAAACCAAGAACTATACAAATCATCAAAAGAGAAAATGGTTTTGCTCGAAACCAAGAAGCAAGAATTATCTTCTCTTGAGAGCAAAAATAAAGATTTGGAAAAAAGCCTTGAAAAACTTTATGTTTCAATTGGCTCTTTCAAACAAAGTCTTAAAAGCCTGTTTGAGAACTATCAAAAGAAAAACGAATTAAAAGAGCAATTTGATGCCTATGAGTACTACCTCAAATGTTTTCACAGCAACGGCATTCCTTTTGAGATTATCAAGAGCACCTTGAACGCCTTAAATGCGGAAATCAAAGCAACCCTTTCAAAGTTCGTTAAGTTTGATGTTTATTTTGAGACGGACGATAATAAATTAAACATCGTTTTCAATAAAGGCAATTATCCCGTTCCAATTGAAAATTGTTCGGGAGCAGAAAAAACCATTTCAGCGTTCGCGATAAGATTGGCTCTAACAAGCCTTTCAACCCTCCCGAAAACCTCCCTCTTCATTTTGGACGAGCCTGCCGAAAGCCTTGATGAGAATTATCTTGACGCTTTCTTGAAGATTTTGGAAATTATTAAAGAGCAATTTAAAGCTATTGTTTTGATTTCTCACCTCAAAGCGTTGAAAGAAATACCTTCATCAAACATAGAGATTGCAAAAATCGACGGATTTGCTATGATACGGGATGTATGAAGAATTACTTAAGATTTTGCCGAAATAGAAGACTTGATTATGGTGTTTTTTTCGTTTGTAGTGAATTTGATTTTTCTTTTCTCTATAACTCTTGGGATTGTTCTTTTTATTATTATAATTGTTCTTCAAGAAAAATTATTCCATTTCGTTTCAATTTTGTTAAACTTTTTAAACTATTATGAAATACAAAAAGTATAGCGTTTATTTTTATTGCGATGATGAAATGATTATTTTTAAATGCATTCCGTTTAATAAACTTACAACATTAACATTTGATTTATTTTATAAAAAAAATTTTAAACAATTTGTCGGGATTTATAAATCATTATGAAACATTTTGAACCACAAGTTGGAAAAATTTTCACCTTCTTTGAAGAAAATTGTTTTCTTTTGAATACAGCCCCTTTTATTCTTTTTATTTGATTTGGACACCTTCATTTACAATTGTAATTGATTTTTCTCCAAATTTTGTTAAGGCTTTTAAACTTCTATGAAAATCTATTGGTTTACTAACGGATTAATTCTTTTTCTTATTGATAAAGTCGAGATTGGAACAATTGGAGAAAATAGTTATAACATTTTTCTACGAAAAGAATTTGTTAAAAATTTTATAAGGGTGTATAAATGTTTATAAAAATGTATAAATACTTTTTATGGGGTTTTCAACAATTTTTATCTTCAAGAAAAAGTTCTGGTTCCTTCTATTTTATTCCGTTTCAATTATCCATTATTGGAATGCAAAAATACGATTTAGATAATGCTAGCAAAAAAATCATAAAACTCTATAAAACTATTTAAAAATGTGCGAATTAGCCTCAAACAACTCATTCAAGAAGAGTTGAATAAGGACACTCTCTACCAAGTCGGCGGAACAAAAGCCGAAGTTGGTGCAAATCATCCAGAAGTTAAGAAAGTTTTCGCGAATCTCGCATCTTCCTTATCAAATAAACCGACATCCTTAAAAGTTGATGTTATTGTCTCTTTGATTGATGCTGTCGGGCTTCTTGACGAATTTGAGAGCATCGCTTCGGCTGTTATTGGAGGTGTTAAGAAAAAGAGAGGCGAAAAGACAGCCAATCTTGGGATTGCGACAATTCCCGGAGAGGCGAACAAATGAAAAAAGCAATAAGCCAAACATTTAAGAGATTGAAACCACCAAAAGCTCTTGTTGATAGAGTGATAGACAAGACAATTTCAAGAAAATTTCTTGCCTGGATTACAGCAACGGTTTTTGTTGTTATGGGAAAAGACATCCCAGAGGCATGGCTCATCCTAACTTCTTTATACATCGGAGCGGAAAGTCTTCTTGATGCTTTGATGATGCGAATAACAGGCGGAGTTAAAACTGTTGCAGAACAAGCGCAAAATATTATTCAACCAATTCACGAGCCAGAACCAGACATCGACATTTTGGTTGATGACCCGGATTTTGTTGTAAAAAAAATTAACTAATAATTATCTTGTGCTCTTATCTCTTCTTATCAAGAAATACTGGCCCTATGGAGTAATCATCATCCTTGTCGGCATTATTTTCGGACAGAACTATTATTCCAGAGAACAAACCGGCAAACTTTTAACATTAAATCACGCTTCTTATCAAGAAGAAATAAAAATAAAAGAGAAGTTTTACGAAAAACAAATGAAAGAAAAAGATGAAATTATCTTGAAGTACACCGAGTTGATGAAACAGATGGATAATAACCACTTAAAACAAGTTCTTGAACTATCCAAAAAACAAGATGAAAGAATAAAACAATACGAACTTCTCTTCAAGAAAGATAAAAATAAAATTAAACAACTTCTTATAAAGCATTATAATTTGGAGCACTATGAGTAAAAAGATAATCTCAATTCTATGTTCCCTCCTTTATTTTTTTTACTCATTTGACGCTCTTGGTGTAGAAGACAAAAAACTAACCCTTGAAAAGATAAGAAAAAAGGTAAATTTTCTTTTCTCTTTAAGGGTCAAAATTGCTGATTATGATGGAGTTCTTTTTTGATGAGCGAGCGGTTGCGGTCATTCTTGCCGACAAAGAATTTCAAGAACAAAATGGAAATCTGCGACTTCTTCAACAAAAAGATAAACTCGAATTGAAACATAAGCAAGAATTAGAACTTAAATTAAGTGAGATAAAAAACCAAAAAGAAGAATGTAAAGAAATTGTTGAAGTTAAAAATAAACAAATTGTTGAAGTTGAAAAAATAGCCATTCAGGAAAAGACAAATTGGTCGGCAACAATTATAGGAACCTCGATAGGGGTTGTTGTCGGAGTTATTGGTGGTATTTACCTTTACGAGAAAATTAACAAATGATTTACGATAAAGAAACAGCAAGCCGAATTATTGAAGAAATTGGAAAAAAGTTTGGTGAAAAATGCAACACCAATCCAAAAGACTTCTGGAATGAAGAAAAAGAAAAGAAATTTCAAGAAGATAAAAAATCTATTGAAATCAACGAAAAAGAAGAAATAACCGAAACAGATAAATTGATAGTCAAGAAAAAACTATTTATCACGAAGAAAGATAATAATAATTGTCCTTTATGTAAAAGATTTAATTTAGGAATAAGAGATGAAGTTTGCCTAATTAAGTTTAACATGTGCGAAAATTGTTATGATACAAAAAAGGAGCCCGGAGCAAAATAAAAAATGGATGAGAAAAAAATAAAACTTTTAACAGAAAACTTGAAAAAGTTGCCGAAAGAACAAATCAACGAAGCCATTCGTGAAGAGTTCATTAAAATGTATCAAGAGGGTTTCTTTGACCGGGCAAAAGCAAAAGGAGCAGGAGCCTTGGCGGGCCTTGGCGCAGGTGCTAAAAATGTCGGAACAGCGCTCTCAAATGCCGGCAATTTCATCAAAACCGGCGACCCCGGTCAAGTTAAGAAAGGTTTAAATCCAGGAGAAATTAAAAAAATCGCAACCGCTTTAAGCATTATGAAATCTTATGAAAATCCATTAAATAAATTGATGAATAATCTTCAATTAGACCTCCAAAAAGTATTCCCTGAAATTGTTGATGCCGGGCAGACTCAACCAATTGGCGAGGCTTCTTCCAAGTCTCCGGAAGAAATGTTTAGCAAGTTTTCAACTTGGGATTCTCCCAAAAAAGAAAAATTTCTTGCTAAATTAACTCCAAAAGAAAAAGACCAATTTTTAAGGGGCGTTGAACAGCACAAGAAAGTCCAAGGCCAAAAAGACCCAAGCACTCCGGCTCCTTCGGTAGAACCAAAAAAAGCACCAACCCTGCCTCCTGTTGCAACAAAAGAGCCGCCGAAGTCCGTTCAACCAACACATTCACGAGGGCCTGTTACTCCTCCGAAAGACGACTTAAAGAGTTTGCTCCAAAAGTCGTTGGATGCGAACAAGGATAAAAAACCAACAGAACCTGCTAAAACCCCTAACCCGGTCAAGGCGGAGCCTGCGAAAGCTCCCGAACCTGCAAAAGCGGTTGAGCCAACCAAATCAGAGCCTGAGAAATCACCAGCTCTGCAAGGACCAGAAGCAGGTGCTCCAACAACCATCCAACAAGCCAAAAACGCGGAAGGCCTCCGGGCGTTAAAAATAAACCGAAAGACCCGGCGCAGGCCGTTCAAGCTCCAAAGAGCGAGCCGCCCCCGCAACCAATTTCGGCACCCGCTCCAAAAGCACCAGAACCCGTTCAGGCCGCTCCGAAGCCGGCCCCTGCTCCAGCCCCGGCAAAAGCGGTTGAGCCCGCCAAACCCGCTCCGACACCCGTTCAGGCTCAACCGAAACCAGCTCCGGCCCCGGCTGTCTCCAAGGCACCCCCGGTCGGGCCGGTTGATGATGCGGAATTGGATTTGGGGTTGGAACCTGACGCTCCACCTCCTCCGGCCGCTCCAAAACCGAAAGCCGAATGGATTTGGGATTGGAACCTGACCCGGTTGTTCCAAAACATCCTGTTGTTCCAATTAAAGGAATGAATAAGGGCAACCCGCTCCGGCTCAACCAAAGACCCAGGATTTGGCGAGAGCCGAAGATGGAATAAGGCAAATGTATTCACAATCAACAAAAACTCTTCAAGATTTCAAGAAAACGATGAGCGGATTGCAAAATCTCTTGAAGCAAGCGAGAGGTAAATAAAAATGGCTGATACGATAGACATTCTAAAAGGTATTTCTTTGGCGATGTCGAAAGCCTATGATGGGGCTTTGGATGAAGATGGCGAACTGGTTAAAATAGGTTTACGAAGAGAAGAGGGAGAGCCTTGGAAGGATAATCGCATTATGGACGGATTTGGTGTCGTCATTAAGCGAGACATCTTGCAAGTCAATTATACAAGCGAAGAGCGTTTGGCGAACCTTCACAAGAAAGATTATAAAGGAGAAATTGAAAGCCGGGTTCAAGATGCTGTTTCTTTTCTTAAAAAAGAATACAAGAAAATTATGAAAAAGAATTGAAACTGGAACAAGTTGGCGACCTTGAAATCTTTGTTGAAAGCATTTCCAACATTCGTCAACAAGTTAGAGCCCAAGGAAAGTATCGCATCGCCGGGTTTGAAGAAGTAAAAAATGCCGGAAAAGATGAATACAAAGAAAACTTCCTTAAAAAGCTTGAAAAGTATAATGATAAAAATTAAAATTTCTCCAAAACCAATAAAAGAGATGACTTCAATTGCCGGCGGTGGAATTGCTGGGTCTTTAAATGTTAGAAAAATTAAGAAATAATCATGAATGCTTCATCCAAAAAAGAGGAAATCTTAAAGGAACTTTACAAATGTGGTAAAGACCCGATTTATTTCTTAAATACTTACGCAAAAATCAAACACAAACAGAGAGGCATCCTTCCATTTAAAACTTGGGATTTCCAAGACAAAGTTATTCAAGATTTTATAGACCATGAGTTTAACATCATTCTCAAATCTCGTCAATTGGGTATTTCAACCGTCTCCGCTGGTTATGTTGCTTGGTTAATGCTTTTTAATCAATCAAAAATGGTGATGGTAATCGCAACAAAGCAAGAGGTTGCGAAGAACTTCGTTACCAAAGTTAAAGTTATTCTTGAACTCCTTCCTCCGTGGTTTCAAAAGGTTGCGAAAGTTGTCGTCAATAACGAAACATCTTTGCGATTAAGCAATTATAGCGAACTCAAATCTTCAACACCGCGGCGGATGCTGGCCGGTCAGAGGGTTTATCCCTTCTTATCATCGACGAAGCGGCGCACATCGAGAACATGGATGAAATTTGGATTGCTTTGAAGCCAACAATTTCAGGTGGTGGTCGAGTCATCGCGCTTTCATCGCCGAACGGGGCTTCGGGCTGGTTCTATAACACCTATAACAAAGCCGAACAAGGTGAAAATGATTTCAACGCCATAAAGTTGATGTGGGACGTTCATCCGGAGCGAGACCAAGCCTGGTTTGATAAGGAGGTTAAGACGGAAAGTCCAAGATTTATCGCGCAGGAATACTGTTGTTTTGCGGGAGAAACTCTCGTTGCAACCGAAACAGGATTTAAAGAAATAAAAGACATTCAGGTTGGTGAAAAAGTTTTAACCCATAAAGGAAGATTTAAGAAAGTTGAGTTTATCAATAAACGACTTTCTAATGATTATTATGAAGTTAAAACAACTTCAAACCAAAAAATAACAAAACTTACCGGAAATCATAGGATTTTATTGAATAGTGGAAATTGGTTAGAAATTGAAAAAATAACCGAACAAGATGCTATTTGTTCGTTCCCGGAAACAAGCAAAAATAATGATGTTGTCTATTCTTTAACCAAATTAATACATAAAAAATTAATAAAACAACAAATAGAAGTTTTTAACTTACAAGTTGAAGAAGATGAAAGTTATACAACAGAACACTTTGTCGCCCATAATTGCAGTTTCGTCGGCTCTGGTCGAACCGTCATCGAAGGTGAGAAAATTGTCGTTCTCGAACAACGCGCGCAAGACCCTATCTACACTTCTGGAGAAGACGGAAATATTTGGGTTTTCGAAGACCCCGAGCAAGATACGGATTATTTCCTGACCGCCGATGTTGCTCGCGGAGATGGCGAAGATTATTCAACATTTCACATTTTTAAGAAAAACAACCTGGAGCAGGTTGTTGAATACCGCGGAAAAGTCAAGGCTGATGAGTTTTCAACAATAATCTATAATGTTTGTAAAATCTATAATGATTGTCTCGCGATTGTTGAAAATAATGTTATAGGGTTGGAAGTTGCTAATCTTCTTATAAAAATGGATTATGAAAACATTTATTATCAAGATAAAAGAACGCGAGAGTTTTTAACGCCCAGTATGGCGAGAGACAACGAACACGCTCTTGCGGGTTTTGCGGTTCAAGATAAAAATACGAGAGACAAATTGATTGTTTCCTTTTGAGAACCGAATAAGAAATGATAGAATTATCATAAAATCAAAAAGATTGATAAAT
>JAAUSP010000211.1 GCA_012032575.1 Anaerolineales bacterium | reverse complement strand
CCAATTTGAGTTGAAAACGTAGGACAAACTGTTAGTTTGTCCTACAACTCATTTTGCACACCCATAAAATTAAGTCTCAGTAGATCCAATTTTGAAGCGGAGCAGGCTCCCACGCCGCCGCTGTTGGTAAATTTGGATCCACTGAGTCTGCTACCTGGGTGGCGAAAAAATTAGAAACCAAATTGAAAGTTACGGCGACAGTCGGCGATAGTTTCCTTCTTCACCGGACGTGAGAGTGAAGGTCATGAGCATCTCGCCACTGGTTTCGTCTTTGACAAATTTGAGCGGGGTGGCCAGGCCAAACCCATTGTTGACCACAAACTCATCCGGCGAGTCGGCTTGCAGCAACTGCCAGCCGTAGGGTCCACGCACCGCCCACAAGGTATTATCGTCTCTCAACTCGACCCGCCAACTGCCTTCGTACTCGCCTATGTATGGCGCAACTTCGGCGGGGTCAACCAGCGGATTGAGTTTGGCCCGGATGGAGGCAATAGCGACCAGAAATTCATCCCACTGGGTGTTAAAATGCTCCTCCTGCTCAAACTCCTGTCCGTAGAGCAGGTTCAGCAGATGGTAGCGCACACTGTAGCTAAAGCCGGTGGAAATGGTACGGTTGGTCAGCACCACCAGCCCGATGTTCGCTTCGGGCACAAACACAATCATAGCCTTGGCCCCCAGCACGTCACCGTCGTGCCAGATAACCTGCACCCCCCGAAAATCTTCAATAAACCAGCCCATGCCGTAACTGAGCGTTTTCGTCACCTTGACCGCCGGCTGCCAGGTTTCGGCCAGGTTGGCCGCTGAAACAACGCGGTTGCCATCCGGGGTGACGCCCTCACTCAGTTCGGTCATAACAAAGCGAGCCATATCCAGGGCATTAGCGTTGACAGCCCCGGCGGGGGTAATATCAGGGTCGGCGTGGTAATGGGTGGGGATGACCTCACCCGCCAGGGTAAAATCGTGCGGGGTGATATGATTGGGCTGGGCTTGAGCCGCCTCAATCGAGGTACTGGCGCTGCTCATGCCGATGGGGTTGAAAATTCGCGCCTGCAACAGGTCAGAATAGCTCTGGAGCAAGTTGCCATACTGCCCCCCCGCAGCCAGCGCGGCGATGTACCCCCCGGTCGCCACCATCTGGTTGTTGTAACGGTAGGCTACTCCGGGCGGAGTCTTGATCTCCAACTCGGCCAGCGAAACCATTATTTGCTCGGCGGTCAGGCCGGCCCCGCTCCAGACCAGATCAACACGCGGGACGCCGCTGCTCATATTGAGCAGATGCCGCACCCGGATTTGGGGCGTTATCTCCGGGTCGGACAGTTTAAAGTCGGGCCAGATCTCAACTACCGGCTGGTCCCAGGCCAGTTTGCCGTCATCAACCAGGGTTGCCATGAGCATCGAGGTCATGGCTTTGGTGGTTGAGCCAACCGGGAAAACCGTTTCGGGCGTCACCGGGTCGGGCTGGCCCAACTCACGGACGCCAAAGCCTTTGGCAAAGGCGATTTGATTCCCCTGCACCACGACCACCGCCGCGCCGGGGATGCGGAACCGTTCACGGGCGCTCTCAACGAAGGTTTCAAATTCGGCCAGCATCTCCGGGGTGAGCGGTTTGAGTTCGGGCGGCCCCAGTTCGATACCGCCGCCCAGCAGTCGTTCGGCCTCGGCTGGGGTGGGAATCCAGATCAATTGCCCGGCCGAGAGCTGGTCGGAATTTTCAATGGGGCTAAAACGGCTGTCCTGGGCCGCTTTGGCGTTGGTCGCCATCTGAATGACCGGCCAGGCGGCATAGTTCTGGTAGAAATCCACGGCCAGTGAACTCAGGGTATCGGTCGCCTGGACGGTGTAGGCCTGACCATCCGGCTCCTGGGCTGCCGCCAGTCCGGTTGTGATAACAAACAAAAATAGCATTGATAAAATTCTTACGAATCCAGACTTCATTTTACCCCCTAAACAAGCTGCGGGAAGCGAACCGTTGCCACGGCCCCGTGGTCGTTGTGCAAACTCACTTTACCCTGCAACCCTTGTTGAACCAGAGTCTGGATCAGTTCCCAGCCCACGCTGTGACGTTCCAGGCTCAACACCTCGGCCGGGAAACCCGGCCCATCATCGTGAAACTCAACCAATACTTCCTCGTTGACCAACTCAATTCGCACCGAAATACAGCCAAGATCACGGGTGGGCCAGGCATATTTGACAGTATTGGTGGTCAATTCATTGATAATCAGGGCGACGGTATTGGCGAGTTTCGGCGCTATTTTTACCGGCGAAGGCGACACCTCAACCGTTACATTTTTATCCAGCGGCAGCGCTTGCAAGGCTGAATGGATAACTTTGGTGGCCAGTTCGCTCAATAAAATGGGCGACCAGTCGGCGCTGGAGAGCAGGCGATGAACGGTCGCCAGACCGTGAATCCGGCTAATGAGATCGTGCATGATGGTTTGGTAAACGGTACGGGCTTCCTCGCTCATGTCGTGGCGCTGTTCCAGGTGCAGCAGACCAATAATCGCGGCCAGGTTGTTTTTGGTGCGGTGATTGACTTCTTGCAGCAGCACGGCCCGGGTTTCGGCATCGCGCCGGGTTTGCTCGTATAAGCGGGCATTTTCAATGGCAATCGTCGCCGTCGCCGCCAGCGACTCCACCAGCATCTGTTCGTTTTTGGTGAAGCGATGGGGTTGGGTATCTACCACCTCAAGCACGCCGATAATCTTTTCTTTAGAGCGCAATGGTACGGCCAGAATAGATTGGAGCTTTAAATCCAGGATGTTCTCAATCTCTTTGAAATGGCGCGGGTCCCCTGCACATCAGACACAATCAAGCTCTCCCCATGCCGAGTCACCCAGCCAATGATTCCTACATCAGACGGCAAGCGCCAGCCGGCCAGGGTGATCCGATGAGCGCCCGAAGCCTGGCGGCAAACCAATTCGCCGGTTTCGGGGTCAATGAGCCAGACCGAAGCGCCGATGACCCCCAGCAGAGGGCGCACTTCTTCGAGCAGGCTGACCAGCACCACATCCAGTTCCAGGCTGGAATTAAACGCCTGGCTGGCGTTATTTAGCAGTGCCAGTTCGCGGTTGAGTTTTTGAAGCGCTTCTTCGATTTGTTTGCGTTCGGTGATGTCGAGGTTGGTTCCGGTGGCACGCAAAGGTTGCTGCTGCTGATCCCATTCCACTACTTTGCCCCGATCCAAAACCCATTTCCATTCACCTGTTTTTTTGCGCAAGCGATATTCGCACTCATAAAAAGGTGTTTTGCCGGTAATATGCCCCTGCCAGGCCTCACGCAGCCGCAACAGATCGTCAGGATGGGTGCGCTCATCCCACCAACGGAGAGACGGCTCAATTTCATCGGGCGCGTAGCCTAACGTTTCAGTCGCTCGTCGGTTAACGATAATCTCACCGTTCTGAACATTCAAATCCCAGACACCCAAATTGGCCCCGCGCAAGGCCAGTTCCAATCTTTGCTCATTTTCTCGCAGGGCGGCTTTAGCAGCCTGACATTCTGCGCTGGTGGCCTCTAAAGCAGTATTGCGCCGGCGCAGTTCGACCAGCTCGGCAATCAATTGGGCTTTGGTCTTATCCTCATCCATCATTGGAAGTTCCTGTAAGCGCCAAAAAATAGTCCCAGCATTATAACATAATTTGTCCAATTGACAGCTTACCCCCAATAAAAAACGCCGTTAACAGAGGGCTACACGGCGTTTTTTTTGAGAGTTTAAAGCTCAGGCACTTCCCGGTTCAAATCGGCCAAAACGTGTTGCGTAAGATAAACGGAAGACGCAACACGAGCACTCAAGAATACCTTACTCGGTGATTTCGAACACCCCGCCATCGCTGCGGCCAAAGACTTCGGGGAAGTACATTTGCTCGGCATGGGTGGGAATAACCCGGTACTCGCCGGGAATCGAGGCACGCAGGGTGTAGATGTATTCGTAAGTTCCCTTGGGCAAATAGGAGGCAAAAAGCACTGCCTTCTCATCACGCAGTTCGCTGTGCGAGAAATACTGCCAGCCGAACCCATACTTGTCTCCATCTTCCACCTTGCTCAGGCCAGCCTCCGGCGACTGCGCTGCCAGGCTCGTCGTCGCCAGGCTGCTGTCTACCCCTTCGGCCCCAGCCGGGAACGGGTCTTCGACCAGGACATAGTGCAGATCATTCGGCGCGACAATGGTCAGTTTGACCTCAATCAAGTCGCCGACCTTCGCTTCGGAGATCGGGACCCCCTCCCCTACCCTCCCCTCTGAGGGGAGGGGGAAAGAAGGCTGTACTGCCGGGAAACATAAATGCCTCGATCCAATGCTTTTACTTCGGCCACTGGCTTGAAGGTGGTCAGGTAAGCCGCATAGTAAAGGTTGCCGGCTTCGTCGGCCGCGCCGCCGGTGGCATCGCGCTCTACCGCCAGCCGGTTGACCGTATCAGCCAGCAAATCGCCAATCTCGAATCTCAGTTGGGTCGTCTGGTCCAGATTTTCGGGATCAACTTCCCCCTCGCCTACTTCCGCGCCGTTCAGCGATACATTCCAGCTATAATCCGCGGCCAGTTCGCCGCTGGCGATCATCCAATCGGTCAGCCCGATGATCGCCCAGGCGGTTTCCTGGGTGGTTTGCCAGTGACCGCCGTTCTGGCGGACGCTCATCAGCCAGCGGACTGCCTGAGCCAGCACCGGCTGGTCAGGTTGAATCCTTGACAGAGCCGCGACGATAATGGCCGTGCTGCGCGTGTCGGTATTCATGGAGTAGTAATCCACCGTTGGTTCTTCCCAATGCGCCCCGGTCGCGCTGACGATGGCCGCGTCGGTCAGGTCGGCCAGCAGGGTGTCAATTTGCTTCGCTTCGGGGTCGGCCAGATACATGGATAGGGCCAGGAAAGCCCGGCCAAAGTAATCCAGCCGTTCCCGCTGCTCAAACAGGGCCACGCTGCGGCTCAGGTCGCTGGAACCGGCCTCGGCCATGACGTACAGGATAAAAGCCTGCCGGTTGCCCTGCCAGGGTTCGGCCACATCTTTGGGCGCGATCAGGCTGGCATCCAGGTAAGCCAGGGCCATATCAATTGTCGTCTGGTCTACCGTAAACTCCAGGTGCCGGGCCTCGACCAGCCCCAGCAGCACATAGGCGGTCAGGAAGGGGTCGCTGCTGTCGTTGAGCCACCAGCCCCAGCCGCCATCCACATGCTGCTGGCTGTTGAGCCGCTGCAAGCCTTCGTTGACCAGGGCCGGCAGTTTTTGGGCCAGTTCCGGGTTTTCCAGCTTCAGTTCCTGGTAAGCCCGGTAGGTGAAGATATTGGGCAAGAAACGGCTGACCGTTTGCTCCGTACATTCGTAGGGGAAATGCTCCAGGTAGGTCAGGCCGGAACGGGTGCTGGCGGCCAGGCTGGGGTCAACATTCACCACCAGATCCCCCTGGCTGGGGTCGAAACTGCGCGGCAGCGCAATCCCTTCGATACGCCCGCCCGTCTCGTCGAGCACACCAACCGTAGCCACGGTTTCGGGCGTGCTCAGGTGATAGATGGGCAGCTCAAAAGCGACGGCGTCACCCAAATCGGCGGATTTTGCGCCCATCGTCAGGCGAGCCACCTCAACATCGGTGACGGTGACATTATAATCCACCCGCACCCGCTCCCCGGCGGCGAGTTCCACCGGCGTTGTATCCGCAGCGGCAATGGTCAAGCCTTCGGCCACAAAGCTCGGTTCGACCTCCAGCGGCTCCGCGGTGTTGTTCTGGATAATCATGCCCAGCTTGACCTCATCACCGACCACAAAGAAGCGCGGCGTGACCGGCCGGATCAGCAGCGGCTTGCTGCTGACAATCTCCACCCGGCTTTCGCCCACCAGAGTATCCGCCCCGGTGACGCCTTTGCCGATCATCACCCAGGTGGTCAGGTTGTCGGGCAGGGTGGCCGTGACCGTGCCCTGGCCGTTTTCGTCGGTGACAAAATCGGCCAGCCACAAAACCGTATCGGCAAAGTTCTGCCGCACCGAGTCTGGCCCGATTGCGCCATCGCCACCGCCGCCGCCCTTCTTTTCATCCAGCGAACGGTTGATCCGGTCGAGGGCCAGGGTCAAACCACTCGACGTTTCCACGTTGAGCGAGCGCTGCGACCAGAAGGTGCTGAGCAGTTCGCCCGGCGTATCGGGCATCAGGGCCAGCACCGCCTTGTCAATCAGCGCCAGCGACAGTTCCGCCTTAACCGGCTCGCCCTGCACATCCGTCACTGTCACCTGATACTCGGCGCTGTCGCCGGGCTGGTAGGTTTCATCCTCCGGCTTGTTGGGGGTCAGGGTGATTTTCAGCTCCTTCTCTCGGGGCGTGATCGGCAGGCGCACATAGCCCACCCGGAAGGCAGGCCACCCCCCCCCTGCCCCCCCCCCCGTTACGGGGGGGGGAAGGGGGGGGGTCCATTCCCTTTATAATCACCACCGACACGTAGATATTGGGGATCAATTCCTCGGTGATGGGGATTTGCAGTTGGTCGCTGTTACTGTCCAGTTGGGTGATGAAGTGGTCATACACATGGCCCCGCTCCAGCGTGACTAAGGCTGTGACCGTCCCGCTGAAGGGATGTGGCACCAGGATATTGGCCGTGTCGCCCACATTATACCGTTTCTGGTCAGTGACCAGATCAATCCGGTCGTTGTTTTCCTGGCCCCAGTTGACATACTCCGCCCCGCTGACCCAAATAAGGGTGGCCGAACGAATTTCCTGATCCTGCGGATCAATGGCGCGGGCGTAAACTTTGTAGTTACCGGCTTTGTCGGGGACAAAGTTGGCGACAGCTTTACCGTCCGCGCCGGTGGTAACGGTGGTGGTGAAAACGGCCACATTTTCGACGATATTTTCCCAGGCGTACACATCGTTGGGGTTGTTCGGGTCCGAGGCTGGGTCGAACTGCTGCACGCTATAGATATTATACTCGGCCACCACCACTTCGACTTCCTGATTGGGCACGGGATCGCTGGCCCAATCCACCACCAGTACTTCAACCGGATTGTCCACGCCCACCTGCCCCACGTACTTCTCCGGGCGCAAACCGACGTAAAAATCACCCTTGTGGACAATCGCATTAGCCTGGGCGGCCACTTCCTGGTCGTTGATGTCGGTCACAGCCACATCAAAGGCGAATTTCTGGCTGGCCACGCGGGCGGCGATGTCGGCGGGAACTTCAAAGGTGAAGCGGCCCTGGGCGTCGGTGGTACCTTCGCCGTCGGCAATGCGTTCGCTGTAGCCGGCGTCGTAATATTCATAGGCGCGGCGCTGCAACTCGTCCGGGTCAATAAAATCATAGTAACCCGACCCCTGATATTGGAAGGCATAAGGCCCGGTTAGCAGCGTCCAGCGCACCTCGGCATTGGAGACCGGCCCGCCGGCAAAGAAGTCGGCCTGGGCGCTGACCTTGATCGTTTCGCCCTGACGGTACTCGCTCTTGTCGGTGACGGCATTGACCAGAAACTCCGGTTTGCGATAGGCGGCCACCTGGAAACTGCCGTAGAAAGTGACCCCCTCGACCGATGCCTGCAAATTGTAGCTGCCCAGCCCGGCATTGTCGCTGAGAGTCAACGAGCCGTTGAGCGTACCCCAATCGTTCAGCGGCAGTTCCTCGTTGTAAATCAGGCGGTACATCCCGTCGAAAATCTGCACGGTCGCCGTGGGGACGGTCGGAATAGTGTAATTGGCATCGTCGTCGGCCCGGATGATGGCTTTGAAATTGACCGTCTGGCCGGGCCGATAGAGGGGCCGTTCGGTGTAAATGTAGCCATTGTAAGCACTGCCGTAACTGAAACCGGCATAGCCGCCAAAATCAGTCCCGTAAATATTGAAATCAAAGGAGCTGATCCCGGCGCTCCAGGTAGTCACGCCGACGGCGAAATCATCGCCGGGCTGGTCGGGGTTGCCGCTGAAAACCACCAGCGAGTTGGGCACATCGGTGGGCAAATTACCATAGGTAAAGGTTGCCACACCGTCGGCATCCGTCTGATCCTGGTCCGTCTCCTGCCGGTTGACCAGCAGGGCGATAGGCGCAGCGGCGGTGGGTTGGCCGCTTTGCAGGTCGGTCAGCCAGGCCAGGATGTCGCCTCGGCCCTGTTTGAGGGTAACATTTTTCTTGCTCACAATCAAAAGTTGCCGGTCAATGGCCTCGCTGGTATCGGCGTTTTGGGCTTCGGGATAGATATTTTCAGGCGGGACCGCCGCTTCCAGGTAATACAACCCCGGCGGAAGCGGCTGACCACCAGCCACCGCCTGACTGACATCCACCTTATAAACATAATTTTCATAAACGGCGGGATCGGTCGCCTGGCTCCAGCTTCCGACCAGACTGGCCGGGTCGGGCTGGAAGCTGGCCCACTGCTGGTAATCGTCCCAGCCGGCAAACGCGCTTTCGCTTAACCCCAAAAATTCATCCCGCGACAGGCGGTAGAGATTAAAGTTGATCTGGTTGACGTTTCGGACGGTCATGTAGACATAGGTTTGCGGCTGGTAGCCGTTGTAGGTCGCAATTTTGGGGCTGACCAGATGCACGTAAGGCGTCTGCTTCAACGTTTTCCAGCGAATGACCGTATCCTGGCCCAGCGGCTGGCCGTAGCGCCCCTCGATGTCGGCCCGCAGAGTGACGGTATACTCGCTGTTTTCGCGCCGGGGAAAACCGACATTCAACTGCATGTCGTTTTGCGACCAGTAAGTATAAACTTCCGTCGCCTCGACCTGCGGCTCGATGATGAGATTTTGACCAAAAATCACGCTGGCCGGACTCATCGGCGCGTTGAAGGTAATGTCAAGCCCCTGGTAAACGTCGGCAAACTGCTCGCCATCGGGCGGGTTGGTGCTGGCAACTGCCGGCGTTGGGGAGACGGTAAAGGTGGTGTTGTAGTCGCTCGCCGTCTCAGTAGCTTCGAGCGCCCCTTTGACCCCCTTCGGCAAAACAAGTTGATAGGCCGCGCCTGCTTCCAGCGGTTCCGCCGGGGTAAACGTGACCGTCTCCACCCCGACCGGTTCCTGCGCGGGCAGAACAGGCATACCCTGTTCGTCGTATTCGTAGAGGATATTGCCAAACTCGTCGGTCGGCGGGGGCGGTATCAAGCCCACCTCGGCCCAGGCAAATTCGCCGGGGACCGGCTGGCCGCTTTGCTCGTTCAGCAGCAACAAATTCTCTTCGACGCTGGCCCGGTCCATCTCCTGATTAAAGGTAACGCTGATCACCGGCGCGGGGCTGACATACAAATCATCCGCCGCCGGCACACTGCCGATCACCGCCGGGCTGATGGTGGTAAAAGTCCATTCAAAATCGTCCGCCAGCACCGCCTGGCCGAATACATCGGTCAAGCCGGCAGACACGCGGGCGGTATATTCCGTCGCCGGTTCAAAACCCGTATCGTCGGGAGTGAACTGGTAGACCGAGGTATTGAGCCATTCGCCCTGGCCCGGTACCTGCGGCGTAAAGGTCAGCGGGTCGGGCAGACTGCCCCCGCCGGACTCCAGTGCGCCCAAGGGTACAACCGGACGATTGAAAAACACGGTCACGGTATTATCGGCCAAAATCTCGGTGGTCCCGGCGGCGGGCTGCACGTTGACCACTTCCAAAAAGCCGGCGGCATTGAACCGCAGCTCAAACGGGCGCAGCAGAGGCAGACCGGCCTGGCTGGTGGCTGTTTCGGCCAGACGCACCCGGTAGCGCTGACCGCGCTGAAACCCTTCTTTCAGACTGAAACGCACGGTTTGGTCATCGCCCCACTCGAAAGCACCGTCAATCGCCGCCCCCGGCTCGATGGCGAAGGCTTTCTCGACGCTGGCCCGGTCCATCGGCTGGTCAAAGGTCAGCTCAATCGGCGTATCGAGCGGTTGTTCCGCGCCCCGCTCTGGCACAGTCTGGAGGACCAGGGGCGAAATGGGTTCGAGGGGACGGTGGGAGAGGGCGGGTTGGAAGTTGGAAGGTTGGAAGGTTGGGGGGAAGGAGTGGGCAGGTTGGAAGGTTGGAAGGTTGGAGGCTGGGAGGCGGAGGTTGGCGTGGAAGGAGAGGCGGTGAGTGTGGCGGTTGGGTCAACCTGGGCAATGGATGTGTTGTTGCGGGACAGCATAAAAATTCCCAGGCCGACCAACACGACGAGGGCGACGGCGGCGACGGTCCAGCCCCAATTGAAGGTTCGGCCTGGGGCAGGCGAGTTGATTTCGGTGGGTCCGGCGGCGGGAAGCGGCGGGGCGGCAGGCGGAACGGGGGCGGGACTGAGCAGCACCGGCACGGGCACATAAGCCGTTTCGGTTGGCTCGTCGGCGGCCTGGTTGAGGAGGATGCTGGGCAGGGGGCTGCGCTCTTTGGGTTCGGTATCGGTCAGGGCAAAGGTGGCCCGACCAATGCGCAGCCAGTCGCCCACATTGAAGGGCTGCCCTTCCGGTCCCACCGGCTGGTCGTTAATGGTCACACCGACCATATTAGCCGGATTATAAATCAGGCAGTGCCGCCCATCGAATTCCAACTTTACGTAGGGCGAGGTCTCCAACAGTTCGCTGGCAGGAATACCTTCATCGCGGACCGGGCCGAAAATCAGCATGCCTGGTCTGAGCCGGTGGGCCTGCCCGGCTGAGTCCACCAGCCAGGCCGTCACCGGCGACATAGCCAGCAGGGCCGTATCGTCGTCGGGCAGCGTTTCCCAGATCGCTTTGAGGGTTTGCTGCCACAACCCCACCGAAGCCGGGCGGTCGCTGCGCTGCACCTGCATGGCGTGTTCGATGGCCGCCACAACCTGGCGGCTCAGCTTGGGGTTAAGCCGGTCGGGCGGCTCGAAGGTGGCTTCGCCGGCCATGAGGCTGACGCTGTCGGGCGGCTTTTGACCGGTCAGGATCGCGTAGAGGGTCGCGCCGAGAGCGTAGATGTCGGAGGCCGGGGTAGTGCCGGTGCCGCTGTACTGTTCGGGCGGAGAGAAGCCGCTGGTCACGCCGCGCGCGCCGGTATCAGTCAGGCTGTCGCTGTTGATGACCCTGGCAATGCCAAAGTCCACCAGCACGGCCCGGCCGTCGGGGGTGATTTTGATATTTTGCGGTTTGATGTCGCGGTGGATGATGGGCGGATTCTGCTGGTGCAGGTACTGCACGGCGTCACAGACCTGGATAATGTAGTCAAGCGCCTGCCGCTGGCTCAACGGCTGGCCGCGCCGGGTGACCATTTCCCACAAGTCCTGCCCTTCGATAAAATCCATCACCAGGTACTGCTGGTCGCCCACGCTGAAATGATTGACCACGCGCGGCAGGCCGGGGTGGTGCAGCCGGGCCAGAATCCGGGCCTCTTGCTGAAACTGGCGTATCCCCTGCGGCGTCTGGAAAAAATTTTCTTTGATCGCCACCGGAACATCGAGAGTGGCATCAAAGCCCCGATAAATAGCGCCCATACCTCCCTGCGCCAGCAG
>JAAUSP010000210.1 GCA_012032575.1 Anaerolineales bacterium | reverse complement strand
TTAGGCAGCGAATATATTATGGAAAAAACCAGCACCAGCGCCGGCTGGAGCACCCCCCTGCCCGACGAAGATTGGAGTTCCGGCCACCTGGCCATGTGCCAGGATTTTGTGGCGGCAGTGGCCGAAAACAGACCGGCCCGCGCCGACGGCCAGTTAGGGCTGGAGGTCATTCGGGTGATTTACGCCGCTTATCTGGCCGCCGCCACTGGCCAGCGGGTCGAGCTAAATTAACTTCTAACCTGGACGAGCCAAAACCAAACATTTTTTGCCACGAATTGCACGAATTAACATAAATTTTTTTAGCGCAGAAGACAGCCGGGCACGAACCTCATTTCTCGTGCATGATTTCCACGCCACTCCAATCAGCGGGAACCCCATGAACCATGCGATGGGCCGCCTGCTGCATATACAGGCGTGCGGCTTTATCTTCGGGGTTGCGTTTAAGAACATTGTTGAAGTAGACGCTGGCTTCGGGAAATTGCTTCTGATGGTAAGCGGTCAATCCCTGTTCAAAATCTGCTCTGGTTTGCTGCTTGATTTCAATCATGTCGGCCGGGTCGCCATCAAACACCTCAAACACCGCAATGGGTGTTTCGCGCCCTTTGGCCTGAACTTTGCCCAAAAACCTGAGATTGTAGCGGTTTGGGTCTGCCAGCCGGCGCAGCACGGTTTCACTGATAATTAATGAGACGCCGTAAAATTTGGTCAATCCCTCCAACCGGGCTGCCAGGTTAACGCTGTCGGAGAGCGCATCGCCCTGCATCCGGGCCGAATCGCCCAAAATGCCCATCATCAGCGGGCCGGTATGCAAGCCAATCCCAATTTGTATCGGTTGATAGTCCAGTTTTTGGCGCTGTTCATTATAGCGCATCACCTGTTTGAGCTTGGCGATGCTGGCACGCACCCCATCATCGGCCTGGTCGGGGAAGATAGCCATAATGCCATCGCCCATGTACTTGAGCACAAAGCCGCCGTTTTCGTGGATGATCGGGTTGACTTCTTGCAGATAGGCGTTGACAAAACTAAAACTCTCCTGCGGCGTCATCATTTCGGCCAGAGTAGTAAAGGAACGAATATCGGAAAACATCACCGTCATTTCGCTGCTGATATGATTGCCCAATTCAACTTCAACAATGCTGTCTTTTTGCAGCACCTGTAAAAACTCGCGCGGCACAAAGCGGGTGGAGGCCTGGGCGATTTTATTGATCTCCTGGCGGTGAAATTCAATGGCTAAAAGATGGCGAAAGGTTCTTAAAGCAGTTACGACGGTGGTGAACAGTTTTTGGGTGGTCAACTCGGTTTTGGCTTTGTAGTCGTTAATATCATAACTCAGCACCACCGCTCCTTCGGGCGCCTGGCCCGGCTGACCGGTCCGTAAAATAATGCGGGCAAACTGATTACCCAACTCCTGGCGGATAAATTTGGCGACCCGCAAACCGGCGTCGTCGGTTTCCATCACCACATCGAGCAGAACCAGGGCCACATCCGGGTAGGTTTGCAACTGCTGCCGGGCCTCGTGGCCGGAATAGGCGCTGATTAAGGTTAAGCCCTTGCCCTCAAATTTAAAGTCGCTCAGGGCCAGGCGGGTCACTCGATGGATTTCTTCCTCGTCATCCACGATCATAATTTTCCAATTTTCCTGCTCGCGCGGTGTGAGTGGTTCCATTTCTTCTGTAGCAAATACCAGGGCGTCATCCTCAAGAAAAACCGTTGCTTCGGGACTCGTTGTCATAAATGCTTCTCCTGTGACCGCAATGTTTTGTCAATTTCAAGGGGAACATTAATCGTAAATTTTGTACCAACCCCTACTTCGCTTTCACAGCGAATATTTCCCCCTAACTTTTGGGTAACAATATTGTAAATAATGTGCAGTCCCAACCCGCTGCCGCCCCGGCCGCGCTGGGTGGTGAAGAATGGCTCAAAAATTTTGTTAAGATTCTCTTTGGGGATGCCTTTGCCATCATCGCTGTACTTGAAGATAAAACGGCTGCCTTTTCGCTTTACCTCAAAAACCAGGTAACCGGCCTGGTCAGGGTCATAAGCGTGCATCAGCGAGTTCATCACCAGGTTGGTTACAATCTGAGCAAATGAGCCTGGATAGCTATCCAGGCTCAAGTCGTCATCGCCATTGATTTTGACCGTCAGATTCGTCCGCTTGAGTTTGGGGCGCAAACTCAGCAGAATCTCTTCCAGGTACGCTTTGACCGGAAAGGCGCGTCGTTCTTCGCTGGACTGGTCAACGGCAACCTGTTTGAAACTTTGGATCAGATCGGCGGCGCGGTTAAGGTTGCTCAAAATCATCTGGCTGCTCTGGCCGGCCAAATCGAGATACTTTTCCAAATCAGAGCGCTTCATTTGACCCTGGCGGAAGGTATCGCGCAGGTCGTCGGTTTTTTCGGCCAGCAGCGAGGCCGCGGTAACGCCAACGCCGATTGGGGTGTTAATTTCGTGGGCTACGCCGGCCACCAGCCCGCCCAGCGCGGCCATTTTTTCAGCTTCAACCAGTTGGGTTTGAGCAGCCCGCAGGTCTTGCAAGGTTTGAGACAGTTCCAGATTGGCGGCCTCGGCGGCTTCTCTGGCCTGGCGGGTTTCGGCAAACAGCCGGGCGTTGTGAATAGCGACCCCCACATGGGCGGCAATCGTTACCAACAGGCGCATATCAGACTCATCAAAATAGTTCTCCCGCTCGGTGCTTTGCACACTGATCACGCCGATAACCGCTTGCCCGCTGCCGGGGTCATTCACCGTAATGGGCACCCCCAGGTAAGATTTGGACGGCAGGCCGGCCGGGGTATCTAAGCCCAATTCCGCTTTGTACTGTTGCAGGTTGGAATTAATTAACAGCGGCTGGCCCGACCTGATGATCTTGGAGACCAGGCCCTGGCCGTAGGGGACCGCTTCATTGGTCAAACGCTGCCCTCGGTCAAACTTATAAGGAAAATGGATCAACTGGGTTTGGGGGTCGTACAGAGCCACGTGGACAACCTGGGCGGCGAAGTTCTGGCACACCTGTTCGCCGGTCAACTCGAACAAGGCTTCCAAATCCAACTGCGACACCAGGGCCTGGCTAATGTAATTGATAGTGACCAATTCGGCCACCCGCTGTTGGGTTTCGCCCAGCGACCTGGCCCAGCCCAGGGCAAACCCGGCCTGCGTAGCCGCCGAGCTAAGCAGATGAAAATCTTCCTGGTCAAAGGCGTGGGGCCGGCGGCTCTCGACCACGAGGACGCCGACCACCTCCTCGCCAATTTTTACCGGCACATCCACCTCGGCCCCACTGCCCAGGCGGGGCACATAGCCGGCGGCCTGAGTTACATCAGGGGTGTAGTGCAGCGCGCCATCCAGCAGCGCTTTTTCGCTGAGACCCTGGCTGGAGGCCAAGCGCAGCGGCAAACTTGAGGCGGGCAAACCGGCGCTGGCCCGTTCAATCCGGACGCCCAGACGTTCATCCACCAGAAACATCCCCACGTAGGCGTACCCCAGAACCTCATCCTGCAACCCCTCCACAACCCGCTGGCAGATCTCGGTCTCGTCCAGGGCTGTCGCCAGGGCCGCCCCCAACCGGAACAGCCGGGCCTGCCGCTGCGCCTGAAGCTGCCGGGCCTGTTCTAATTGGACCAACTGTTGGCGGAGAGTCGTCAATTCGCTCATACGCGGCTATTTTAGCACAAGAGCGGTAGGAACAGGCAAATTTTCCTTTCGATTCCCCCGGTTCTTAAGGTTTCGCCCCGGCCATTTTGAGCCGCAGCCATAAGGAGATGGGAGATTCAGTTGAATAATCTTCCATCGTCCCTATTACCTTAAATTTCGCTGGATTAGAGCCGGCCTTCGCGCCAGCGGGCCAGGGCGTCAAGGTTGGAGGCAAAGCCGATGTCAGGGGGCAGTTCGTCCGGGCCGAAGAAGGCCACGGCTTCGGCATCGTCGTTGGGTTGGGCGGTTCCGGCGGTGATGCGCCCGTGGTAGACAATCAACACCCCGCTGCCGCGATAATTCTCGTAATAATACACATCAATCAGGCCGGCGATCTCCACGGTGAAGCCGCTTTCTTCCTGACATTCGCGGATGGCCGTAGTCTGGGGCGTCTCGCCGATTTCCATAAAGCCGCCGGGCAGGCACCAGGTACCGCGGGCTGGGTCAATGTTGCGTTTGACCAGTAGCACCCGGTTATCGTCGCTCAGGGCCAGCACCGCCGCGCCGACCTTGGGGTCAATAAATTGGACAAAGCGGCAGGCTGGGTCGGAACAGACCCGGCGCAAGCGGCCATACGCCTGCCGGTCGGTCATTTCTCGACCGCAGCGCGGGCAGTAGCGAAAGCCCTGCCGCAATGAGGCCGCTTCTTCAGCGGTGAGGGTGATTTCGTCGGGGGTATCAGCCATGATGATTCGTGAGGCGAGAATGACGCGAGGACTCGTGAGGCGAGGAGATGTTGATTTCGCCTCTCCGCCTCTTCGCGTCATTGCCTCTTGTAGGATGGAAATTGCAGTGTTCCACGTCCTCGGTGATATTTGGTACTAACTTTATTTAGCCTTATTATAAGGAATATTTCTTTCTCGCCTAATTGACCAAAGCTTACGAACCCCATCCTTTTCTTTTACTCGCCGTGACCAATCAAGACAGGCACCTCCACCCGGGCAGAAAGGGTCGTACAGGCAGCTAACTTGGGTATGATTTTTGAATTACTATATTGATATAAGTACTTGACTTTTTGAAGTAACAACCTTATAATACCAGAACATTTGTACTAATTAACGGAAATCTACACCCCTTCATCAGGAATTTACAATGGAGTGTTCACGAGCGTTAGCACGCCACAGACGATGAAAATCCTCTCCCCGTCGCTGGCGCGGCTCCCCTCTCCCTGACAGGGAAAGAGGTTGGGGGAGAGGGCCTATTTTCAAGGGAGAGACAGTATGAGAAAACTCACCGCCTACAACTTTCTAACCCTAAATGGTTTCTTCAAAGGGCCTCATGAGGATACCACCTGGCACACCCACGGCGAGGAAGAAGCCAAGTATTCGGAGGAAGCACTGGGGCAGGAGAACGTCCTGCTCTTTGGCCGGAAAACCTATGAAATGATGGCCAGTTTCTGGCCGACCCCTCAGGCAAAGGAATTATTCCCCAAAGTGGCCGCTGGAATGAACAACGCGGAAAAGATTGTTTTCTCCCGATCACCGTTTGAGCCGGTCTGGGAGAACACGCGAGTTATCAGCGGCGATATTGTGGCCAAGATACGCGAGGTCAAAAAATCGCCCGGCAAGGATATGACCATCCTGGGCAGCGGGTCCATCATCAGCCTGTTCACCGACCACGGTCTTATTGACGAGTATCAGTTTATGATTGACCCGGTCGCAATTCCTGACGGCACACCGGTTTTCAACAACATCTATCAGAAACTCAACTTGCGGCTCACCGGCTCAAAAGTATTCAACAGTGGGGTGGTGGTGCTGCATTACCAAGCGCTCAAGCAGGGATAAGGAGAATAACTTATAAATATTGCACTTTGGATTCTTCAGCTATTACTGGCCGTTATGTTTCTGTGGCACGGCTGGCTTTTTCTGTCCCCACCGCCGGAACTGGTTGACATTATGAATACCAATATTGGGCCTAACTTCCGCATTTTCCTGGGGGTGGCTGAACTACTCGGTGGGGGCGGTCTTATCCTACCCGGTCTGACCCGGATAATGACCTGGTTGACTCCGTTAGCGGCCGCCTGTTTTATGATTGTGGTGGGGAGCGCCACCGTTCTTCATCTGTCCAGGGGCGAAATCGGCAGCGCCATTACGACGGCTGTTCTGTTTGTTCTGTGTGGCATTGTCGCTTACATGCGTTGGAAAGTAAAACCTCTTACCACGCAACCAGCGGCCCAAGAAGGTGTGGTGTAAAGGAAAATACTTAGGGGGAATTTATGACTGCTGTTAAAGAAGTGCGTCCGAACGCCGTTGCCTCGCCCAAAGCGGGCCGGCGTGAATGGATCGGGCTGGCTGTGCTGATGCTGCCAACCTTGCTGATAGTGATGGATTTGACCGTGCTGCACCTGGCCGTGCCTCATCTGAGCGCCGACCTGCAGCCCAGCAGTGCCCAACTGCTGTGGATTGTGGACATCTATGGCTTTATGATCGCCGGCTCGCTGGTGACGATGGGCACGCTGGGCGACCGGATTGGCCGGCGCAAACTGCTGCTGATCGGGGCGGCCGCGTTTGGGGTAGCCTCGGTACTGGCCGCCTTCTCGCCCAGCGCGGAGTTGCTGATTGCGGCGCGTGCCCTGCTCGGCATTGCCGGAGCCACCTTGATGCCCTCCACCATGTCGCTGATCCGCAATATGTTCCTCAACGAAAAGGAGCGCACGGTGGCTATCGGGATTTGGGTTTCCGGTTTCTCGGTGGGCAGCGCGATTGGCCCGCTGGTCGGTGGATTTCTGCTGGAGTATTTCTGGTGGGGGTCGGTCTTCCTGCTCGGTGTGCCGGTGATGGCGCTGCTGCTGGCGCTGGGGCCGATTCTGCTGCCGGAATACCGTGATCCTCAGGCGGGCCGGCTGGACCTGCTCAGCGCCGCCCTTTCGCTGGCCTCAGTGCTGGCGGTGATTTACGGCCTCAAGCATGTCGCCCAGGATGGTCCGGGCTGGCAGCCTATCCTGGTTATCCTGGCCGGTCTGGCCATCGGCGTTGTGTTTGTGCGGCGGCAGCGTACCCTGGCCGATCCCTTGATTGACCTGGGTCTGTTTCGGCTGCCGGCTTTCAGTATGTCTCTTGTGACCTACACCCTCGGCGTTTTTGTGGCATTTGGCGTTTTTCTCTTCATCGCCCAATATTTGCAGCTTGTCCTGGGCCTATCGCCCTTGCAGGCAGGGTTGTGGTCGGTGCCGGGGGCCATTACCTCGATTATCGGCTCTAACGCAGCGCCCCTGCTGGTGCGCCGCGTCCGTCCAGCCTTTATCATCGCCGGCGGCCTGGTGCTCGGTGCGGTTGGGTTTGGGCTGCTGACCCAAATTGGCGCAGACTCTCTCGCACTGGTCGTGTTGGGTTGGGGCATCATGTCCCTCGGTTTCGGAGCGACCTTCACCCTGACCGCCGATCTGGTGGTCGGAACTGCCCCGGCAGAACGGGCCGGAGCCGCTTCGGCGCTTTCGGAGACAGGAGCGGAGTTCGGCGGGGCGCTCGGCATTGCCGTTTTGGGCACGCTCGGAACTGCCATCTATCGTAGTGGCCTGGCCGCCGACCTGCCCGCCGGTATCTCTGCTGAAGCAGCCAAAACCGCTCAGGAAACGCTCAGCGGCGCGGTGACGATGGCCGGCCAACTCCCCAATTCGCTGGGCGAGGCGCTGCTTCATACGGCCCATGAGGCCTTCATCCAGGGATTGCAGATAACCTCCGTTATCGGCGCGGTGGTCATGATCGGCCTCGCTATCCTGACCGTGATCTGGCTGCGGCACATCGGCCACGACGACGGGGCAGCGAGTCAAACCGAAGCGAAACACTCAGTCCACCCCTCCCCATTACCCATTCAACCTGACGTTTACTGTGTTGATTGATCGGCAGCTAACTCCAGTCAAGTAAAACTATAGTTTGTGTGGGGTGTAACATGACACGTTTATGTTACGCCCCACGAACTGAAATCAGGATATATTTATGCTTACCCACGTTCCCCAACGAATAGCGGCGGCAATTGAATTGCTGTCGGGGCAGCCCGGCGATCATGTGCTTGAAATCGGCTGTGGTAACGGTACAGCCGCCGCCCTGGCCAGCGAGAGAAATCGCGCCCACCTCGAATCCGGCAAGTTGAGCCTGTATGGGATGGCGTTGGAATCGGCGGCGTTGGGCGAGATGCAGTTCGACAAAATCTTTGCCATCAATGTGAACTGCTTTTGGCTGGATTTTGAAGAACCGTTGGAGGTGGTCAAAAGATTGCTAAAGTCAGACGGAACCTTTTTTATCTTTTACCAGCAGCCAACTACGGCCAAAATGCGCGATATTTCGTTGCTCCTGCGTGACAACCTGGTTCAGGCCGGTTTTGTTATCAAACAAGAAATAATCACGGAGCCAGACTACTGTCTGATCAGTAGTCTGTCGGAATGAGTTTGAACCATTTTATAAACGGAGACAACTTATGAAAACAACCCAATCAAAAGACGGCACCACCCTGGCTTATGACGTCTACGGCAGCGGTCCAGCGCTCATATATATCACCGGAGCAAGTTGTTTTCGCTCGTTTAGGCCCATAGTTCAAGACGCCAAAGCCTTTGCCAAGGAATTTACCGTCTACAACTATGACCGCCGTGGACGCGGCGACAGCACCGATACCCAACCCTACGCCATCGAGCGAGAGATTGAAGACATTGAGGCATTAATTGACGCAGCCGGCGGCAAGGCAAGCTTGTATGGCCATTCCTCTGGCGCAGTGCTGGCCCTTGAAGCCGCCCTCCGGCTCGGCGATAAAGTTGACAAAGTCGTCATGTACGACCCACCCTACGTCCACGACGAGGCCGAGAAGTCCCAATACAGCAACCTTAGCCAACAAGTACACAAACTTCTCCAGGATGGCAAAAACGCCCAGGCCATGACAACCTTTTTAAAAGGCATCGGCATGCCGAAACTATTTGTTTTTCTCATACGGTTTATGCCTGGCTGGAAAACCATGACCGCACTTGCGCCAACTCTGGCCTACGACATTGCTTTAACCCGCGATCTGCCGCCGATTGACCGAGCCTCTCAGATTACTGTTCCGGTGCAGGTGATTGTCGGCGAAAAAAGTCCGACCCGCATTCAGGACGTGGCAAACCAATTAACCAAAGCCATTCCCGACGCTACGTTCATCCAGCTTGCCGGCCAAGATCATATGGTTAGCGCCAAGTCCCTCCTGCCGCTGCTCACAAGCTTTTTGAAGCCCCAGCCCCAACTACAAGCTGTCAAAGTAAGCTGATGGGCCGCTTAAATCCGGGGTTATTGCTCTTCATTATGAAACGAAAACGGTGAAAAAGATGAAAGCTGATCAAACAACACCCAAAAATATAGATGAATATATTGTCGGCTTTTCCGGTGATATTCAGGAGATTCTATCCAAGATACGGCTGACCATCAGAGAAGCAGCGCCGGAGGCAGAAGAGACGATCAAATATCAAATACCAACCTTCGCTTTGAAGGGGAATCTGGTTCACTTTGCTGCCTTCAAAAAACATATCGGCTTTTATCCTGCGCCCACAGGGATTGAACAATTTAAGGATGAACTATCTGTTTATGAGGGAGCCAAAGGTTCGGTAAAATTTCCCCTGGATCAGCCTATCCCTTTCGATTTGATCAGCAAGATTGTGAAGTTTAGAGTTGTAGAAAATTTGGAAAAAGCCGCCGCAAAAAGGAAGAAGCGCTAAAAATAATTGAAACGGCTATAGCAAATCAGCAATGGCGAGGCAATTTGCCGGAAAGGAAAACTCAACTATGAGAAAATTAAAGCTTCAAGTCCAAATGACCGTTGACGGCTACATAGCCGGACCCAATGGCGAAATGGACTGGGTGGTGTGGAATTGGGATGACCCATTAAAACAATACGTCACCGATTTAACTGGACCTGTTGACTGTATGGTTCTGGGTCGAAAACTGGCCGAAGGGTTCATTCCGCACTGGGCGTCCGTAGCGGCCAATCCGGATCACCCGGAATTTACCGCCGGTCAGCAATTTACGGACATCCCCAAAGTTGTTTTTACCAAAACGCTCGACCAGTCAGAATGGGCCAATACTGTTTTAGCCAAAGGCGACCTGGTTGACGAAATCACCACCTTAAAAAAGCAACACGGTCAAGACATCATCGCTTATGGCGGCGCAACTTTTGTCTCGGCGCTCATCCAACACAGCCTGATTGACGAGTTCCATTTATTCATCAATCCCGCTGCCATTGGTGACGGAATGACTATTTTCAAAGAACTTGACCACAAACAAAATCTGAAATTAGTAAAATCCATATCCTTTGACTGCGGGATTGTGGTGCTAAATTACAAGCCAAAACGCGACTAATGTGCAGAAATATCAAACCACTCTTCAATTTCGAACCGCCCGTGACCGAGGATGAGATTCGGGCGGCCTCGTTGCAATTTGTGCGCAAGGTTAGCGGCTTCAACCAGCCCGCCAAAGCCAACGAAGCCGCCTTTCTGACCGCCGTTAACCAGATTGCTGCCGCTACCCGCACCCTGCTTAGTTCACTGGAAACAAACGCCCCGGCGAAGAACCGCGAGGAAGAGGCAACCAAGGCCCAGGCACGCTCGATCCAGCGGTTTTCCAGGGGGACAGTCGAGTAAATTTAATCCTTAGCAGTTGAGTCCTTACCCATAGAGCAAGAACTTTACTTTGCATTTATGCTTTTAGAACACTGTAAATCTCATGCTTTCCGCGCGGCCCAAATGTTGCAGGTCGGCGCAATAATCGGGGTGACGCAGCCGGTGCCGAGGATGAAACGCCGTCCGCCGGTGGCCTCAAGCGCAGCTTTGGCTTCGGCTTGAACGGTCTCCGGTGTGCCGCGCAGCATGGTTTCCCACTGGCGCAGCCCGCCGCATAAAGCTTTATCGGTGCGGTGCATGGCCTCGCCCAGCGAGGGTGGGGTTTCCACATCATGCCAGTTGATGGCATGGACCGGATATTTGGCCACCAGATCAAACATCACATTGACCCCGTGCAGGTGTAATAATTTAAACCACATGCCCTCGGTTGCGGCCAGAATTTGCAGATCGAGCGGCTGGCAGAAGTCAAGGTATTCGGCTTCGGTCAGCAGATCATACGTGGCGTGCTGCACCGCCAGAAAGATACCGGCAGCCCGGGTTGACTGGCGCAGCGCATCAATAAAGCGCAGGGTGGACTCAGTCAGCACGGCCAGCCCGGCTTTGACCGCGTCGGGGTGCTGGCGTATGTGGGCCAGCAGACGCGACCCGGCCAGATTTTTGGCCTGCGACAGCGGGTTGAAGATAGTCTGGATGAAGGGCACATTCTCTCCCAACGTCTCGCCCAGCAATTTATTAGCCTCGACCACCTCGCCGAAGAGACCTTCGCGTGGGTCGAGCGGCTTGAGCTTGAGCCAGTCTTCCGCCGACTGGATGATACGCGGTCCCCATTCACGGGTGCCTTCCTCATTACCCACCCAGCGGCTTTCCGCCCCATAGCCGGCCACCATAAAATCGCTGCTGGGCGTCACTTTGATAAAATCAAAATCATAGGTCTGCTGAAACTCCAGGTGGGCGCGAGCCAGTTCCGGGCCGTAGCGGTCATCCACCGGCCAGTGCCGCCACAGGGCTACGGCGGGCCGTCCACCGGCGCACCGGCAAAAGTCGCTTCAAGGCGCTGGCGTTTGGTCATGGGGGGTAGTCATTGGGTTTGCTCCTTAATCTTCGGTTTTTTTCTATTCGTAATGATACTTGCAGGAAATAATAATGATCTCTGTCTC
>JAAUSP010000209.1 GCA_012032575.1 Anaerolineales bacterium | reverse complement strand
TCAAGGGCAAGCACGTCGAAGCCGGCTGGGCAACCAGATTCGCTCCTACGTGCTGCATCCGTACAAAATGGTCAAAGATCACCGCACCGATTACGAAGTCGGCAATGCCGAGGCGGTGCTGGATGGCCGGCTGGATGGCTTTATCGAAGCCTACCTGCGTTACACCATCGGCGAGGGTGAGACGCGGTGAGACGGACGATGACGCGGGGACGCGAAGAGGTAAAGATTTTCGCGTCCTCGCCTCACGTGTCCTCACCTCACGTGTCCTCGCCTCACTTCTCTTCGCCTCATTTGACATATATTCATCTATCCATTATAATTCTTGCGTATAAAGTAAGTTTCATCATTTCGACCCCAATCTTATAAACAATCTGTGAAGATTGCGCCCTGGTTTTGCTGGCGCAATTTTTGTTGTCTCTGGGCACAGGTAAGTTGAGCCAGGCGGTATGGTTTCGGATCAAGACGAGACAATGCTTCTGAAGTTTGAAGAGAGTTTGACCGAAGCCGAAATGTCGGCCTCGACGGTGGTGAACTATCTGGCTGACCTGCGGGTTTTTTTGCGCGGGGCAGACAGGAAATCGGGCAACATTTCTCGTTGGCCCAGGTCAGCCCCGACCAGATTCGCCGCTATCGTTTTCATCTGGCCCAGGAACTCAACCGGGCGGCAGCCACGGTCAATCGTCATATGATGGCACTCAGAAAGTTTTTTGCCCTGACCAAAGAAATGGGAGATATGGCCGAAGACCCGACCAGTGAAATCGCTCTGGTTCAGGAAAATGGTCAGGCTATCTCGCGGCCCCTCTCCACCAATGAAACCGCCCAACTGCTGGCAGCAGCGCAACAAGGCTCACGGGCCGGTTTGGTCCGGCGTGACCTGGCAATTTTACAGTTATTGCTACACACCGGCTTAAAAGTCAGCGAGATTGTGGCTCTGAAGAAAGAAGACCTGGAGTTTGAGTATCCGGGGGTTCAATTAAAGGTCTGCCGGGAGTGGGCCGACAGCGGAACAAAAATCCGTCACCTGCCGCTGGCCGGTGATGTCTGCAAAGCCTTGCACGAATACCTGAAAGTTCGGCCCCAAACTTCTGCCACCGAGCATTTTTTTCTTAGCCAGGAGGGCCGGCCTATCTCGCAGCGGACGGTGCAGCGGATTATCAGCGATTGCGCCAAAACGGTAGGGTTGAAAGGAGTCTCGGCTCAATCACTCCGGCGAACCTTTGCTTTACATCTTTTTGCCGAAACCAACGATCTCGAACTTGTTTCCGAGCGATTGGGCCACCAAAGTAAAACCATCACCGAGCAGTATCTGGCGGTGCATGAAAATCAGGGAGTAGGGAGTAGGGAGTAGGGAAGAATTATTAGTTTGCATTCTCGTTCCCACACTGCGTAGGAACGAGAATGGGAATCTCTAATCTCTAATCTCCAATCTCTTAATTTTTTAATTGTTCTTAGCTAAGGAGGTTTATTGTGGAAGTAAAAGATTTCCGCGCCTTACGGGTCAGTTTGGCTTCACCGGATGAAATCCGCGGTTGGTCTTACGGGGAAGTGACCAAACCGGAAACCATCAACTACCGCCGCCTGCGGCCCGAAAAAGACGGTCTCTTTTGCGAGGCTATTTTTGGCCCCACCAAAGACTGGCAGTGCTACTGCGGTAAGTACAAACAGGTCCGCTATAAAGGCATTGTCTGTGAAAAGTGTGGGGTTTTGGTGACGCGTTCGTCGGTGCGCCGGGAGCGTATGGGGCATATCGAACTGGCGGCCCCGGTAGCGCATATCTGGTACACCCGCCGCGTCCCCTCCTACCTGGGTCTGCTGCTCGATATTTCTCGCCGCAACCTCGACCGCGTGCTCTATTTTGCCCATTACATTATTACCAAAGTGGACGAGCCGGCCCGCGTCCGCGCCCTCAAGCGGCTGGACGACGAAATTGGCCGCGAAGAAAAACGCCTCGAAGAAATTCGTCAGGAAAAGGTTGATGTCATCACCAAAGAGCGAGACGAAAAGATTACCGCGCTCCGCGATGAAGAACAACGGCTGGTGGATGGTCTGAACGAGCGCCAAAACTCGCTCATCGAAGAGGCTATGAAAGAGGCCCAAAAACTGCAAAAACGCATGGAAGATCAAATCGGCACTGTGCTCAAGGTGCCGGTTGCTTTCGGCGGCGAAGACGGCGATGTCGTGGCTGATAAGGGCGAAACTGTTGATCGCAGCCATCTAAAAACCCTGAACAACCTGGTTGAAGCCCGGCTCAACGAAATCAAGGCCGAAATTGAAGAAGAACTTACCCGCGAGCAGGGCCGGATCAACGCCGAGATTGACCGGGTTCGCTATTTGGCCGACCAGGAATCTGACGCCCGCGGCGGCGACAACTCGCAGGAGTTGGGCGAATTGGCCGCCCGGATTCAGGAGCAGCGCCAGGAACTAATGAGCATCGAGTGGATGCAGTTTCTGAACGAGGTCCAATACCGCGACCTGACCGATCGCTGGGGCAATGTTTTTACCGCCAGCATGGGCGCTGAAGCGTTGTACGACATCTGCAAAGACCTCGATCTGGACAAACTGGCGGTTGACCTGCGTCTGCAAATCCGCAGCACCCGCTCCAAGCAGCTCAAGAAAAAAAGCCATCAAGCGGCTGCGGGTGGCCGAAAGCCTGCGCAAGAGCAACAACCGCCCGGAATGGATGATCCTGACCGTATTGCCGGTGATTCCGCCCGATCTGCGCCCCATGGTCCAGCTCGACGGCGGACGTTTTGCTACCTCCGACTTGAACGACCTGTATCGCCGGGTGATCAACCGCAACAACCGGCTCAAGCGCCTGCTCGATTTGGGCGCGCCCGATGTGATTGTCCGCAATGAAAAGCGCATGCTTCAGGAAGCGGTTGACTCGCTCATTGACAACAGCCGCCGGGGCAAAGCTGTCTCTTCGCGGGGCCGCCGCCAGCTTAAGAGCCTGAGCGATATGCTCAAGGGTAAGCAGGGCCGCTTCCGCCGTAACTTGCTCGGCAAACGTGTGGACTACTCCGGCCGCTCGGTCATCGTGATCGGCCCAACCCTGGAACTGCACCAGTGCGGTCTGCCCAAAGGCATGGCCCTGGAACTGTTCCGGCCCTTTGTTATCCAGAAGTTGGTTGAATACAACTACGCCAACAACGTCAAGGGTGCCAAACGTATCGTCGAGCAGCGCCGGCCTGAGGTTTGGGAAGTGCTGGAAGAAGTTATTCACACCCGGCCCATCCTGCTCAACCGCGCTCCGACCCTGCACCGCCTCGGTATTCAGGCGTTTGAGCCGATTCTGGTTGAAGGCAGCGCCATCCAGATTCACCCGCTGGTCTGTTCCGCTTTCAACGCCGACTTCGACGGCGACCAAATGGCGGTACACATCCCGCTCTCGGACAAAGCCGTTAAAGAAGCGCGTGACCTGATGCTGTCCACCCGCAACATTCTATTGCCCTCCAACGGCGAGCCGGTGGTTTCACCGACCAAAGATATGGTTTTGGGAGTGTACTACCTGACTATGGAAGAGTCGGGCCGGAAAGGTGAGGGCAAGGTCTTTACCGATATTGATGAAGTGGCCCTGGCCTATGCCCTGGATAAAGTTGACATTCATGCCAAAATCCGGGTGCTGCATTATACCAGCAGCGCCAAAGAGACCAGCCCGATTGAAACGACCGTCGGCCGGGCGCTTTTTAACCAAATTCTGCCCGAACCGCTGCGCTTCGTCAACAAGGTTTTGGATAAAGGCTCGCTTAAAGACCTGGTTTACGTCAGCTATTCAAAGTTGGGGCCGGATATTACGGCCAAATTGGTGGACGACATCAAGAAAATTGGCTTTAAGTATGCGACCCGCTCCGGGACCACGATTTCGGTCTCCGACATCAACGTTCCGGGTGAAAAGAAGGACATTCTCAACCGGGTCACTGAACAAGTGGCCAAGGCCGAGCAGCAGTATCGCCGGGGGTTGATTACAGATGAAGAGCGCTACATCAAAACGGTGCAGCTTTGGACCGAAGCAACCGACGAAGTGACCGACGCTGTGCGCCGGGCTATTGACCCGGAAAGCCCGATTAAAATTATGGCCGACTCCGGGGCGACCAAAGGCGGTTTCCAACCGATTCGCCAGTTGGCCGGGATGCGCGGCCTCATGGCCGACCCCAGCGGGCGCATCATCGCCCTGCCGATTCGCTCTAACTTCCGCGAAGGGTTGACCGCGCTGGAATACTTCATCTCGACGCACGGCGCGCGCAAGGGTTTGGCCGATACCGCCCTCCGCACCGCCGACGCCGGTTATCTGACCCGCCGCCTGGTTGACGTATCCCAGGATGTTATCATCAACCAGCTCGACTGCAAGACCAAATCCGGGATCATTATTGACAAACGCAACAGCCCTGGCCTGGGCGAGAGCTTCAAAGAGCGTCTGATGGGCCGGGTGTCGCTAAAAAAGATTGTGGATAAGAAAACCGGGGAAGTTCTGGTTGAAAAGAACAAGATGATCGGCGAGACCGATTACCAAGCCATCGAGAAAGCGGGGTTGGAAAAGGTGCATGTCCGCTCGCCGCTGCACTGCCAGCTTGAACACGGCATTTGCAGCCTGTGCTACGGGAGTGACATGGGCCGCGGCGGCCCGGCGCAGATCGGCGCGGCAGTCGGCATTATTGCCGCCCAGTCCATCGGTGAACCGGGTACACAGCTTACCCTCCGCACCTTCCATACCGGTGGTGTGGCCGGCGTGGAAGACATCACTCACGGTCTGCCGCGCGTGCAGGAGTTGTTCGAGGCGCGCAATCCCAAAGGTGAGGCTATCATCTCTGATCTCGATGGGCGGGCTGAACTGATTATCCACGATGACGGCAGCCGGATTGTCAAGGTTGTTTCATCTGAGGTTCGCAAGGATGAATACGAGGTGCCGGGCAACTGGACGATTCTGGTTGAAGACGGTGAGGAAATTGCCGCCAAGACCAAACTAGCCCGCCGCAACGAGCAGGAAATCCTGGCGGAGAACGGCGGCCGGGTGCAGCGGGAAGAAAATAAAATCATCATCCATTGGGACTCGAAGCAGGAAGAAGAGTATCAAATCGAGTCGGCGGCCCGCCTGCGGGTTGGCAATGGCGATCAGGTGGTGGTAGGCCAGCAGTTGACCGAAGGTTCGCTCAATCCCAACCGGATTTTGCGGGTGTTGGGCCGCGAGGCGGCGCAGCTTTACCTGCTGGAAGAGGTGCAAAAGGTCTACCGATCTCAAGGTGTGCCGATCAACGACAAGCATATCGAAGTAATTGTTCGCCAGATGACCAACAAAGTCCGCATTGTGACCAGCGGTGACAGCGACTATCTGCCGGGCGAACTGCTGGATTACCAGAAGTTCCAAAATATGAACCAGGACTTGATCGCACACAGCAAGCGTCCGGCCTCTGGACGACCCATTCTACTGGGCATCACCAAGGCCGCGCTCAGCACCGACAGCTTCCTGTCAGCGTCGTCCTTCCAGCACACCATCAACGTGCTGGCTCAGGCCGCCATCGAAGGCAAGCGGGATGAGTTGTTCGGTTTAAAAGAAAATGTTATACTGGGCAAACTTATTCCGGCCGGCACCGGCTACCACCATTACCATGCGGTAGAAGAAATTGGTGGTGTAGTTGATACAGTCCCACAGGTGGTCAGCAGCGAGACAGTAGACCTTGCCACCGGCGGAAACGGCGCAAGCGATCTCAATGTAGTAGCTGACGATTTGGGTCTTTCTGCCTAAATAATTGTGAATGGTGAATAGTGAATGATGAATTGTGAACAGTCTGATAGATTTCCTCACCTCATTAACCATTTACGATTGGCAATTCGCAATTCACAATTTCTGAATGAAAGGGGGTGAGGGTGAAATGAGTGTCGAACTACGCTCTGGCGAGTCGCAAGATTCTTTACTGAAACGATTCAGGAAAGAAATTGTCAAGGCTCGGGTATTAAGCACCTACCGCAAAAAGCGCTGGTTTGTTTCCAAAAGCGAGCAGCGCCGTCTGGCTAAACAGCGGGCCATCCGCAAAGCGCGCCGCAAGATGATGCGTCGGCAGCCTGTGATCTAGGCTCCCCCCCACGCTTCAATAACATTATCAGACTCGCATGGTACAACAAGCCATGCGAGTCTTTTTTATTAAGGCACCCAACTCATGCGCTCTTCGGCCCAGGTATTCAGGTCAATCGTTGCACGCTGCGGGTCAAGCTCAAACCATTTCTGTTTCTGCATGTCGCTTAGCCTAACTGTCCAGATGGCCCAACTGCCGGACTCGTCGGAAATATAAGCAACGCTCTGCCCATCCGGAGCGATGGCGGCCAAACCGTCCTGGCTGGTATTGTCGGTCAGTTTAACCGGTTCTCCCCCGGCCATCGAAAGCAGATAAATTTCCCAATCACCATCGTCGGCCAGCATGTAAGTGAGGAGGCCGTTTTTGGCATCGGTGGGCAAGCCGCCGTTGGAGGTAAGCCGAACCGGTTCCAGGGTGGTAGCGTCGGCAGCCCAGATGCCGCACTCACCCGACTGGCCCAGCCAATCGGCGCAGCCCTGAAAAATAAGCCGATTGTCGTCGGACCAGACCAGATTGTTGGCCACCAGATTGACGCTGTTAATCTGAACCTGGCTGTAATCTGCCTCAGATTTGGCGAGCTGGCTGTTCTGGCGCAAAACGGCGCGCCCCTTGTCCAGGTCAACAAATATCAACTGGGTTCCATCGGGCGACCAAACCGGCCAATAAGCATCCCCCCGGTCGTTGTACGGGGCAGGCCCAAGCCCCTGGGCATCGGTGACAAAAATGCCCCGTAGGGCGTCGGTGGTGGTACCGTTGACTGCGATGGCCTGTCCGTCGCGGCGAAACATCGGCTGGCGGGCGTTGCCCAGGCTCACGGGCGCGGGGCCGTTGATGCCTGCGCCATCAAAACCGCTGAGAAAAACCTTAAATTCGGGGCCAAATTTAACCGGGATGGCCAGCGTCCCGCTGATCAAAGGGGCGGGGGCGGAGGTCGGTGTGACCGCCAATTGGACGGCTGCCTCGATAGGGGTGGCAGGCGGCCGCGTGGCTATCGGCATAGGGCTGGCAGTGACTGGCACGGACGTGGCCGTAGCCGAAGGGGTTGGAGTGGCCGTCGCCTGCAATGGAGCCGGCGTGGGCGAGTCAGAGGTGGCAGCCGCCAGGGCAGGCTGATCCGTGTCGCCGGGGCTGAAAAAGAAAAAGGCTCCGCCGATTAACGATAGCAGCAGAATAAGGCCCAACAGGCTCAGGCCGAGAGAGGCAGACCGATTTTTCCTGGGCGGTTCCGTCGCCGCTGCTTTTACCTCCGAGGATGGACGCTCCGCGGCAACCGGCGGTTGAATCACAACCCCTTCAGGTGGTTCCCCCGGTACAACAGGTCTGTCTACGCGGCGCTTGGGCCGCGAGGCATTCTCCACAGCTTCGCGCAGAGCCGTGGCCAGGTCAAGGGCGCGGGTATACCGGTCGGCCGCTGCTTGGCCAGCGCTTTGAGCATGACCTGTTCCACCACTGCCGGCAGGTCGGGTCGGAGGGTGCTGGGCGGCGGGGGCAGTTCATGGATATGTTTGTTAATGATGCGCATGGCCGTGCTGCCTTCAAAGGGTACCCGTCCGACTACCATCTCGTATAAAACAATGCCCAGCGAATAAATATCGGTGCGCTGATCCAGGGGCAAACCTTCGGCCTGCTCCGGCGAGACATAGGCCGGCGTGCCAAAGATGTGCCCGGTGCTGGTGATAACGGTGCTGGCTTCGGTAATTTTGGCCAGACCAAAATCGGTCAGCAGCAGCCAATCGCCTTCCATGAGCATATTGGAGGGCTTGATATCACGATGAACAATTCCTTTGGTATGCGCGTGGTCCAGCGCTCCGGCCAATTGGCCAATAATGTGGCTCACCTGGATCAAGTCCAGCGGTTGACCCATCAAATTGGCCAGGGTATGTTCAGGAACATATTTCATCACAAAATAACTGAGATCGCCTTCAAGGCCAAAGTCATAAATGGGCAGGATGTTGGGGTGACTCAACTGGGCCACGGCTCTGGCTTCCTGGATAAAGCGATCTTTGTAACCTGGGGTCAGGGCGTGTTGCGCCGGCAGCACTTTGATCGCAACATGACGGTCGAGGCTGGGCTGGTAGGCTTTGTAAACGCTGGCCATGCCGCCAGCACCGATAAATTCAACAATTCGATATTGACCAAGGGTTTGGCCGATCAGACTCACAAAATTCCTCTTTCTAAGACGGTGCGTGACGGCACCCATATTACCTTATATTTTAACACGAAGAGATTTGAATTTTGTTTGAAAGGTACTTTTGTCTCTCCCTGGCCTTAACGTGCGCCTGGCCGAAACAGGTTACGAGTCTGAAAATTTGGAATTTGGCTATATTATAGCTTCGGGGTATGATCGAAGCTGGATGGGATCGTTACGAACAGGAGACGTGTGCATGACGCTTAAGGCAGTTATCTTTGATGTCGGCGGGGTACTAATTCGCACCCACAACCGGGCCGGGCGCGAGAAATGGGCCACCCGGCTAGGGCTAGACCCCTGGGAATTTGAGAATTTTGTTTTCAGCGGCGAGTCGGGTCGGCAGGCTCAATTAGGAAAAAAAACCAGCGCCGAGCACTGGCGCTGGTTGGGAGAACATTTTCAACTAACTGAACCGGACTTGACCGAGCTGCGCCGTGACTTTTTTACCGGCGATATGCTGGATGAAGCCCTCATTGCCCACATCCAGCGCTTGCGCGAGGCCGGTTATCGCACCGGCTTGTTGAGCAACTTTTGGGATGTCGCCCGCCGCTTGTGGGTTGAGGTTTATCCTTTTATACACCTTTTTGATGGTGTCGTGATTTCCTCTGAAGTGGGCCTGATGAAGCCTGATCCCCGTATTTACCACCTGGCGGTAGAGAGTGTCGGCGCTATCCCTGCCGAGGCTCTCTTTATTGACGATTTCAGCCAAAACATCGAAGGAGCCAAAGCGGTCGGCATCCAAACCGTGCATTTCATCAATCCCGAAACCGCCCGGCAAGAAATAGCCAGACTCACCGGCGTAGAATAACAAATTGTGAATTGTGAGTGAATCTCATTAATAATTCACAATTGGCTATTCACAATTCACCATTAATCCAGTCCGGGCACCGGGAAACGGGCGCACAACTCGGCAGTAACCTGGCGGACTTCGCTCAGCATGGCCTCATCATGGGCGTGGAAGACTGCGTTGAGAATAGCCTGGCCGACAATCTTCATTTCGGCCTGGCGGAAACCGCGGGTGGTGACGGCGGGCGTCCCCAGGCGCACTCCGCTGGTCACGCGGGGCGGCTGTGGGTCGAAGGGGATCAGGTTTTTGTTGGTGGTGATGCCGGCTTTGTGCAGTACGGTTTCGCCTTCCTGGCCGGTGATGTTGGCCTGGCGCAGGTCCACCATCATCAGATGATTATCGGTGCCGCCGGATACCAGCCGCAGCCCGCCTTCGACTAAAGTTTGGGCCAGGGTTTGAGCATTGTCAATAATCGCTTGCTGGTATTCTTTAAAGCCCGGCTGTAGGGCTTCCTGAAAAGCCACCGCCTTGGCCGCGATAATGTGCATCAGCGGGCCGCCTTGCATCCCCGGAAAAACAGCCTTATCAATGGCTTTGGCATGGTTTTCTTTGCACAGAATCAATCCGGCGCGGGGGCCGCGCAGTGTTTTGTGAGTGGTGGTTGTGACCGCATCGCAGTAGGGAACCGGGTCGGGGTGGAGGCCGGCGGCAATCAGCCCGGCGATGTGGGCCATGTCCATGACCAGGTAAGCGCCCACGCTGTCGGCAATTTGGCGCAGGCGGGCAAAGTCGAACTGGCGGGGATAAGCGCTGGCTCCGGCCAGGAGCAGTTTGGGTTGGTGCTGCCGGGCCAGTTCGGCAATGGTGTCGTAATTCAGGTGTTCGGTTTCGGGATCAACGCCGTAATGAACAAAATTATAGTAATGGCCGGAGAAGTTGATCTTCATGCCATGGGTCAGGTGGCCGCCATGATCCAGCTTAAACGCCAAAACGGTATCGCCCGGTTTGAGCAAAGCCAGATAAACGGCCGCGTTGGCCTGAGAGCCGGAGTGAGGCTGCACGTTGGCGTGTTCCGCCCCAAAAATCTTTTTAGCCCGCTGCCGGGCCAACTCTTCAACTATATCCACACATTCACAGCCGCCATAGTAGCGAGCGCCGGGATAGCCCTCGGCGTATTTATTGGTCAACACCGACCCCTGAGCGGCCAGCACCGCCGCGCTGACATAGTTTTCTGAGGCAATCAGTTCAATCTGGTCCCGCTGGCGTTTTCGCTCACAGCGAATTGCCTCCAGCAGTTCCGAGTCTACCGCGGCCAGAATGGCATCGGCGGTATTTGAATGATGGGTCATAACTGAAGCTCCTTCACTTGAGTAATTTAGGGCAAATAGAACAGAGGGTCAGGCGTCGAGGGCAAGATTGACCCGGCCCATAGCTCCTAACCCTCTGGTTACTGCTCAATAGATTGGGATAAAAAAAGCCTGGACAGGGCCAGACTCTCTAAGTGGGCGATACAAGACTTGAACTTGTGACCTCATGCATGTCAAGCATGCGCTCTAACCAACTGAGCTAATCGCCCGTGACAGGTTACGATTATACCATTGGTTTTAAAAAGTGCAAAATTCGGCCGCTTCCGGTTTGAGTAGTGCCAACGGGGGATTGGTGCGAGGGTTGGCCTCAGTTATAATGAGCGGAAGATATATCGCATGGGAGGCGAATTGAACGATGTCAACAGCAATCCCCTTTGCCACCGACGCCTGGGTGAAGCGTCTGGGCGACGAATGTAATAAAAGCCGGAGTTATCGCGAGGCAGCCAAGAATTGGGAGGGTGATTTATACGTGATTGTCGAACCGGAAGGCCGGCTGCAAGAAACGGTACACATGTACCTTGACCTTTATCACGGCCAGTGCCGCCAGGCCTTTGTCCCAACCGACCCAACCACCCTCAAACCGGAGTTTTGCATCAGTGGGCCGGTGAGTGCCTGGAAAGCCATAGCCGAAAAGAAACTGGACCCGATGAAGGCCCTTTTTACCCGCCGGATTACCTTAAAAGGCAACATGGCCAAAGTGCTCAAAAATGTCAAAGCAGCCAACGAGCTGGTCAATTGTACTACCGGGTTCGAAACCGAGTTTCCTCTTTAAATGACCAGCCGTGCCAAAACCGGGTTGATCTTTTGGGTCAACTCGACAACTACCCTCCAATCAACACTCACTATACCCGCACTCATAGCACTTCTTACAGCCCTCTACGTGCAGCAGCGTGGCGGAGCCGCAGCCGGGGCAGTAATCGCCTTTGAGGGGCAGGTTGAGTTGGGTCATTTCGTCTTCCGGCAGGCCGGGGAGTTCGCCGGCGGCATTGATGCCGGTGTGTTCGGCCAGGGCTTGAG
>JAAUSP010000208.1 GCA_012032575.1 Anaerolineales bacterium | reverse complement strand
AAATGAATTTCCGGGCTAGTAAACAGCGCCGGATTAATCCGGCTAGCCTCGTTCACGAGGCGCTGCTTACTGGCTCGCGACTTCATCGCCGAGCGGGTTATACGAGACGACAAGTTCGCCCCAAAAGTGAAATGCTCCCACTTACCCCAAATTAACTTCACTCAACCATCACCGGCCCGCCTCGTAATAGCTCGTAATAGGTGTGCCTCAAATCAAAAAAGGGGGGAGTCCAAAGTCCTGGTTTGGAAAAGCCAAAGCAAGCTTTGGACTCCGGCGTCTCCTCAATCCCTACCGAGACCGCCCCGAATTGAAATTCCGGGCTGGTACGGAAAGTCGGTTAGAAACCGACTCAAGTAGAGGTCGAGCGGCAAAACCAGTGAGCAGTCCGTTTTAACGGACTTTAAGTATCAGTCTGAACTTCAGTTCAAGACTTCAGTTCAAGACTTTTCCTTTAACCTAACTGCGCCAACGCCTGCTGCAAATCAGCGATCAAATCCGCTGTTTCCTCAATCCCCACCGAATAGCGGATCAGCCCTTCGGGGATGCCCATCGCTTCGCGCTCTTCCGGCGTACACTCGACGTGGCTGGTGGTGGCGGGTGGCCCGGCGATGGTTTCCACCGCGCCAAGATTGGCCGCCCGGTGAGCGTAGCGCAGCCGGGGCAGGAAGGCCCGCACCGCGTCGAAGCCGCCGGTGAGCATAAAACTCAGCACCCCGCCAAAGCCGCGCATCTGTTTCCGGGCGATGTCGTGGTGGGTGTGGGTCTCCAGGCCGGGGTAGAAAACCTGGCTCACCTGGGGCTGGTCTTGCAGCCAGCGGGCAATCTGTAACGCGCTCTCGTTCTGCTGGCGAATGCGGAGGTGCAGCGTTTTCATCCCCCGTAATAACAAATAAGCCGCCATCGGGTCGAGCGTGGCCCCGTTGATTTCCCGGAAGTGATAAATCTGCTCCACCAAATGCGCCGACCCGCAGACCACTCCGCCCAGGGCGTCGGCGTGGCCGCCCAGGAACTTGGTGGCGCTGTGCAGCACCAAATCCACCCCCAGGGCCAGCGGGTTCTGGTTGATCGGGGTGGCGAAGGTGTTATCGGCTACCACCACGGCCCCCACTCGATGGGCGGCCTGGGCCAGCCGGGCGATGTCCATCACCTTGAGGGTCGGGTTAGTGGGGCTTTCCAGGTAGAGCACCCGACAACCGTTGGCAATCGCCGCTTCGATGGCGGCGTGGTCGGTGGTGTCGCCCAGTTCCACCTCGATCTGAAAACGGGGCAAAAACTCAAGAAAAATCTTGCTGGTCCCGCCGTAAGTGTCTTTAACCGAAACCACCCGGTCGCCGGGGGAGAGCAGGGTAAACAGGGTATTGCTGATGGCGGCCATGCCGGTAGCAAAGCTGGTGGCAGCCTCCGCACCTTCCAGTTGGCGCACTTTTTCTTCAAACACCTGCACGGTCGGATTGGTATTGCGGCTGTAGATATGGCCCGGCTCGCGGCCCATAGCCACGTCCAGCCAGTCATCCACATCCCGGTAGCCAAAGGCGACGCTGTGAACCACCGGCACCTGGGTGGCCCCCTGCCACAGCGCTTGCTCCTCGCCGGCCCAGACAGACAGGGTGCTTAAACTTGGTTGATGATCGGACATAGAGTCATGCCTCCTTTATGAATAGAGATTAGGGATTGGAGATTGGAGATTAAACCAACTCTCCAATCTTCGCTTAATTTAACCCCCTCAGATTATCCGCCCCATTGTACCCTTTTTCGGGGGAAGACAGAAACGGCGACTGAATTTTGGATTGACACATTCCTGAGATGGCGGTACACTGAGGCGCGTTCACAAGCCAAAGCACGCCACCATGAATGAAAATATCTTTCTGACTACTGGCTACTATTTTCTTAGGAGGCAACGATGGGGCAACGTTATGGCAGTCAAAGTATGATTAACCCGCTGCGGCGAGTGCTGGTCCGCCGGCCGGATGAGGCTTTTGGCCGGGCCGACCCGCTGCGCTGGCATTACACCGGCCAGCCTGACCTGCCTCTGGCCCGGCAGGAGCACGAAACTTTTGTAGCCAGCCTGCGCCAGGCCGGTGCGGAAGTCATTTACCATGAAGAAGCGCTGCCCGATCACGCCGATGCGATTTATGTCCACGATCCGGCCCTGGTAACGAAAGAAGGCGCGATTATCCTGAGTATGGGCAAGACACTGCGCCAGGGCGAAGAGGCAGCGCTGACGCGAAGCTTTCAGGCGTTGGATATTCCCATTCTTTATCGCTTACATGGCTTAGCACGGGCTGAGGGCGGCGACCTGATGTGGCTGGACGAGCAGACCCTCGCGGTAGGCTTAGGCTTCCGCACCAATGCCGAAGGGCTGCGCCAGTTGCAGGAAGCGCTGGTACCGCTGGGGGTCAGGTGTCTGCCGGTGCAGTTGCCCTATTATCTCGGCCCGGAAGCGTGCCTGCACCTGATGAGCTTTATCAGCCTGGTGGATGAAAAACTGGCGGTGGTTTATCTGCCCCTGATGCCGGTTCCGTTCTGGCAGTATCTCACGGAACAGAACTTCCGCTTTATTGAAGTCCCGGCGGAGGAGTTCGAGACGATGGCAACCAATGTCCTGGCCCTGGCCCCCGGCCAATGCCTGATGCTGGCCGGCAATCCGATCACCCAGCAGCGCTTAGCCGCCGCCGGCTGCGAGGTATTGACCTATCAAGGCCACGAAATTTCACTTAAGGCTGAGGGCGGAGCAACTTGTCTGACTCGCCCCCTTTGGCGTGAAGCGTGAAAAGTTAAAAGTTGCACGTTGCAAAAACCTTCACCCTTCAACGTTCAACTTTTTACCCCACCGCCCGCGGCAGTTCGATCCAAAAGCGGCTGCCCTGGCCGGGGCGGGACTCGACCCCGGTGCGGCCTCCCAACCGGGTTGCGCCCTTGCGGACAATGGCCAGGCCAACGCCGGTGCCGGGATAAGCTTCGATGCCGTGCAGCCGTTCAAAGATTTGAAAAACCCGTTCGCGGGACTCCGGCTCGATCCCGATGCCGTTATCCTCCACCCACAGCCGGACGGCTGCTTCTCGGCTCTCGCCGGGTGAGGGTTTGATATATTCGGCCCAGATCCGTAGCAAGGGTTGCACCCCTGCCGGAACAAATTTCACCCCGTTGCTAACCAAATTAGACACAATTTGTACCACCGTAGCATAGTGCCCAATTACCCGTGGCAGCGGCTTCTCGATCTTAACCTGGGCCTGCTGCTCCTGGAGGGTTATTTCCAGTTGGGTCAACACATCGGTCACAACCGCATTCAAATCAACCGGCTGGAAGCGCAGATCGGAGCGGCTGAGGCGGCTGTACACCAGCAAATCTTGAATCAGGACATCCATCCGTTGGGCGGCCTCAACAATACGCCGGGCGTAACCCTGGCCGTCCTGATCCAGCACCGCCGTATAATCTTCCAGCAGGGCGTCGGCAAAGCCCTGAACGGCTCGCAGCGGCGCGCGCAAATCGTGCGAAACGGAAAAAGAGAAAGAGTTCAACTCGTCGTTGATCTCCTCCAGTTTGGCCGTGCGTTCCACCACCCGCCGCTCCAGTTCGGCGGCATAGCGCTGAATCTGTTCGTGCAAACGGGCTTGCTGAATCGCTACCGCCAGCGGATCGGCCACCTCGCGGGCAATATCCACATGCTCCAGAGTAAAAGCATCGGTGGTTTCAGCACCCAGGCTGAGGCCGCCAATCAGTTTACCTTTGGCGACCAGCGGCACATTAATATAGCAGTACATGCCCTCGACGCCCAAAGCCTGGAGCGCCAGCGGTGGTTGAACCAGGCTCAAGATGCTTTCGGGGGCTTTGGCGCTGCCCTGACGCAGTTCCTCGGCAATGCCAAACATATCCAGCGGCGGATGCACCCCCACCATCACCCTGGCCTGGCCGGACACATAAGCTGCCAGCATTACGGCCTCATACGTCTCAAAATCAAAGCCCACCACCGCCGCCTGCCGAAACGGCATTAATTGTTGAATATGGTGCAAAGCCACTTGGGCAATGGCCTCCGGCGATTGCGCCGCCAGAATCGCCCGGTCAAGCTCCTGCAAGGTTTTCACCCGTTCGGCGTAGCGCTGTAGCGATTCCTGGGCCTGTTTGCGCTCGGTAATATCACGGATAATGGCTTGCAGCCGGCCGTCATCCATCAGTTTGGCGCTGATTTCGACCGGCAAAAGCGCGCCGTTACGGCAGTAAAGCCGGCGCTCTACCAGCAGCGTTTTGCCGGCCAGGAGTTCTTTTATTTGGACGGGTTGGGCGATGAGGTCTTCGGGCGGAATCAAATCGCTAAAAAAATTAAGTTGGAGCAGTTCTTCGCGGCTGTAGCCCAGCATTTCACAGCCTTTTGGATTCACCTCAAGATATTTACCGGTCTGATCGGTGATAAAAATGCCGTCAGACGCCTGTTCCATCAACAAGCGGTATTTGCTTTCGCTCTCCCGCAGAGCTGCTTCGACCCGGCGGCGCTCCACAATCTCCTGTTGCAGTTGAGCATTGGCCGTGCTCAGCGCCGCCGTCCGCTCGTTGACCAGTTCTTCCAGGTGGTCCAGCACATTCAGCACCTGAATCTTTGATTGCTGCAAGGCTTTTTCGGCCTGCTTGCGCTCGGCCAACTCCTGCTCCAACGCCTGGTACAGACGGGCATTCTCAATAGCTACGGCAATCTGGTCGGTGAGAATTTCCATGGCAATGATGTCGTTCTCAGCAAAGGCATCAAGCCGTGGGCTTTGCAGGTCAATTACCCCGACAATTTGACCGGCCACTTTAATTGGCACACACAATTCGGCCCGCGTGATCGTCTGATCGGGGATTAAGGAGATGTAACGCGGCTCCTGGCTAATATCATTGGCGACAATCTTCTGGCCGTGAGAAGCGACCCAGCCGATAATGCCCTGGCTGATTAGCTGGGTATGGTTGGGCGGAAAAAACGTTTGGTACGAGCCGGCAATAGCCCTTAAGCGAACCCGATCATTATCCAGGAGGAACAACGCGACATGATGATAGTTAAAAGTTTCATGCACCAGGCGGGCCGCCCGGTTAAGAAGGCTGTCCAGATTCAATACAGCGGCAATTTTGCTGCCGATATCGTTGATCAAAGCCAATTGAGCGGCGCGCTGGCCTAAAATTACCTCCGCCTGTTTTCGTTCAGTTACGTCTCTAAAATAAACCGAAAGCCCATCCGAATAAGGGTAAACATGAACTTTGAACCAGGTTTGAAACGGCTCGTAATATTCCTCAAACTCAATGGTGATCTGCTTACGCATGGCTCGCCGAAACTGCACATTAAACTTTGAGGGGCCGACGGCAGAAAATGCCCCCCATAGGCTCTTGTGCAAAAGTTCCGCTCGCGTTTTGCGCAAAAGTTGTTCCGCCCGCTGGTTAACGTAGGTAAAGCGCCATTGTTTATCCACCGCAAAAAAGGCATCGGTAATGCTTTCCAGAATATTTTCAATGCGCTGCTTGGATTGTTGGAGAGCTTCCTCAGCCTCTTTCCATTCGCTTATATCCCGCCCCAGCCCTACCACCCCCATAATCCGGCCCTGTCCGTCACGCAAAGGGATTTTGTTGCTTGAAATCCAACGCAGTTCGTGGGTCTGCTGGTGTACCGCCGGCTCTTCACGGTTGACCAACGATTCACCGGAAGCGATGACAGCCTGCTCGTCGGCAAAGTAGCGGCTGGCTAAATCCTCCGGATAAAAATCAAAATCGGTTTTGCCAATTAATTCCTCCGGTGAGGCAGCCCCCATCAGTTGGGCCACGGCGGAATTGGCAATAATAAAGCGGCTTTGGCTATCTTTAACATAAACAAACTCAAGCAGATGATCCACCAACGTCCGCAGCAGGTTCCGTTCGTGGGCCAAAGCCTCTTCCGTTTCCCGGTGTTTGGACTCCAGGGCTTCTAATTCGGTCACTCTTTCACGTAAATCGGCCAATTCATGCTCTGACAGGTTAATAACCCCCGTATTTGTTTCATCAAAGTTAATCTCCACAGATTGATCCTGTTCCACTACTTATGCTATCACCACTCGGTGAGTGCTTGCAGCTCCGGCAAACAGCGCTCCGTGGCCACCACCCCGGCCAGGCGCGGGCTGTCCACATCTTTGAAATCCAGCGAGCCGTAGTTGCTCACTTCGGGCCGCAGGAGTACATGCGCCGGGTGAGCCGCCAGGCGCTGTTGATGCAAATACCAGGTCATGACCGCACCGAGCGCCACATCGAAGCGGCGGCGGTGGGAATTTTATCCGCCTCCGGCCCGGTGATACTGAAAAGACCCGGCGGCAGTTGAAAGCCCATAATCGCGCTGATGGGGTCCGTCCAGGGTTTATCTTTTTCCAGCGGCGGGTAAACATCCACGGCAATAACTCGCTCCGCGTTTTGAGCATAGGCCACGTGGGTGGCCAGGCTGTCAATCACGCCACCATCGGCCAGTTGCATGTCGTTATGATTGACCGGCGGAAATGCCCCCGGCACGGCGCTGCTCGCCAGCACCGCCGGCAGCAGTGGCCCCTCACAGAGGGCGACTTCCTGCCCGTGGACCATATCCACCGCCATCAGGGTAACAGGCAGGGCCAGGTCGGCAAAGGTTTTGTCCTCCAGAATGTCGGCAAAATGCTCTCGCGCCCGCTGCTGACGGCCCCGCAAACTGATCAGTTTGAGCCGGTCGAGAAAGGGGATCCCCTGAAGAGGGCTGAGTTCCTGGGCAATTTGAGCCGGGCTGAGACCCAGGCCAAACAAAACCCCCACAATCCCGCCCATACTGGTCCCGACAATCAAATCAACGGGGATACCCTCGCGGACCAGCACTTCCAGCACCCCAATATGGGCCAGCCCGCGACTTCCTCCCCCGCCTAAAACCAGGGCAATTTTGGGACGAGCCAAGTTAGTACTCATTCTTTAGGTCTGAAATAGACAAGGTGACAAAGTGACAAGGTGAAAAAGTTCCTTTAGTTCCCTCAGCCAGTTCCGTCAGTTCCCTTCTTCCAACAGTGCCCGGCGCGACACTTTGCCCACAAACGATTTGGGCAAGGTGTCGCGGAACTCGATTTCTGCGGGGACGGCGTAATCGTCCAGACGGCGGCGGCAGAGGGCCAACAATTCTTCATTCGACACGGTTACGCCGGGGCGGAGCACCACAAAGGCCTTGACTCGCTGCTGACCGTTTTTTCCGGCGGGCAGGCCAACGACCACAGCCTCCAGCACCCGGTTGTGCTCGTACAACACCTCTTCCACATCGCGCGGATAGACGCTGTGACCTTCCACCGTCATAATTATATCTTTTTTGCGGCCAATGATATGAAAATAGCCGTCACTTTCCATCACCGCCGCGTCGCCGGTGTAGAGCCAGCCATTCTTGAGCACCGCCCGGGTTGCGGCCTCGTCGGCCCAATAGCCGGCCATCACCTGTGGCCCTTTGACCACCAGTTCTCCAATTTGGCCGGGTAATAAGTCGGCCCCGCTGATCAGGTCAACAATTTTGGCCTCAGTGTTGGGGATGGGCACACCAATCGAACCAACCTTGCGCAGGCCATACAGCGGGTTAGCATGCGTTACCGGCGAGGCTTCGGTCAGACCGTAACCCTCGACCAGCCGGCCGCGGGTGAGCTTTTCAAAGGCTTCCTGAACCTCAACCGGCAGCGGAGCCGCGCCGCTGATACAGGCTTTGATCGAGTCCAGGCCGTAAATCCGCACATTACTGGCCTGATTGATCGCCATATACATTGAAGGTACGGCCGGAAAAAGGGTCGGGCGATACTGTTTGATCTGTCGCAGCGTGTCTTCCAGGTCAAAGTCAGGCAGCAGTACCAGGGTGGCGGCCAGAGCGATGGGAATATTCAAGGCGTTGGTCAAGCCGTAACTGTGGGCTAATGGAACGACCGACAGGCAAACCTCTTCGCCATAGCGCAGTTCATGCACCCAGTGGCGCGTTTGCAGGGTGTTGGCCACCAGATTGGCGTGGGTCAGACAGACGGCTTTGGCTTCGTCGGTGGTGCCGCTGGTGTAGAGAATCACAGCGGTGGCCTCGCTGTCCACCTGAATGGCCGGCGGCTCGGTGCTGGCATCCTGCATCAATTCCGCCATCGAAAGGGCGTTCGCCGCATCAAGCTCCATCGGGCCAGAGATCAGGGTGGTTGTGGTCCAGCGAGCCATCAATTTTTGAAACACTTCCGGCGGAACCAGACTCGCCATCTCCACCAGAATGATCTGCCGCAGGTCGGTTTGCGCCTGCACCGCCTGGGTCAACCCGCTAAATTCACGCAGCGTCACCAGCACCCTGGCCCCGGTCTGCCGGATTTGCTGCACCATTTGGGCGGCATCGGCTTCGGGGTGAGAAAGGACCACTACCCCCCCCGCCTTGAGCGTGCCAAAATAAGCTACAATCATCTGGGGCATGTTCGGCAGGGCGACCAGCACTCGTTCTCCCGGACCCACACCCAGGCCCAACAGGGCGTGGGCAAAAGCGTTGACCTGCCGGTTGAGCTGCTGATAGGTCAGTTTTGCCCCATAAAAAATGGCGGCGGTTCTTTTGGGAGCCATATCCGCTGCGCCCTCTAAAAATTGGGGCAAGGGCTGGCGCGGGATGGGCACGGTCAAAGGGGTTTCCGGGCCATAGCTGGTCAGCCAGGGGCGCTGCTGAAACAGCGAGCCAGCGTGCTGCGAGTCGCGCCAGGAACTGCGCCGTCCCTCTTCAACAAAACGTTCAACGGCCCGGTTGACGGCCTGGTGGCGCTCCAACTGAACCTTGTGTTTGGCCGAGCCGACATCAATGACTTCAGCGCCGGGGACCATCTGGCTCAACTCGTCAAAAACATAACGGGGAAAATAGCTGTCCCGCTCGCCGGTAATGACCAGGGTGGGGGTGGTGATATTGCGCAGCAGCGGCCAGCCCTGCCAGCAACGCATATTGTTGAGCATCATCCGCTTCAACACATGGATTTCGGCGTTCCAACGGGGGCGATACTCCCACCAGGGCCGGAAAAAGGCGTTGGGCAGGCGAAAGGCCCAGGTGACGCGCCGGGGCAGCGGGTATTCGCCGGCCGTGGCGATGAGAACCAGCTTTTCCAGCCGCTCCGGGTGAGCATTGGCATACTCGACACAAATCGAACCGCCGAAGGAGTGACCGACCAGAATGAACTTTTCCGGCAGCTTGAGGGTCTCGGCAATGGTCTGCAAATCATCCACCATTTCCGGCATGGTGTATTGAGTCAGGGGGGCGTCACTTTGGCCGTGACCGCGCAAATCGGCGGCAATCACGCGATACGAGCGGGCGAAGCGATTGATTTGAAATTCCCAGGTTTCAGCGCAGCCGGCGTAGCCGTGAACAAACATGACCGTTTTCTGGACTCCTTCGGGCCAGATGTCAATCACGCTCAACTTGGCCCCGGTCAGGCCGCGAATCGGCACATCTATCCGGTAGAGGTTGAAATCAAGCTGAATGTCGCGCCGCTTCATCCCCCGTAATTTTCGTTTCATCGGCCCTCCTACTTTAAATAGTATCACGAGCAGTCAGGCTAGACAAATGAGACGGCAGACGCGTTGGTTGTAAGTTAAGACTGAACATGCTATACTATCGCAGAACGTTAGTTCTTAGATGGTTCAAAACGTCTTGCGTCTTCCGTTTTCTTACGCAAGACGCACCACGTCGGAGGCAGGTATTTTATGTGTGGACGATACACGTTAGCAACAAACACCCAAAAACTGGCCGAATCTTTCGCCGGGTTTGAAGTTCCGGCGGAGATGCCGGCGCGTTACAATATCGCCCCCACTCAGCCCATTGCGGTGGCAGCAAATAATGGTCAGCACAAGGTTGAGTTCTTCAACTGGGGCTTGATTCCCTCATGGGCTAAAGACCCCAAGATTGGCAATCAGATGATCAATGCCCGCGCCGAAACCCTGGCCGAAAAACCTTCCTTCAAAAATGCCTACAAGCGCCGCCGCTGCCTGGTGCTGGCCGATGGCTTTTACGAATGGAAGAAAGAGGGCGATGGAGCTAAAACACCCATGTACATCCGGCTGGCCTCCGGTGACCCGTTTGCCTTTGCCGGCCTGTGGGAAATATGGCAGACCGCCGAAGATATTATTCTCTCCTGCACCATCATCACCACCGCCCCCAACGATTTGATGGCCCAAATCCACAACCGCATGCCCGTGATCCTGCCCCCCGCCGCCTACGAACAGTGGCTCGACCCCGCCGAACGCAGCCCCGACCAGCTTCAAAGCCTGCTCCAGCCCTATCCCGCCGAATTGATGACCGCCTACCCCATTTCCAAACTGGTCAACAGCCCCAAAAACGACTCGCCGGCCCTCATCGAGCCGATATAGTTCAGCAACTTGTCCAAGCCAGCCAGTTCTGCTAAAGTGTTGCGTGTTCCGTAAGGTAAAGCGGACGGAACACGCAACACGCAACACCCATAAGGAGATTTCAACCATGTCCCTCTCTTTTGAACAAAATCTGCACAATTACGCCGAACTGGCCGTCAAAATCGGCGTCGGCTTGCGGGCCGGGCAGCGCCTCATGGTCCGTGCCCCCATCGAAAGTGCGCCGCTGACCCGTTTGATTGTCGCCAGCGCCTATAAGGCCGGAGCGCGGCTGGTGGATGTAGTCTGGGGCGACGATGCGGTGACGCTGGCCCGCTTCAACTATGCCCCCCGCGATTCCTTTGAAGAATACCCCGTCTGGCAGGCCCAGGGGCTTAATCAACTTGCCGAGGCCGGCGATGCCGTCCTCTCCGTCCACGCCACCGATCCCGACCTGCTCAAAGACCAGGACCCTGATCTGGTCGCTCTGGTTCAGCGGGTCGCCCAAACCCACCTGGCCCCCTTCCGGCGCAAAATCATGTCCGACCACCTGAACTGGACGGTTATCTCCCTGCCGATTGCCAGTTGGGCCGCCAAAGTCTTTCCCGAAAACAGCCCGGACGAACAAATAGCCAAATTGTGGGAAGCGATCTTCAAAGTCTGCCGGATTGACCAGCCCGACCCGGTTGCGGCCTGGCAGAAACACGTGGCCGAGTTGTCGGCCCGCAAAGATTATCTCAACGCCAAAGCCTACACCGCCCTCAAATACACCGGCCCCGGCACCGATTTTACCCTGGGCCTGCCCGACAACCACATCTGGAACGGCGCACACAGCCAAACCCCCAGCGGCATTACCTTTATCGCCAATGTGCCCACCGAAGAAGTTTTCACCATGCCCCACAAAGACCGGGCCGATGGTGTGGTCAGCAGCTCCAAACCGTTGAGCTACGGCGGCGTGCTGATCGAAGATTTCAGCCTGACCTTTGCCAACGGGCGGGTGGTCAAGGTGACCGCTAAAAAAGGCGAAGCCGTGCTCAGAAAGCTGGTCGAAACCGACGAAGGTTCGGCCCGCCTGGGCGAGGTCGCCCTGGTGCCGCACAGCTCGCCGATTTCTCAATCGGGGCTGCTTTTTACAACACCCTGTTTGATGAAAACGCCTCCAACCATATCG
>JAAUSP010000207.1 GCA_012032575.1 Anaerolineales bacterium | reverse complement strand
TCGGTGACGGCGGGGGCGGCCGGTTGGGCGGGGCCGCCGCAGGCTGCAATCAATACTAGGGCAGCCACGAGGCTAAACAGTAAAAATAAATTTTTCTTTCTAATCATAAAAAATCTCCTCCAACATGTTAGAAAAATAGGTTGATTCCGGTTCATCCATCATTAAAGCTGAGCAAATCTTTAAAGATGTCACCTCCTTCCCTGGCTGTGACACGATGCCTACTAGGTTGTTAACCCCCAACCGCTTTTTGTGGATGGGAGTATAACACGTCATGGGTGAGGCGTCAAAAGCAAAGAAAAGGGAGGAAGGGAGGGGCGAGTGAAGGGCTGGCCTCAAGGACCCGGTTGGCTGCCGCTAGAAAAAGGGGCCTTCTCTTCTTTCGCCTCACCCCGCCCTTACCTTAATTTTTCCCTCGTCTCCTGTTCAGACCGCTTCATTTCGGGTATAATGGGCTTATGGGTTTGACTTAAACCGAGTATAACCGCAGCCTGGACACCCCTTCTATCTCTAAATCTGCGCCCAAGCTTGGTTAAACTGGGTTTATCCCGTGAGACGCCGGGACGGTGTACGGCGGCTCCTTTCAGCTAGGTGAAGGCTGCATGCTGACACCTTCGGCCTTTATTCAGCCCGCCTCACCTGAGCACCGCCGGATCAAACCCTTAAGCATGACAAAAAGTTGGCCGATGAAGGTGGTTCTCAACTCCCGTCATTAGCTCAGGATACCGGTTTTCAGGGCTTTAGCCTCGATAATGTAGCGATCCTGCAACCCTTGTCTATTATATCCAGCATCACCAGGAGTCGATTGAAGAAGTGGGGCAGTGAGTTGTCCGTGAAGATACAAAAGGCGGCATAGGCAGCGTGAGAGGAACCAAAGATGCGCAAGCGAGTTTTAGTTGTAGACGATGTGCCCGATTGGCGGGCGACGCTTCAAGCGATTTTGAGAAATGAATATGAGGTCAAAACGGTGGACAGCTACCAGGCCGCGATGGAGGTGATCCGGGAGCGCTCGGCGGAGTTGGTGATTGTGGATTTGCGGCTCAGTCCGACCAATGAGGAAGACCGGCAGGGCATGGACCTGCTCCGGCAGTTGGCCGAACACCGCATCAACGCCATTGTCCTGACCGGCTACCCGGAAAAGGAACTGCGCGAAGAAGCCGAAGATAAGTACAAAACCTTTGCCTTTATGGACAAGAGCGCCCTGGCCGAAAACGTGCAGCGCCTGCGCGAGGTGGTCCAGGAAGCCTTTAACCTGCTGGAACTCAAGGAAAAGGCCAAAATGCGGGCCATTCAGGCCGCCAGCGCCTTGCAAACCGTCACCTTTCCCGAAGAATTATCGAGCTGGCCGCTGCGCAAATACCGGAAAGATAAATGAGCCTCAGCTTCAACCTGGAAAGCATCATTCTGCTCCTCTTTTTCATCGCGCCGGGCTTTCTCTTCACCCGCACGTATACCGCCTACCGTCCGCGCTACTACCGCACCCCTGATGCTTTTGAACAGGCGGTACTGGCCGTGGTCGGCAGCGCCATTATCCACGGCACCATCCTGACCGGCATTGCTCTGGGGTTGACCGCTTTTTGGCTGGTGCGCGGCGAAATGCTGTATGTCTGGGACATCGTCGGCCCGCCGATGCCGTTCTATCGGTATCCGCTGCCGGTGCTGGCCTTTATCATTTTATGGCAATTTCTTACCTGGGCATCAGCCTGATCCTGGCCCGCCGCTTTGCCACTTTTTTGGGCTTTCGGACGGCAGCCAACCGGCCCCGCTGGTGGAAGTTTCTGCTGGACGAAGACCCGCCGGAGCCGTTTTTGTTGTGGCATACCATCCTTCAGGTTGAACCGCTCCAACTCAATTTAATTCCGCCCCATCTGTTCATTCAAATGCGCAACGGCGAAGTTTTTGAAGGCGACCTGCACAGCATGCGTCTGGTTGGCGATGAAGAAAATACGGTCGAATTGGCCCTACGCAACGTCCTCCATCGCCCTGCTTCCCCCACCGGCAAAGACAAAAGCCACACCCTCGCCTCAGATTTGCAACCTCTCCCCAATCAAGTTATCCTACTGAAATCTACCGATATTTTGTGGTTAACCCGCAACGATATCCCAAGATAAGGCAGTTCCAAAAAATAACTATCCCAATCTTGTGAAACGTGATGCGTGATGCGTGACGATTTTTTGCCTAAAACCCTTACGCATCACGTTTCACGCATCACGCTCGCCAAATTTTCGGGATGAGTTAAATCTTGGAACTCCCTAAGTAGCAAACTGACCTCTAACCAAGGAACGAAATTTATTAATGTTTGAACTGATTTTCCTGGGGACTTCTGCTTCTGCGCCTTCGGTCCATCGCGGACTCTCGGCTAATGCGGTGCTGTACAAAGAGTATCGCTTTTTGATTGATTGCGGTGAAGGCACGCAGCGCCAGATTTTGCAGAGCAGCCTGGGCTTTAAGCGCCTTAATAAAATATTGCTCACCCACGGCCACCTGGACCACATTTTGGGGCTGGGCGGCCTGGTTTCGACCTTTAGCCGCTGGGAAGCGATGGATAAGCTGGAAATTTACGGCGGTCATTGGACCCTGGAACGGGTCAAAGATTTGCTACTGAAGGTGGTCCTGCGCAGCGAAAAGCTGCCCATCAAGCTGGAATTTGTGCCGCTCCAGCCCGGCCTGATTATGGAAGACAGCACCTTCCAACTGAGCGCCTTTCCGGTGGTTCATCGCGGCTCGGATTGTTTTGGTTTTGTCTTTGAGGAAAAATCGCGCCGGCCTTTTTTGAATGAAAAAGCGGAGGCGTTGGCCATCCCCTTTGGCCCGGAGCGGCGCAAACTGGTGGCCGGCGAAGCCGTCACCCTGGCCGATGGTCGCCACATCCAGCCCGACGACGTGCTCGGCCCGGAGATTCCCGGCGCTAAACTGGTCTTTGTCGGCGATGCCGGGCGCACCGATAACCTGCTGGAAGTGGCCCACCACGCCGATGCGTTGGTGATTGAAGCCACCTATCTCAACGAAGATGCCGAGATGGCCCGCCAATTCAGCCATCTGACCGCCGCCCAGGCCGCTCATCTGGCCCGCGAGGCCGGGGTGCAGCAGCTTTACCTGACCCACATCTCCCGCCGCTACCGCGAGCAGGATGTGCTCGACGAAGCGCGGGCTGTCTTTCCCCAGACCATTGTTGCCAGGGATTTTGACCGGATCAAGGTGGTGAAAGAGAAATGAGTGATGGGTTTGGGTCTTGAAACCCCATCAGGCAGCCATGAGTTCATTGATCTTAACAGCCACTTCTTGCTGGCTTTGTTCTTGAAACGCCTCGATCAACTCCAGGGCTTGATGCTTTTTGTCATTAGTGCCCAGGTCAATTACCGCTTGTTGACCGGATTTGTATTCATACAACATAATTAACGGCGCTTCTTCATAAATCCCCAAAGCCATTTCTATCAGCATGGCTGCGGCCATCTTGACATTAGCCTGGGTTAATTCTAAATCGGCATAACTTCCGTGAAAAATATGTGCGCCATTGGGTATTTGGGCCGCCAAAGTTGGTTGCTGAATTTCACAGGTCAGGAAATAAGCCATTCGATCCAAATTTTTCTCGGTCACACTGGTTTGATTATGCTTGGCCATAATACTTCGCCTCATACGCTTTCCGATAGGCTTGCCACTGTTGCTTGATTTCCGTAATGGCTTCGGTCAGTGCCAGCCCTTTATCCTGTTCGGATAAAGCGGTTTTTTGTTGTCCGGCTCCCGGAAGGATTACATCTCGATGAAAGAAACCATGGGCCTCATCAAACCGCACTACAGGCCGCCATTGACCGTCAATAAGTGCCTCATACTGCACAACGATAATTGACTCGACCTCACCATCTTTGGTGATAAAGTGGATGCGCAAGCGATCTGTTCGTGTTTCGAAATCTTGTATCCAGAATTTTTCACCCACAGATTTATTATGAGCTATTCTTGAGAAGTGTCAAGTGAGAAAACCTTTGATTTTTTGAGAGGAGGTTGTAAAATCAGTCTTGGTTAAAGGATGATATATGGATAGAGTCCTTCTTAGTGGTGCCCAACAATTTAATCTGACCCTCACCGAGGCCCAACTGGCAGCTTTTGAGCGTTACAGCCAGGAACTCATCAGTTGGAACCAACGGGCCAACCTGACCGGCATCATCGAGCCGGGCGAAATTGCGGTCAAACATTTTCTCGATTCGCTCTCGCTGTATCCACTTCTGGCCCACCTGCCCCCCACCCTGAGCCTGATTGACGTGGGAACCGGCGCGGGTTTTCCCGGTGTGCCGCTTAAACTGGTGCGGTCAGCCCTGCGGCTGACCCTGCTGGAGGCCACCGGCAAAAAAACGGCTTTTCTGCATCACCTCATCCAGGTCTTAAATTTGACCGGTGTGGCAGTGTTGACCGCCCGCGCCGAAGAAGCAGGCCGCCAGCCGGACCAGCGCGAGCGTTATGATGTGGCGACAGCTCGTGCCGTCGCTCCGCTGCCGGTGCTGGCCGAATACATCCTGCCCTTTGTCAAACGGGGCGGCGTGGCGATTGTCCAGAAAGGCCAGCACCCGGCGGATGAAATCAAAGCCGCAGCCAACGCCCTGGGAATTTTAGGCGGCCACGTCAGCCAGGTGCTGCCGGTCACAGTGCCGGGGCTGGAGGCAGAACGGCACCTGGTAGTGATCCAAAAAATCAAACCAACCCCGCCTCAGTACCCTCGCCGGCCCGGTTTACCCGCCAAAAAACCGATTTAAGAAGGAGATTGGAGATTAGAGATTAGAGATTACTTGATCTCTAATCTCCAATCTCATTGACTTCATCGGCTTTGAACCGCTGTTGACGTTCCTTGTCATTGGCGGTATACTTTTGGCAATGCGATTGATTTAAGGAAACACAGTGAGATTGTTCCCGCTCAGATTCCAGGTGTATATCCTGGCCGGGTTAAGCCTGCTTCTTGCGCTTGTATTAAGTTCCAGCCGGCCTGTTCAGGTTGAAGCTCAAGAGAACCCGGCTGAACCTGACCCGATTGTGATCGAAACCATCTTTGCCGCCATGACCCCTGCCGAGCGGGTGGGGCAGTTATTTATGGTTTCCTTTCGGGGCAGTAATGTAACCCCCAGATCCGAAATTGCCGAGTTGATTCAGCGTTATCGAGTCGGCGGGGTTTATATTACCGCGGAAAACAGGAATTTTACCAACAATCAGGAGACTCCAGCCCAGGTTTTAGCTTTGGCCAATGCTGTTCAAGCATTGGCCCAAACAAAACCTCTATCAGTTACGGCTACGGTCACACCCACCGTTACCGCTACGGTCACGCCCGCCATTACCGCTCCATTGACCAATACGGTCACCACCTATACTCCTATGCCTTTGTTTATTGCCGTTGCCCACGAAGGTGACGGTTATCCCTATACTCAGATCCGTAACGGTCTGACCGATGTGCCTAACCAGATGGCTCTGGGTGCTACCTGGAATCCCGAAAATGCCCGGCTGGTGGGGCAGGTTGTTGGGCGGGAACTGACGCTGCTGGGCGTGAATATGCTCCTTGGCCCCTCTCTTGATGTGCTGGATAATCCCCGGCCGGAGCAGGGTGGTTCACTGGGAACCCGGACTTTTGGCGGCCATCCCTTTTGGGTGGGTGAAATGGGCCAGGCTTATATTCGCGGAATTCACCAGGGCAGTAATAACCAACTTTTGACGATTGCCAAACATTTTCCCGGCTTTGGCAGCAGCGACCGGGCCATTAACGCGGGACTGCCCACCATTACCAAATCACTGGATGAATTGCAGCGCAAAGAACTGCCGCCCTTTTTTAGAGTGACTGATCTGGGGCTGAATGACCCGGACAGTATCACCGACGGCCTGATGACCGCCCATGCCCGCTACCAGGGCTTGCAAGGCAGTTTGCCCATCAGCCTGGATGCCCGCAACCTGGCCACTATTTTGGCCCTGAAAGAAATTGCCCCTTGGCGCGAAGCCGGTGGTTTAATTGTCAGTGCGCCTTTGGGGGTGCCCGCCGCCCTGGAAGGGATTGTCGGCATGACCCCAGAGAGTTTTCCGGCCCGGCTGCTGGTGCAGAGCGCGTTTTTGGCCGGCAGCGATGTGTTATTTTTAGACAAATTTGCCTTTAGGGGCGAAAACCCGGCCGCTGAACTGGCGAATATCCAAAGCGCTATAATCTTTTTTCAGGAAAAATATGCTACGGAACCTAATTTTCAGATAGCGGTAGACAAAGCAGTGCGGCGCATCATTAAGGCCAAGCTGAAAATTTACGGCAACAATGTGCTCCAGACTCGCATCGAAACACCCCGCGAAAACCTGAACTTGCTCGGTAATATTTCGCAAGAGCTTGACCGCATCGCCCGTGAAGGCGTCACCCTGATTACGCCGGTTACGCTGCGAGGAAGCGACCCGCTGCCCAGTATCCCTCAGCCTGGCGACCAAATCCTTATCTTTTCCGATGACCGGCTGGGCCGCGACTGTCCTACCTGTCAGGAATTTTCTTTTATTCCGCCGACCCGTTTGCAGGAAATTCTGCTGCAGCTCTTTGGCCCCAATGCCACCGGGCAAATTCTGCCGGAACAGATTAATAGCCTGGGCTTTTCCTTTATAAAAAACGCGCTCACCAACGAAGCTACGCCTGAAAATGAACAGACCGAAGAACTGCTGCAAGAGGCGAACTGGATTATTTTTGCCATGCTCGATGTCAACGCCGAGAGCAACGCCCAATCCGATGCGGTCAAGGCGCTGCTCAGAAACCGGTTTGACCAATTACGCAACAAAAATTTAGTTCTGTTTGCCTTTAATGCACCTTATTTTTTAGATGAAACCGAGATCAGTCAATTGACTGCCTACTACGGGTTTTACAGCAAAAGCCCGGCCTACCTGGAAGCCGCGGCCCGATTGTTATTCCAGCAGTTTGAGCCAATGGGAGCCGCTCCGGTCAGCATCCCGGCCATTGGCCCGCTTGATCTCAGCCCCGACCCCAACCAAACCATCCAGCTTCAGCCGCTGCATAAAATTGACAAGGACGGCGATCTGACCTCGCTGACCGAGCAGAATCCACCCATCAGCGTGATAGATTTGCAGGTGGGCGAGGGGATTCGGTTTCGGACCAGCGTGATTGTGGATAAAAATAATCACCCGGTACCCGATGGAACGCTGGTAAATTTTCTGCGCTACTATCCGCTGGAAGGGCTGTCACTGGAACCGCTCACTGCCCAGACTGTGAGAGGGGTGGCTGAAATTCCTATTTTCAAAGAGCGCGATACGCCCCTTCAGGTTAAAGCTTCCAGCGAACTGGCCGTGCAGTCTGTTGTGTTTAACATTGGGCCGGGTATTGTTGAAACACCAACCCCGACGGCCACCTTTACCCCGTTTCCTACCGACACGCCGACCATCACCCCGACCCCGTCCGCTACGTTTATCCCCACAGCCACCCCGACCCCTTCACCAACGGCTACGCCGCCGCCGCCAGCGCCGACTCTGCGGCCCGCCCGGCCGGTCAATGTGATTGATCTGGCTTATTCGTTGTTGGGGATGCTGGTTATCGGCGGCATTGCTTTTACCCTGGGCAGCGACCGGCTGCAGTTGGAAGAACGGGTCCGTTCGGCTTTGGTGGCCATCGCCAGCGGGCTGGTCGGCTATGTCGGCTATACTATTCTGGCTCTGGCCGTGCCGCGATCCGGCTTTTGGGGGACAATTATAGATGCCGGTGCGGTTGAACATTGGGTCACGCCGCTGGTCAGCCTTTTGTTTGCGATTTTAGGCACGGTTGTCTGGTATTTGAAGCCGGGCCGGCTTTTTGGGGCGGGAGGGGCCGCTAAAGAAGCTTCGGCGGCAGCCCCCAAAACTGAAGAGGTGATTTAGCCGCTGCCGGGACTCAACGGCTCACTTCACCCACCGGCGGACTGACCTGGCTGGTGGCCAGGCCCGAAAACCCGGGGGTAAAGGTAAGGACAACCGCCAGGGTAAGCAGGGCGGCAATGAGGGCTAACAGCACCCGATTGCGCCAAAAGGCAAAGCGCCAGCCATTAGTCACTCGCCCCCCGATAACAATCGGCGCGCCCGCCAGAAGTTCCCGGCGAAACTGTTGGACATTGTCGGGCCGGTCTTCGGGGTGCAGGCCCAGCGCATGCAGGATGGCCTGCTCCGTTTGAGAGGAAACCTCCGCGTTGATCTCTTTGAGGCTCAACGAGACCTGATTTTTGGTGCGGATGTAGCGGGTTTTGGCGTCGGGGGGCGGTTCATTGGTGAGCAAATGGAAGAGCGTTGCGCCCAGAGAGTAAATATCGGCCCGGCCATCGGTGTAGCCGCTGTCGCCGCCAATCTGTTCCAGAGGCGCGTACTGGATGGTCGCCCGGCCTTGCAGGACGGTCACGGTGCGATTATCATCGGGATGAAGCAGTTTGACCAGGCCAAAATCCACCAATTTGATCGTCCCATTGGGGGTCAATTTGATGTTGGAGGGTTTGATGTCCCGATGCAGGACCGGCGGGTCCTGGCTGTGCAGATATTCCAGGGCCGTTATCAACTGGTCGGCCCAGGTGAGAACCTGTTTTTCGGAAAGGAAAGTTTGTTTATGCCGGGAATGTTCGATGACTTCGCGTAAATCCTGGCCCGGCACATAGTCCATAACCAGATAATCACGACCATTGAAGAAGAAAAAGTCGGATACTTTGGGCAGGTTAGCATGATCCAAACGAGCCAAAACGCTGGCTTCGCGATGAAACGCCGCCTGGGACTGTTCCTGGTACTCCTTGGAGGCCACCGGATCGGGCGTCACCTCCTTGATGGCGCACAGACGTCCTTCCAGCCGCAAATCTTCGGCTCGATAAATTGCGCCCATACCGCCCTGACCGACCAGGTCCAAAATGCGATACCGTGACCATAAAATGGCCCCAGGGCTTAATAATTCCGACATGTCTCTTCTTCTCCAGGTACCAGAAGCCGGGAGTAAAGAGTAGGAAGTAGGGAATAGGAAAAGAAAATAGTAGATAGAAGATAGCAAGTAACTATCTTTAACCCTCTATCTCGCCCCTTAATCCATACTCTGTACTTCTTGACTTATTTTACCATAATAATAGCTTAATCATATAAGCGGTTTCTGTCAAAAGCCGAAAGTCCCAATGTCTGTAGCGTAGCAGGGGTAGCCAAGTTGCATGTCTGAAGATACCCCCGTCTACTGTCTACTGGCTACTATGAAACTGTCCGTGAATAACTGTTCGGTTTGGGAGATTAGAGATTGGTAACTGCTCAGCCTTCATGTCATTTCGAGGCCGTAGGCCGAGAAATCTCTACTGTGCTGCATCGGCCTCGGAGATTTCTCCCTTCGGTCGAAATGACATGGCTGAGTAGTTACTCTCCAATTACCAATCTCCAATCTCTTGGCGCAATTATTTATGGACGAGTTCTATTTTTCAGGAGGCATTTATAATGTCTAAAGAAGTTGCCATGCTGTTAGTTCACGAAGGAAACAGCCCCAAAACGCAGTGGCCCCTGGTTAAACGGACCACCATTGTGGGCCGCGAGGCCGACAGCGATATTCAAATTGATGACCGGCAGGTATCGCGCCGGCACGCCGAAATAACCCAGACCGTCGAGGGGTACACCCTGCGTGACCTCGGCAGCAAAAATGGCACCTTTTTAAACGGCGAACCAGTGACGCAAAAACCCCGGCTGATCCGCAATGGCGATGAGGTGGGGATTGCCCTGTGCGCCAAATTAACATTTGTCGAGGATGAAGCCACCGCCCCCATTATTTTGGATTACAAGCACAAACCCTCGCTCAAAATGGATATGTCGGCCAAGCGGGTTTGGGTGATGGATAAAGAAATTACTCCCCCCCTCTCTTTAGCCCAGTATAATTTGCTGGAACTTTTGTATAAAAATGCCGGTAATGTGGTTTCACGGGACCACGTTATCGCTGTGGTTTGGTCGGATGAGGAGGCTGAGGGTGTTTCGGAACAGGCCATTGACGCCCTGGCCCGGCGCTTGCGTGAACGCATTGCCGAAATTGATACGGAAAACAAATACGTCGAAACAATCAGAGGTCACGGCTTTCGACTGAATTTGATTCACAAGAGTTGAGTTTACATAAATTATTGACATATTACCTGAATTGTTGTATGATGAAAAAACAGCCCTGACTCTGGAGTTATTGTGACCAAGAAACGGTCTGGTCCCAAAGCCCCCCTCGCGCAATTCATCGCCATCATCGCGCTAACGATATCCCTTTTTTGATTGTGGATTTTGGGCGGCGCGCTGCGGCTAATTATCGCGTCCAGCGCGAAGCCGAGCGGCTGAGCCAGGAAGTTGAACTGGCCCGCCTGCATCAGGCCGACTTGCTGGCCCGGCGCAGCTACGTGGCCAGCGATCTGTACGTGGAAGAAGTGGCCCGTCAGGAGCTAAAGTGGGCCAGCCCCGGCGAAACCGTCCTGGTCATTATGCCCACCCCCGAAGCGGTCGCTTCGGTCGCCGCCGAAGCCACTGCCGCCACTGCTCACCCGATTGTCCAAACGCCAACCCAGGCCTGGCTGCATCTTTTCTTCGGACCTTCACCTGGTCAGGCGGTAAGCCAGTAAGGAGTAGGGAGTAAGGGTGTTCGCGCCGCCGATACCTTGTGAAAATGCTTTTCGGCGGTCGTCGGTCAGCCGTCTGCGGTCTATTTGACACTCTTCGGCTTTTGACTAAAATCTTAAAGAAGATACGCTGATGTAGCTCAGTGGTTAGAGCACGAAACTCATAATTTCGGGGTCGGTGGTTCAAATCCACCCATCAGCACCAAATCACTTATAAAAAATTTACCCCTGGCCAACTGATTGGCCAGGGGCTTTTTTTGCTGTAGTTATCCGAGAATCATATCATTCCGACCCGTTGCGCGGGTCGGAATCTTCTTCCTCACTGCCTGAATTTCCAGGCAAAGGTCAAGACGCCTGGGCAGCGCTGGTGCTCGAAATGACATCCAGAAAATGGGGGCCTTACATCGTGACGAATTTTAGGCCACTTCACCGATCAAACTCTGGGCGGCGGTCAATACCCTGGCAGTCACTTCCCACAATTCACCCTCGCCTTCCAATTCGAGCAGCAAACCGGCCTGCTGGTAATAATCTATCAGGGGGGCGGTTTGGCGGTGGAAGGTTTTGAGCCGGGCGCGAATGGTCTCTTCTTTGTCGTCGTCGCGCTGATACAGGTGTTCGCCCTGGCACTTACCGTGGGGGCAAACCTGGAAGGGGTTGTGTAGTTTGTGGAACGGAATCTGACACTCCCGGCAAATGATCCGCCCCGACAGCCGGCTGATAATCTCCTCGTCGGATACCTTAAAATAAAAGACGCTGTCAAGGCGGCGGTTCAGACTGGTCAGGATATCGGTCAGGGCTTCGGCCTGAGACAGGGTGCGGGGGAAGCCATCGAGGACAAAGCCGTTGGCTGTATCGGGCCGGGCCAGCGCTCGCGGACCATGGCTTCGGTCACGTCATCGGGCACCAGTTCCCCCCGATCCATAAAGGTTTTTAGCCAATTTGCCCAGCCGGTCTGGTTTTTAAGATTTTCGCGAAACGG
>JAAUSP010000206.1 GCA_012032575.1 Anaerolineales bacterium | reverse complement strand
GGCGTGATTACGGATGTGCGTACTATCTTGAACTAATAACCGGGATTCGGAATTAGCTCGAAAATCACCCTTCGATACGGGCTAACGCCCTACTCAGGATGATTTTGGCTTAAATATCGCATCCTGAGTAGCGCGAAACGAAGTGGAGCGCGTATCGAAGGGTGCGAGTTAGAAAGCTTCAAATTCGAGTTAATAACGCGCTCTGTTGAATCTGATTGAGAGGGAACTAACTTTTATGGAAAAATTTACCACCTTAACTGCCACGATGGTCGGCATCCCAACCGAGAATGTTGATACCGACCAGATTATTCCGGCCCGGTTTTTGAAAGTGACCGATAAAAAGGGGCTGGGCGATAATTTATTTTGTGACTGGCGCTACGAAGCCGACGGCAGCCCCAAGCCGGATTTCATCCTGAATACCGAGCAGGGTAAAAAGGCCAAAATCCTGGTAGCCGGTGACAACTTCGGCTGCGGCTCCAGCCGCGAACACGCGCCCTGGGCCATTATGGGCTACGGGTTTCAGGCGGTCATCTCCACCAGCCTGGCCGATATTTTCCGCAACAATTCGCTCAAGTTGGGGCTGCTGCCCATTGTCGTGGACAAAGAGACTCATTATCAATTGTTAAGCCTGATCGAAGAGGAGCCGGATACTCAAATTACTATTGACCTGGCCAGCCAGACCGTGCAACTGCCCGATGGCCGCAAGGTTGAGTTCCCTATTGACAGCTTTAGCAAAACCTGTATTCTCAATGGGATTGACCAGCTTGGCTACTTGCAGCGTCATACCGCTGCTGTGGAAAGCTACGAAGTGGCTCATGGGGATCGGGTGAATACCCTGGCCGCTTGATAATGACATCTGTCAGCCTAAAAGGTGACGATTTACACTATCTGGCTTATCTTTAAGGCATTAAGATAGGTCTTAGTCTATCAGCCTTTATAACAGCTATAGCAACAATGAAAGGAAAAGAACGATGTCAAACCATATTATTGACCTGCTCGGCGAAAAAGCAGATGAGTTGTTAAGTTTTACCTGCAAGGGGATCCCAAAGGAGACGCTGCACCTGCCCGGCCCCGATTTTATTGACCGGGTTATGCAGCCCTCGGATCGTAATCCGCAAGTGCTGCGCAGCCTGCAAAGTATGTACGATCATGGCCGGTTGGGCGGCACCGGCTATCTCTCGATTTTGCCCGTTGATCAGGGCATCGAGCACACTGGCGGCGCTTCGTTTGCGCCCAATCCGGCCTATTTTGATCCCGAAAATATTATTAAACTGGCCATCGAAGGCGGCTGCAATGCCGTGGCGTCCACCTATGGCGTGTTGGGGTCGGTGGCCCGCAAATATGCCCACAAGATTCCCTTCATCGTTAAAATCAATCACAACGAACTGCTGACCTATCCCGAAAAATACGATCAGGTTATGTTTGGCAACATCAAACAAGCCTGGGATATGGGCTGCACCGCCGTCGGCGCGACCATCTATTTTGGCTCTGAGGAATCGGGCCGCCAGATTGTCGAAGTGAGTGAAGCGTTTGCCTATGCGCACGAATTGGGCATGGCTACGGTGCTGTGGTGCTACCTGCGCAACTCGGCCTTCAAGAAGGACGGCGTGGATTATCACGTCGCCGCCGATACCACCGCTCAGGCCAATCACCTCGGCGTGACCATCCAGGCCGATATTATCAAACAAAAGTTGCCCGAAAACAACGGCGGCTTCAAAGCCGTTGGTTTTGGCAAATCCCACGCCAAGATGTATGGCGACCTGGCCACCGACAATCCCATTGACTGGGTCCGCTGGCAAGTGGCCAACTGCTACATGGGCCGCTCCGGGCTGATCAACTCCGGCGGCGCTTCCGGCAAGAATGACTTTGCCGAAGCCGTTTACACCGCCGTGGTCAACAAGCGCGGCGGCGGCATGGGCCTGATTTCCGGCCGCAAGGCCTTCCAGCGCCCTATGTCCGAAGGGGCCAAGCTGCTCAACCATATTCAGGATGTTTATCTGGATCCGAGTATCACCGTAGCGTAATCACCAACTGCCGACCCCCGAAAAGGAACTAAAGGAACTGAGGAACTGAGGGAGAGTCAAATTCCTTCAATTCCTTTAGTTCCCTAAGTTCCTGGGGGCGGCTTCACGACCAACGGTATTTACTTTTACCCCATCCCAACGCAGCACGGCGAACAAAGGTGTCAATCGGGCGACAGCCGAATTTGTGGCCGTCGCCCGTTCCATTGGGCCTCGCTGAGACGCGCCGAGGCGGGGCTGATTATTCCCTCATCGCCTCACCAGCCTTCGCCCCTTCGCGTCCTCTCCTTTTGCTCTCCCTTTCTAAAAAACTTATAATCAGCGAATACTTTGGAGGTTCCCATGACACAAATATTTCTATACGATACGACCCTGCGTGATGGTACTCAAGGCGAGGGGATTTCTCTATCCTGTAACGATAAACTCAAGATTGCCCAAAAGCTGGACGAGTTTGGAGCGCATTACATCGAAGGGGGTTGGCCCGGCTCTAACCCCAAGGACGCCGAGTTTTTTACCCGGCAGAATGAATTAAAGCTTAAACACGCCAAAGTTGCTGCTTTTGGCAGCACCCGCTACAAAAACACCACCTGCGACAAAGACGCCAACATCCAGGCCCTGGTCGAGGCCAATACGCCGGTAGTTACCCTGGTCGGCAAAAGCTGGGATTTGCACGTTTACCATATTCTGGAAACGGACCAGGAGGAGAATCTGGAGATGATTTCCGAGAGTGTGGCCTATTTTAAGGAGCGCGGCAAAGAAGTTATCTACGATGCCGAGCACTTTTTTGACGGCTACAAGGCCAATCCTGATTATGCTATGTTGACCCTGCATGCGGCCCTCAAGAGCGGGGCTGACTGTGTAGTGCTGTGCGATACCAACGGCGGGTCAACGCCCTGGGAGGTTGAGGAAATCACCAAGCGGGTGGCGGATCGCTTTGCAGGCCATCAGATTGGAATTCACCCGCACAACGACTGTGAGTTGGGGGTGGCCAATGCGCTGGCAGGGATACGCGGCGGAGCCAGACACGTTCAGGGCACGATAAACGGCTACGGCGAGCGGGTCGGCAATGCTAACCTGATCAGCATCATCCCCGATTTGCAGTTAAAAATGGGCTACGAGTGTGTCAAGCCGGAGCAGTTGACCAACCTCACCGCCCTCTCGCGCTATGTGGATGAACTGGCTAACATGATCCCTAATCCCCACCAGCCGTTTGTCGGCTACAGCGCCTTTGCCCACAAAGGCGGCATCCACGTGGCAGCTATCCTCAAGGTGGAAGAAAGCTACCAGCACATGGACCCGACCCTGGTTGGCAATGAGAAGCGGGCCGTGGTTTCGGAACTGTCGGGGCGAGGGAACATTCTTTACAAAGCGGCCGAACGCGGTCTGGATACCAGCCGCGAAGAGGCCCGGCAGGTGTTGGAACAAATCAAGGAGCTGGAGAATCAAGGTTATACCTTTGAAGGAGCCGAGGCTTCGGTGGATATGATGCTGCGCCGGGCACACCATGACTACAAATCGCCCTTTGAGGTGATTGACTTTATGGTTGTGACCGAGAACCGGCAAGGGCGCGGCCTTTTTACCGAAGCAACGGTAAAAGTGAAGGTAGGCGACGAAATTCGCCATACCGTGGCCGAAGGCAACGGGCCGGTCAATGCCCTTAACCTGGCGCTGCGCCGGGCGCTGTACCAGGATTTCCCTCAATTACAGCGGATCCACTTGACCGATTTCAAAGTCCGTATCCTCGACAGCGATGCCGGCACTGCCGCCACCACACGGGTGATGATTGACTTCCAGGAAGAAGGCACCACCGAATACTGGACCACCGTCGGCGCGCACCCCAACATCATCGAGGCCAGTTGGCGAGCCTTGATTGATAGTATGGAATATGCGCTGCTGAACAGCAACGGGCAGTAAGCCGCAGGGGAGCGGAGGAGCGGGGACAGGGAGATTCTTTCTCCCCTGCTCCTCTGCACCCCCGCTCCCCTGCTGAATTTTGAATACTTCAAGGATACTCTATGCTGCACCCTACCGCCCAACGAGTCGCTGCTGCCGCCCGTGAATTGGGGCTGGAGATTGTGATCAAAGAATTTACCGAAACCACACGCACCGCCGAAGATGCGGCCAACGCCATCGGCTGTACCGTGGCCCAAATTGTCAAATCGCTGCTGTTTGTGGTAGATGGTCGGCCTACCATAGCCCTGGTCAGCGGCCCCAACCGGCTGGATGAAGCCAAACTGGCGGCTCTGTGCTGCGTCGGCAAAAACAAGGTCAAACGGGCCGATGCCGATACGGTGCGGGAAGCCACCGGCTTTGCTATCGGCGGGGTGCCGCCTTTTGGTCACGCCACCCGGCTGCCCGTTTACATTGATCAGGATTTCTGGCAATTTGAGGTCATCTGGGCCGCCGCCGGAACGCCCAATGCGGTTTTTGCCATTACTCCGGCAGACCTGGCTAAAGCTACCGGCGGGGTGATGGTCGATTTGAAAGTCCTGTCCGCTTGACTGACAAGATTTAACATTTCACCGCTGAGGACGCCGACCTGAAACGCGCAGAGATTTTTATAAATTTCTCGGCGGACTTTGCGCTCCCGGCGGTTAATTTGGTCCACAAGGTTAAATTAGTCAGTCAACCAGCCGGTACAAGAGGATGTTTTGATTTGCCCGGGTGAGTCAGGTAAAATTGAGGTAATACGGAGGTTTAAGCCATGTTAGCTCAAGAACGTCGTCTTTACAGCCATGCTGAGTATTTTGCCTTAGAAGAGCAGGCCCAGGTTAAAAGCGAGTATCGGTGTGGCGAAATTATCGCTATGGCCGGAACTTCGCTGAACCATAATCGCATTGCGAAAAATGTCAGTTTTGCGATTGATCAGGCCGTGGCCGGCAAGTCCTGTGAATCCTTTATTGGCGATGTTCGCCTGTGGATCGAGCGCCGGGATTTTTACACCTATCCCGATGTGATGGTGGTTTGCGGCCCTCCCCAGTTTGCCGCCGGGCGCACCGACACTGTCACCAACCCTGTCGTGTTGATTGAAGTCCTGTCCGAGTCAACCGCCGCCTATGATCGCGGCGATAAATTTCAAGCCTACTGGACCCTGCCCAGCCTGGCCGAATATGTACTGATTGACCAATATCGGCTGCGGGTTGATTATTTTCAGCGGATCAGCGAAAAAGAATGGCGACTGCTGGTTTTGACCAAAAAAGATGAGGCGTTGGCGTTTGAGTCAATTGAGGTATCTGTGCTGTTGGAACAGATTTATCGAAATGTAGTGTGGGAGGCTGGGAGGTAGACACAGTTTACCATAAGACTGAAACCAGCTTGGATTGTTGAATACGTTGATCTCTGGTGATAAGGGACAAATTAAGAGCAAGCGCCGTTGCCGTAATAATCCGGTCGGCCATTTCGGGAATTGCAGACCAGGGTACTTGTTGGGCCATTATACGGATCACCGATGGATCAAGTGGTGCTATAGCATAACTGCCATTAGGAATCTCTAAAAAATCAAGAAGTTGGTTGACCAGCAGGGTAGGGATAACTCCTTTTTCAGCCAGGTAAACTATCTCGACGAGCACAATACCTGGCAGCAGAATTTGGGAAGAACCAGAGTCCGTATTGGCAAAAATGGTCTGAGCATCCAAAGAAAGTTCAGGGTTTTTGGTGAGATGCCAAATTAAAGGGTGAGTATCGGTGATAAATTGGCTCATTCAGGGGCTTCTCCAAAATCTGCCCACATTTCCCGTCGAACCGTCGCTATATCTTCATCGGTGACGGTCAATCCTGCCCAAAGACCCCCTAAAGTCACAGGCGTATAAGTTGGCTCTCTAGTCTGTTGATCTAACTTGAATTGGATAAATTCAACAAATTGAGCCACTTCGGGAATAATGGGTTCTGGCAATTCATCAATCAAACGATGGAGTTCAGTTCGATTCATTACCGGCATAGTGCCTCCTTATTATCTCAATAACGATTATAAACGCAGACACTTTGATAATCAAGACTCATCCCAACAAAAAGCCCCCGCCAACCGGCAGGGGCTTCTTTTATCGCCTCACTTCTCCTCGCGTTCCTTCGACAAGCTCAGGACGTGGCCTCGCTTCATCCCACCCGTTTCACCCCCATCATCACATCCAATCCATCCACTTTCTCCTTGCGTTGGAAGGCGGCTTCGGGGATGAGTTGGTGGTCAATCTCGACGGCCAGGGTTTCGGCTTTGATGTAGTCGGCCCAGGCTTTGAACACTCGATGCACCGCGCCCTCAGCCTGATAGTAGATAGCGATTTTGTCGGAGATGTCAAAGCCGGCATCCTTGCGCATGTTCTGAACCCGGCGGACCAGCTCGCGGGCCAGGCCCTCGGCGGCCAGTTCGTCGGTGATGACCACGTCCACGCCGACAGTGATGAGCTTGTCGGCGGCGACGGCCAAGCCTTCGGCGGGTTGGGTTTGGATGAGCAGTTCCTCGGCGGTCAACTCGACCGGCTGATCGCCAAGGGTGAACGTGACCGGCTCGCCGGCCTGGATTTTGGCCGCCAGTTCAGCCGGGTTGGCCGCTTCGATGGCCTGGCGGACGGCGGGCATCTCTTTGCCCAGCTTTGGTCCCAGCAGTTTGAGATTGGGCAGCACTTTATAGCTGACCAGCTCGCCGGCTTCGGCCACAAACTCCAGAGTTTTCACGTTTAATTCGTCCACAATAATGGCCGTAAGTTCGGGGGACAGGCTAACCCGCGAAGCGTGACCAACGTGGGCCAACGCCCGCGCCAACGGCTGCCGCACCTTGATGTTGGCGCTGCCGCGTGCGCTCAGGCCGAGGCTGGCAATGCGGCGGGCCAAATCCATTTGATCGAGCAGCGATTGGTCAATGGCCGCCGCGTCGGCTTCCGGCCAGGCGCAGTGGTGGATGGATTCAGCCGCGTTATTATCCACGCCACGCACCAGGTTTTGGTACATCACCTCGGTCGCAAACGGGGTGAAAGGGGCCAGCAGCCGGGTCAAGGTGGTCAGCACGTGGTAGAGGGTCGAGTAGGCCGAATCCTTGTCTGCGTCGTGCTCCGATTTCCAGAAGCGGCGGCGCGAGCGGCGCACGTACCAGTTGGTCAAATCTTCAATCAACGCTTCAATGGCGGTGGTGGCCGTGTAGGCGTCATAATTTTCCAGGCTGACTGTCACTTTGGCGATGACCTCGTTGAGCCGGGCGATGATCCACCTGTCTAACGTTGAACGTTCACCGTTCAACGTTGAACGCTGCGGCTCCCAGCCGTCCAGCTTGGCATACGTCACAAAAAAGTTATACACATTCCACAGCGGGATGAGGAACTGGCGGCGGACTTCGTCGGCGCGGTGGTAGCCAAAGAGCAGGTTTTGCTCCGGCTTGTGGTTGCAGTACATCCAGCGCATCACGTCCACGCCCATCTTGTCGGCGGCTTCGTTGAACTCGATGGCGTTGCCCCAGCTTTTGTGCATGGGCCGGCCATCTTCGGCCCATAGGGTCGCATAGCCGAAATTGCTCATGAACGAGGGGCTTTTGTCAATGATCGCGCCCATGACCAGCATGCTGTAAAACCAGTTGCGGAACTGGCCGGGGAAGCTCTCGCTGATCCAGTCCGCCGGATACCATTTGCGCCAGTATTCCGGGTCCTGGCGGTAGCGCAGGGTGCTGAAGCTGACAATGCCGGCGTCGAGCCAGGGATTGCCAACATCGGGGATGCGGGTCATCAGCCCGCCGCACTGCTCACACTTGAGCTTGATCGAGTCAATCCAGGGCCGGTGGGGCGTGTGTCCGGCGAAGTCGTCGTAGCCGGCGGCGGCGCGGTCCTTCAATTCGACATCATCGCCGACGACTGTCCAGCTATCGCAGCTATCACACTGCCAGATGGGCAGGGCCAGCCCCCAGTAACGCTTTTTGGAGATCATCCAATCGTGCATATTTTTGAGCCAGTCCAGCTCCCGTTCCAGGCCAAAAGGCGGAATCCAGCGGATCTGGCGGGTGATGTCCATCATCAGCGGGCGCAGTTCGTCCATGCTGATGAACCACTCGTCCACCAGCCGGAAGACCAGCTCGGTTTTGCAGCGCCAGCAGGTGGGGTAGCGGTGAGTGTATTTTTCGATGTGGTAGAGCAGTCCCTTTTCCTTGAGATTTTGGAAGATGGGATCGGCCACGTCGCCGACATACATGCCGGTCAAATAATCAAAGCCTTCGACAAAATGGCCTTCGTCGTCCAGCGGGGCGACAATCGGCAGGCCATTTTCTTTGCCCAGCCCAAAGTCTTCCGCGCCCGCGCCGGGAGCAATGTGGACAATGCCGGTGCCTTCTTCATTGCCGACTTCATCCCAGGCAATAACCCGGTGCGCCTCTTTGGCGCTCACGCTGATGCCCTCGATCAGTTCCTTCAGATGGGTCCAGCCGCCCGGCTGCTGTTCGGCGGTCAGGTCGTCGAAGGGGCCATCGTAGGTCCAGCCGAGCATCTCTTTGCCCTTGAGTTCCTGCACCACCTCGTACTTGCCGCGCAGCATTTTGGTTGTGCCTTTGCTCAGGTAGAAGATTTCGTCGGTCAGCATCATTTTGACCTTGACGTAATCCAACTCCGGCCCGACGGCAGCGGCGACGTTGCTGGTCAGCGTCCAGGGGGTGGTGGTCCAGACCAGCAGGGCCGCACCGGGCTGGTCGCGCAGCGGAAATTTGACGATGACGCTGCGGTGAGTGATTTCGGCGTAGCCGTCGGTGACAATTTCGTGCTGGCTGATGCCGGTGGCGCAGCGGGGACACCAGGGCATTACGTCCGCGCCGCGATAGAGCCAGCCGTTGTCGTGGCAGATTTTGATGGCCCGCCAGATCATGTAGTTGTTTTCGTTGGACAGGGTGTAGTAGCTGCCGCCCATCTCCGGCATGCCCAGCCGTCCGACGATGTTCTCGACGGTGTCGGTGACCGGCCCGTCCGGCCCTTCGACGGTGATTTCCTCGGTGGGGTTTTGGATGATTTTCTGGCCCAGCCAGCGCAGTTGGTCGGTATCGTTCCAATCCATCCAGTAACCCAGGCGGACGGACTGCTCGGTTTGCACGGCGGAATAGCGCAGCACCCGCTCTTTGCACTTGTTGACAAAGGCGGCCATGCCGTAGGCTTCGATGTCTTTTTTGCTCTTGAAGCCCATCTCTTTTTCCACCTCCACCTCGACCCACAAGCCCTGGCAGTCGAAGCCCTGCTGGTAGCGCAGTTCGTGCCCGCGCATAGCCCAGAAACGGTTGTACAAATCTTTGTAGGTGCGGCCCCAGGCGTGATGGACGCCCATCGGGTTGTTGGCCGTGATCGGCCCGTCAATGAAGCTCCACTTGGGCCGGCCCTTCTGCATCGCCCGCAGCTTCGCCAGCGATTTGTTTTCTTTCCACCAGGCCAGGGTCTCGCGCTCCTGGGCCGGGAAGTTTACGTTGGATGGTACGTCTTTGAATGGCATTGATTGCTCCTGAATTTTGGGTTCAAAAGTTATTATCACTTCACAACACGAATAGTAACACCTTCGCCTAACATTCTACTTGCATCGTCATACCAATCGCCTGTCAATGCAATTTCCAAAGTTATTGTACCAGGTTTTGCATTTGTAGCGGCAACTACAATAACCAAACGATAAGTTCCAAATGGATGAAGGTAACTTAAGGTATGCGGTTTTACGAATGTATCAAAACTCAAAATAGTCTTCTCTAGCGGAATACCTGGCCAATGTTTATCTTCTGCATAAATATTGTTAGCACGTTGTGCAGGATTCATAATGTGAGCAATATCACAAAATTTATACATTCTGGGCGAAATAGCTGGGAAAAAAATCGTTCCACCAAAATTTGTCCAGACTAAATTCATCGGCTCAAAATCATCTACTCGTTTAAACGTTACCCCATCCGCTTGACGCTTCGACAATTCAGCAGCAAATACTTCCACGTTTTCAGCTTTCTCATTACCCTCATTTTTAATTCTTATCCTGAGATAATATGTATCTACTGGTACTTTTTCTTGTTGAAGCGTCTTGGCAAGTAAGGTGATTTTGATACAATCAGGAGAAGTAGTTGCTATCGCGCCTTCTAGTTTCGGATGAGTAAGCCAGACACGAATTTTGTCTTGAAAGATTGCAACGATAGCAACAATAGCCATTACTACTGTACCTGCTGCCACTATCCAGTCGGCAATTGTAATCATATAAATTCTTCTCCCATCTTCCTCAAAGTGGCGTTCACCAACGGAATTAAGTTAATACTGCTGGTCAGTTACGTTTCTTCATCCGTATCTGTTTGATGGATCCGTATTCGTCCGACCTCGACAATCCATAGCTTTTGGGCGACAGACATTTGCTCGGCAGTTTGCAGAAATTGCTTGGCCAAATTCTCCAACAAAGAGACGCTTGGATTTCGCGGTACTCGAATGACTACAATGCCGCCGGCTTGCTGTGGAGGAAAACGAACCACATCGGCAAAATCCAGGTCTAAAGTAATCAGGCAGCGTTGCTCCTGGCAGCACATTTCATACAAGCGCTGGTCAGAGCTTCCTTGTAGTGTTTCCTGGTAAACGGTGTGAACATCGTGCCCGGCGTTCTCAAAAATACGCTGGGTTCGTGTCCCGAAGTTCTCGTCCAATTTAAATTTCATGCGGCAATTGTCGTGGGGATTTGTACATATCGTTCACGAGCCATTTCTGCCCCGTATGCAATAGCAGCACGAATGTCTTCGATGGTCAAATAGGGATATTCCTCTAAAAGTTCTTCCATTGTCATGCCGTTAGCCAGGAAATCAAGAATCAGCGAAACCCAAATGCGTGTGCCGCGAATACATGGCTTACCAAAACAAACGTTTGGGTCTATCGTGATACGTTCCAACAAATGATTCATCCGATATTCTCCTCGTAATGAATGACCAAATTTAGCGTCAGACATTATACCTAGAAAATTTTACTTCTTCTATTAGACTTGACAGTCTCCCCTGAAGGTAGTATATTGGTAGTATGAAAGTCAAGACTTCTATCACCCTATCCGAAGATATTCTTCAGACAGTTGACGAATTGTCAGGGTCGTACAAAAACCGCTCTGAATTTATTGAAACAGCAGTCCGGGCCTTTATTGACCAGCTTATCCGTGACCAGCAAAATGCCCGTGACCTGGAAATTCTAAACCGCCACGCTGACCGGCTCAATCAAGAAGCAGCCGATGTACTGGCCTATCAAGTCGAGCTATGAGACGCGGTGAACTTTACCGCGTTGCTAAACCCTCCCCACTGGATCCCAAAAGTTATCGCGTCTTTGTGGTGGTCAGCCGCCAGGTATTGATCCATTCGCGCTTTTCCACCGTTATCTGTGCTCCGGTTTATTCTGCTTACGACGGCCTCTCTACCCAGGTGTCCATTGGGATTGAAGAAGGACTCAAACACGATAGCAGTATCCATTGCGATGAATTGGTCAGTTTGCCCAAATCAACCTTGACCCACTATGTAGGCAGCCTTTCTCCCCAAAAGATTCAGGAACTCAATCAAGCCTTGTCAATAGCCCTGGAACTTCTGGATTAACTCCCCCCGCCTCCTCGCCTCACGCCTCCTCGCCTCA
>JAAUSP010000003.1 GCA_012032575.1 Anaerolineales bacterium | reverse complement strand
GGTCAGTATTGCTTCCAGCCGGGTTTCCAGCTCATAGCCGCCCGCGGCCTCGAAACGGGGCTTCGGCCTCGGTGTAGGCAGCGGTGGAGACAGCCAATTCGGCGGGGGTGGGCGCGGCAGCCATCGCGGCGGCGGCCTGCTGCATCTCGGCCCAGGCCCGGCTGTGTGCGGCGGTGACGCGGGCCAAAGTTTGCTGCATCGTTTCACCCGACTCAAACACCAGCGCCTGGGTCAGATAGCCCACCGACAACCGCGGCGGATCGAAGCGCACCTGGCCCTTGTCGGCGGATTCCTGGCCCGTAATTATTCGCAGCAGGGTGGTTTTGCCGCTGCCGTTCGGTCCCACCAGGCCGACCCGTTCGCCCGAATTGACGATAAACGTCACATCGGTCAGGATGGTTTCCGGGCCGTAGCTTTTGGATATATTTGAGATATGAAGCATCGTTGCCTCCTTATTCTTAGTGATCACACGCCCTTCATGTCATTTCGAGGCTGAAAGCCGAGAAATCCCCGAGGCCGTTGTTTGCAAACGAAGATTTGGGGGATTTCTCGCTCCTAACGTCGCTCGAAATGACATGGGTGTGACCAAAATGAGTTGTAGGACAAGCTGTTAGCTTGTCCCAACCGGACAAACTAACAGTTTGTCCTACATTTTCAACTCAAATTGATCATACCCAAATAACATGGCTGGGTAGGTATGATTCTTAACCCAACGGGAAAACCAGAGAGACCCGCCTGGGAAACAACGCATTGAGCAGCAAAGTTGGCTCCTCGTCGGCATAGCAATCAGGGAAGGCGTAACACAATTCGTCGAGGGAACGATAGCCGAAGAGAAGCTGCAAGAACACCAGCGGCGGAAACTCCGCGCCATCCCAGTGGTGGTCAGTGTCGGGTGGGGACCAATCGCCGGCGGTGGTCAGACGTCCCTGCTCAAAGACCAGACGCAGACCGCCCCGGAAGAAACCGATTTTGAGTTCGCCGCTGTAGCCGCTCATCACCGAGCCGGCCAGCCGTTTTTCCAGAACCGGAGCGATGTGGCGGATAAAACCGGGCAGGTCAGCCACGCGGATGTACCAGGCATACGGTTTTTGGAATGGCCCCAGTTTGGCGGCCAGGGTTTCGTAAACCGGATGCTCCAGACCCAAAGAGAAGCGCAGGGTGGTAATCGGCTTGGGTTCGATCCCGGCAGGGGGCTGATAAGTCTGGCCTTGCGTTTTCAGAGCGCGGGTTACGGTGGGCAGCACCGCGTGGAGAGAACGGCCTTCAGCCACAACCACTTCCCAAACAATTAACCGGCCGTTCCAGGGGTGAGCCGAGGTCGAAAAATAGCCGATGGCCTGACCGCCGGGTTCGAGAATACAGGTCACGTCAACCCTCTGAATCGAGTCCTGGCTGTGCCCGTTTAAATCGTAACGCCAGCGGATTTCGTCAATTTCGGTCGTGACCAGTTTGCCGGCGCACTGGCGCTCGTAGAGTTCCACCAGAGTCGGAATATCGGCTGCGTCGGCGGGGCGAACCCGAAAAGGCTCAACCTCACCTTCTTTCAATTCAGGCACATCTGTCAGGTTGAGCTGGCGCGCCCCCACCAAAGGCAGGGCGTATTCGTAGCCAAACTGGCGATAAAACCAGGCAATGCCGGTAATCCCTTGCACCTGATGTCCCCGCGCCGCGCTCATGGCATGAATCACTTCAAATATAGTCCGCACCAGACCCCGGCGGCGATAGGCCGGCTCGGTTACTACCAGTTCGGGCCGGCCCACCCCAAAGGGGATATTTTCATAGCGCCAGACTTGAGGAATGAGGCCGATTGAACTGACAATCTGGCCGGTGTTCGTATCTTCGACAACGATAAAATCCTCGGCGGTGGTGGTGGGGTGGCGGCCCGACATCAGGTCTCTGGTCCAATCGGCCAATATTTTAGGCGACTCGTCCGGGTCTGCCAGGATGCGGCCGTTCAAGCCGGCCACAGCTTCCGTATCAGCGGGGGTAGCCCGCCGCAGAAGCAGCCCATTACCCAGAGAACGGGGTAAACTTAAAGTGCTATCTAATGAAGTCATTACAAATCTCCCTCTGTTGGTATATGTTTTGAAGTAACAAAAAAGCCACGAGACAAATCGCGGCTTGGGCTGGTGTGACGCTTTTGAAAAAGCATCGCACCTGGGTGAAGAAAACAAAAAGCCGCGAGGCGTAGGGCGCTCGCGGCTCGATGGTTAATTTAAGACTAACTCAGACGGCGGCAGACGCACTACGGCAAGGCACAGAGGCGAACCCGCCTCGATTTGCCAGGGTGATTGTAGCTGCCGATTTGAACATTGGATGCTTCTCTCCGTTTGAGTCAGTTGATAACTGTGCCGCCATTATAACCTGAAACTTATAAATTTGTCAATCATCTTTTTGTTGTATCTTGCCGGCTAACGGTTATACTGCACTTGCCGGCCCAGCATCCAGGTAAAAACGGTTTCGGTGCAGGCGATGAGCAGGATGAAGAAAATATCTATGACCAGGGTGATAACAAAAGCGGACAGAAGATAGGCCATCAGATTTGAGCCAAAATTTTGCATTTCCAGGGGCATACTGGGGTTGAGGCCCAGCCCCAGAGCCACTCCCAGAGTCAGGCCCAGATAGATAAGCACCGTCCGCCATGACTCGCGGTCAGAGGCGCTGGGCAGCATGGCGTTGGAAATGGCAAAGATGAGGTACAGCCACAGCCAGACATCGGGGATGAGCAGGAGCCGGGCTACCGCAGTGATGATCTGTTCCACATCACCACTGTTAAAGGCTGCGCCGAGTTGGCCCAAATTCAACAAGCCCTGTCCAATCAGCAGCACGGCCAGCGTGCCAAAAATCAGGGGGGCCAGGCCAATCAGGCTGTGGCGAAAAGGGTCGCTCAGTTCCACCTGCACTGATCCCATTTGCAGCTCGCCGCCTTTTTTCATTTGCGGCCAGAGGGAAAACCGGCCGGTTTTGACCCCCAGCAAAAACGCCGTCAACCAGTGACTCAGTTCGTGCAGCAACGTGCCGGGCAAAAACAACACCCAAAAGAGCCACATCGCCACCCTCGGGTTGCCGGTGAGCAAAAAAGCAACCCCCTGAACGTGGGCAGTAATCCAGCGCTTCAGGGGGTACATGAGCAGAAAAGCGATAATGAGCCAGAAAAGAATGGACCAACCAGACATGGGTTAAAAGTTCAAAGGTTAAACGTTAAACGTTGCCTCTCGTTCCCACACTTTGAGTGATACAACACGTGGGAAGAGAGGGACCGGAAATAATAGGCTAACCTGACACAACGTTCAACGTTCAACGCTTACCGCGCTTTCACCAAAGCCCCTTTGACCAGGGCTATAAAACTTTCTGTTTTTAAGCTGGCTCCGCCGACCAGTGCGCCGTCAATATCGGGTTGGGACATGTAGGCTTCGACGTTGTCGGGCTTGACGCTGCCGCCGTATTGGATACGGACCTTTTGGGCCACATCTTCATTATACATCTCGGCAATCGCGCCGCGAATGCTCAGGCCGATGATGCTATTGGCTGTGGTCGGGTCGGCATTTTTGCCGGTGCCGATGGCCCAGATGGGTTCGTAGGCCACAATGATCTTGGCGGCATCTTCGGCGGAGAGGCCGCCAAAGGCGGCTTTGACCTGTCCACCCACAAAAGCGGCGGTTTCGCCCGCTTCATTTTGGGCCAAATTTTCGCCCACACAGACTATCGGGATGAGATGGTGGCTCAAAGCCGCTTTGATTTTTTATTGACGCCTTCATCTGTTTCGCCAAAAAATTGGCGGCGCTCGGAGTGACCGAGAATGACATAATCACAGAGGCCATCCAGCATCAGCGGCGAGATTTCGCCGGTAAAGGCGCCCTGCTCCTCCCAATACATGTTTTGCGCCCCCAGGCCCACTTTACTGGATGCAATCACCCCTCGACAGCGCCCAGTGCGGTAAACGGGGGGCAGAGCACAACATCCACCCCGTTGATGTCAACGACAGCCTCACGGATTTCGTGGGCCAACTGCACCGCCTCGGCCAGGGTTTTGTGCATTTTCCAGTTTCCGGCAATAATCGGTATTCTCATCTTGAAATTATCTCCTTGTTTAAATTAGTGCGTAACAAAGTAGCAAGGTTGCAGGGTTGCAAAATAAAAGCTCCTTATATTGCGATTTTGCAACCGGCTACCCTGCTGCTATCTTACCACATTCGCGGACGCTTGGCAATGATAAAATGGAGTAGGGAGTAGGAAGTAGGAAGTAAGGTGTTTTATTTTCTCTCATACCCCTTACTCCCTACTCCTTATAGGTCTGCTTTCAATCTTTCGGCGGCGGAACGGGTCATGCCGGGGACGGTCAGGAGTTCTTCGATGCTGGCATCGCGGATGGCGTCGAGGGAGCCGAATTTTTTGAGCAAAGCCCGGCGGCGTTTGGGACCAATACCTTCGATCTCGTCCAGGCTGGAATGGATGGCGCTTTTGCCGCGCAGTTGGCGGTGATAGGTCAGGCCAAAACGGTGGGCTTCATCGCGGACGCGCTGGATCATAAAAAGGGCCTGAGAATTGCGCGGCAGGATGACCGGCTCCGAAATATTGGGCAAAAAGATTTCTTCCTCGCGCTTGGCCAGGCCGATGATGGCGACGGCATCGCGCAGGTCGTATTCGTCGAGCACTTCCAGGGCCGCGTTGAGCTGTCCTTTGCCACCGTCAATAATTACCAAATTGGGGATGAGCGCCCACGAATTTTCCTCTTCCTTCAACTCACCCTCTTCTATTTTCTGCTCCCGGTAGCCGTCATCGGCCATACGTTTGAAGCGGCGGCGCAGCATTTCCTGCATACTGGCAAAATCATCCTGCCCTTTGACCGACTGGATTTTGAAGCGGCGGTAATCGCTTTTGCGGGGGACGCCTTTTTGAAAAACCACCATCGAACCAACCGTGTTGGTCCCTTGCAAAGTGCTGATGTCGTAACATTCGATGCGCAGGGGTGGCTCCGGCAGGTCGAGCGCTTGTTGCAGCTCGGCCAGACCTTCGGTTTGTTTGCTTTCGTCGGCGGCCCAGCGAGCGCGCAGGTGGGTCAGGGTTTCGGCGGCGTTTTGGGCCACCATTTCCAGCAGTTCTTTTTGCTGGCCCTGGCGCGGCACCTTGAGCGTAACATCGGCCCCGCGCTTGCTTTTTAACCAATCCCGGATTATCATGAGTTCATCCACTTCTTCCGGCAGCAAAATTTCCGGCGGAATGGTGGAGGCCTGGTCATAAAATTGTTTCAGGAACGAGGTCACAATCTCGGCGTTGGCCTCATCAACCGTGCCCTCCAGAACAAAGTAATCACGACCCACCAATTTTCCCCCCCGAATGAAGAAGACCTGCACGCAGGCATCGCCGTTGGCCCGAGCAAAGGCGATCACATCTTCATCAGCAGTATCAGCATTCACCACCTTCTGTTTTTCCACAATTTGGTCAATTGCCCGGATTTGGTCTCGCAGTTGAGCCGCCCGTTCAAAATCTAAGCCTGTTGAGGCTGTTTCCATTTGGCGGCGCAATTCGGCCACCACCGGCTCGGTGTTGCCGCCCAAAAAGTCGCACAGGTTGTCAATAATCTGGCGATATTCAGCCTGGTTAACCGCGCCAATGCAGGGTGCCGCGCAGCGGCCAATGTGATAATACAGGCAGGCGCGTTCGTCTTTGCCGTCAATGACGCGGGTACAGGTTAAATAGGGAAAGATTTTTCGGACCAGGTCCAGGGTTTGGTAGGCAGCCCAGGCCGCTGTATACGGCCCAAAATAACGTGCGCCATCGTTGACGAGGCGGCGGGTGGTGGTTATCCGGGGAAAGGGGTCTTGCCAATGAACTTTAATGTAGGGATAACGCTTGTCATCTTTTAAGCGCACATTGTAACGCGGCTGGTGCTTTTTGATGAGCGTGTTTTCCAGCAGCAGCGCTTCCAGTTCACTCTCGGCGATGATAAATTCGATATCGGCAATTTCTTCAACCAGCCGGCGGGTTTTGGGGCTGCTGAAGCTGGCCGATTTATGAAAATAAGACCGCACCCGATTTTTCAGATTGACAGCTTTGCCAACATAAATAACTTTGCCCTGCGCATTTTTGTGCAGGTAAACTCCCGGCTTGCCGGGCAGGTTTTTGAGGATTTGCTCAATTTTTTCGGAAATCATAGCTTAAATTTTACCACAAAATTAACCGGGAGCCATATTGGTACCAATATACCATACTCTCAAAAGCCAACTTTCTTTATACTGAGGAGAACTGTATTTACGCAATCTTTACCCATAGATTTCCAGCCAAGTCAATCCAAAGTCATGAGGAGATAGTTGTAGTCCTCAAGGCCTTAGCCGTGGGTGCGGCTAAAAACAACGAGGCCCGTTATGAAAAAGAATATTCGCTTGGTCCTTTGGGCGGCCATCTTGGGAGGGATCGGCAGCCTGTGGATTTTGGTCCAGGCTCAAGCTCAAACCAATGAGCAGGGAGGGGGGCGAATTGACGCCTTTACTTTTTATATTCCTTACCCAGCCGATATTCTCGATGACCAGTTTGAAACGGCGTTATCAGATGCTCCCCCAGAACGTCCTCCCTCGTTGATTGATAATAACATTATAACCCTCATCTCCATTGCCATAGACCGGCAGGGGAGCATTATTTACTACGATCATTGGGAAGATGGGTACGAGGCTAACCTGTCTCAGCCAACTCAGACCAGTACCCAAATTTGGGGTGATAACAACCCGGCTAATGGTATGCCGCCCGGCTATTCTACCGACTTGCTGGCCTCGCCGGATACGGGCCAGGATGATGTCATCACCTTACGTAATTCGGTCGAGCTGCCCCGTGATCCCGGCACGCTTTTTTATGATGGGGGCGACCTTTTAACCTCGGAGGGCGGGGCCATCGCCGTAACCTATACCTTCTGGACCGACGATCCCGGTCCGGGGCCGCTGTTTATGGATGCCTGGGAACTCTATCCCACCAACCGCTGGGGAACCCGGTATCGTATTCCGGTGGGTGAAGATTTGGCCGGAACGGGACCCAATCAGCGCCCTGGTTTTGATATCGTCGGTTTGAATATTCAGGCGGTCAGCAACAATACAAGCGTCCAAATTGACCTGGATAACAGCGGCGATTTTGAAATAAGCGTGACTCTGAATCAGGGTGAACAGTTTACCCGTCTGGGCACCGAGGGGTCGGTGGGGTCGGGCAGTGTGCTGGCGGGAGCAAACATCCAGGCTTCCAATCCGGTTCAGGTGCATATTTTCACCGGCAATCCTACCAGCCGATACGAAGCCCGGGGCTACACCATTGTCCCCGTAGATCAATTAACATTCGATTATCTGTCGCCTCGTAGTTCCGATGGAGATTTTTGGCTGTTCAACCCCGACGATGATGATCTGGAAGTCAGGGTAGAAACAGCTATTACTCCGCCGGAAACGATTATTGTTCCAGCAGACAGCACCATCAAGTATCCTCCTGCTGGATTAAGCCCCGCGACCGGCATGCGTTTCACCTCTGCCGATGAGCGGTCTTTTTCGGTGCTGGCCACTTTTGATGAAACTGACGTGCAGGATTGGGGGTACGCTGTTTTGCCCTTCAACCGGTTGGCTACCCAGGCCCTGGTAGGGCTGGGCCTGGGCAACGTGCGCGAGCCGCCGAATAATGATCAATCAAGGATTTATGTTACAGCGGTAGAAGAAACTACTATTTTTGTAGATTATGATAATGACGGCAATGTAGATGCCGGCTTTGATGTTTCGCCTTTATCAGAAACCTTTATTACCGATCCGGAAGACAACGACATGACCGGCGCTTTTCTTTTTACCAGCGATGATACGCCCTTTGCCACGGTTTGGGGGCAAGACCAGGATGCCGATCCAGGCGTGCCCTCGCTTGACGCCGGCACAGGTATTGTGCCTTTGCCCTCGATGTTGTTACAAAAAACATTTCGGATGGCCGAGGATGTGGACTGCACCGGCTCGGTAACAGTAGCCGACGCCGTTGAATTTAGACTCCAATATTTCAGCCAGACTGTCAACACCATCCACAATGTGGTTATCGCCGATAATCTGCCTGCCTCGGTCACTTATATCCCCAACTCAACTCAATTGAACGGCGCGCCCGTGCCCGATAGTTCCAGCGGAACCCCGTTTTTGCTGGACGAAGGCGGCTTGAACGTGGGCGACTTAGCTGCCATGGGGACCGGATTGCTCACTTTTCGCGTGACTGTCAACGAAACCGGCGTGCCTATTATCAACCAGGCGCTCATTAGTTCAGAAGAACTGCCGCAGGGATCGGACCTGGTGGTTATTTTTACCGCCACCGATGCCCGTACCCCGCTTTACCACATCCACCAAACCATTTTAGATCCTGCTGATGGTTTTACCAGCGGCGGCCAAACTATCACCTTTAGCGTAAGCATTACCAACACCGGCAGCGAAATAATCAGTGCATTTCCGCTACAAAATGTCTTCGACCCGACTCATCTTGCTTTTCTGGGCGCTGTGCCCCCTCCTGAAACTACGGTCCCCGGTCAGGTAGAGTGGGTTGATTTGACCAATACCTTTGGTGACCTGGTCCCGGGGGCCACCATTAATTTAACAGTTAATTTAATCGTTCTTGAAAACGTACCGCCGGACCTGATTCAAACGAATCTCCGGGCTATCGGCGTTGGGGGAGAATTGAGTAATGGCACCATTCTACCCACCTGTAGTGATGTTACTGCACTCAATATCAGGCCGGCTCAAGCGCCAACACCTTCGCCTACCGTTACCAATACACCAACGTCGCCACCGCCGCCGACCAACACACCTAAATCACCCGACAACCCGACTCCCCCACCGCCGCCGCCATCAACGCCAACGGGGACGCCGGTTGCCGTCAATATACCGGTTCCAACCTCTACCGTTTTCCCGGTCAACCTTTTGCCGGAGACCGGGCAGCGTGAAAAGCTCGGAACATGGGCTGGTTTTTGGGGCTGGCTGGTTTTTGGAACGATTATGGCTGGGGTTTGTCATATTTGCTGGCGTATTTCCCGGTTGCGAACTTAACTGTTTTTAAGATTAAAAAATTAAAGTCTTAATATATTTACCTGACTTTAGTACCTTAAATAACGCAATATATACAGAGTCTTGATAAAATACTAACGATGGCTGCGCTATTTTATGGTATACTGTTGAGAAACCTTTCATAAAAGCGCACCCACCCAGGTGCTGTCAATATGCCATACCTCAGATTGGGCAGTTCTCACAAAGGATTGTCTAATTTTGATGATAGTGACAGCAACTCTGTTAATTCTTATTCCCGAATCTTAAAAAGTGAATTAGGATTTAATCTGCGGCCTTCCGGTCCACTCGTCGGAGCCAGCTCACCTGGCTGCCTCTGGAACGATAGTGGCTGCTTACCGCAGGTTAGATACTTGCATAAATAAATATAATAAAACGAGGGTAGCCATATACACAACAAACACATTCCCATCATCTTTCCTGGCTCAGATTATGCTTTGTTGACGCTGAGTCAAACCTGGACCAACGACTTCACCCCATTCTCTTTGGGCCTGGCGATCTAGCTGCCGCTATCACAAAAACCCGGACCGATAGTCAGGCCGACCTATTGGCTGCTCTGTCCAAATAAAAGAACTGTCAACTTGATTATTACTATAATGTAAGAACACGAGGAATAGAAACATGAAATTAAAAAGATACCTGTACTGGATCGCTGCTTTGATACTGGTGGGCCTAACAGGGGGCCTGGGGTTGGTTGTTCAAAGCAATGCCGATGATCCGGAGCCGAAAGCTACTTCCGAGATATTTTTACCGTTTGTTACCGGGGGTACTGGCGTCGGTGATACGGCCGCCAGCGTAACAGCCAATCTGGTTGAGATTGCCCAGGGGCCTGCCGGCGGCGGACGAATTGATGCTTTTACCTTCTTTATTCCCTATGCTGCTGAATCCTTTGCCGCCCAATTGGACGCTGGTTCAAATAGTGCTACAGTCGCTCCAAATGAAGATATTCTTACCACAATCTCAATTGCTGTCAACCGGAGCGGGAGTGTTATTTATTACGACCAGTGGGAGGATACTTTTGAGGGGGATCTCACATTTCCAACTCAGACGACAACTTTGGTTTGGGGAGACGGAGATCCAACCAATAACACAACCGGTTTAGCTCCCGGCGCTGTGGTGGAAGGAATACCTGGCAACGATATTCTCACTGCCGGGACAATTATTATCCTTCGTAGTACTGTTCCTTCAACTGATGCAGGACGGGGTACTCCCCCTGCCGTTTTTTTTGACGGTGGGGATATGTTAGCCTCCAGAGGGGGTGCCCTTGCTGTCAGCGCTTCTTATTGGGCGTCAACTTACCCGGACATCTTATACACCGACGCCTGGGAATTGTATCCTACAAATAGGTGGGGCATGGAGTATATTAGCCCTATTGGCCAAAACGTAAACAGAGATGGTCCTGACATCAGAGGTGAATTTGAAGTGGTTGGGTTGAATGTCCAGGCTGTTGAGAATGATACCCTGGTAGAAATAGATTTGAATGCCGATGGAATCTTTAGTAATGATGGCATTACCGATCCAGTGTCGGCGACGTTGGCTATGGGTGAACAATTCAGCCTGCTGAGCGGCGTTCTAGCAGGTAGCCATGTCCGTGCCTCGGCACCAGTGCAGGCACATCTTTTCGCCTCCGACCCCGATAGCACCTTTGAAGCGCGTGGCTATACCCTGGTTCCGTTTGATCAATGGACCAATAATTATCTGGCCCTCGCGCTTCGGATGGCGATTTTTGGCTTTTCAATCCCAATAATACCCTTATTACCATCACCGTCCAATCTACAACAACTACCACCAGCCTGCCTATTCCCCCTTTGAGCGCAGCTAGATATCCTAATACTGCTCCTCCCTTTGACGATAATAATGCCGATGATACTGATATGGCTTCAGCCTCAGGATTACACTTCACCTCCAACGGACCGATTTTTTATGGTATAGCCACGCTTGACGCAGCCAGTACCCAAGACTGGGGCTATGATGTTCTGCCCGTAGCCAATCTAACTAGCCAAACCTTGATTAGTCTGGGTGTTGGTAATGTTGATGTCTTAAATTCCGTTCCATGTCCCCCCGCACTTCAGGGCACTGGCCGTGAAATGCGCGTATATGTCTCAACTCTTACGGACACCAATCTTTTTGTAGATGTCAATAATGATGGCACCCCAGACGAGGTAGATATCAACGGTGATGGCGTTGCTGATGCTTATCCAGGACCGGGAATTGGTTATCTTCTTTCAGCGCTTCAAGAAATGTCTATCACCGACCCAAGCGACTGTGATATGACCGGAGCCTTCTTGTATACTCAGGATGGCACGACTTTTGCTTCTGCCTGGGGTCAAGCCGAAAACGCCGCTGCTGCCCTCCCCTCCATTGATGCCGGTATCAGTATTGTCCCCCTACGCTCGTTAGCCATACAAAAAACGTTCTCACTCCTGACTGATCTTGATTGCAGTGGCACCATTAGTCTGGGTGATGATGTGCGCTTCCAATTAGAGTCTATCAATAGCTCATCCACACCGCTTAACAGTGTTGTCATCGCCGATAATCTGCCGCCAGCGCTGCTTATATCCCCGGTACCACTATGGAAGATGGCCTGCTAGTGCCGGATAATAGTAATGGTTCAGCCTATCCGCTGGATGGAAGTGGTCTTAATACCGGCCTGCTTGATCAATTTAGTGCTAGCATCCTTACTTATGATGCCAGAGTTACCAATGTAGGCGCGACAATTATTAATCAGGCCAGCGCCACTTCGCCCGCTTTGCCGCAGCAAGCAGACGCCGTGACTATTTTTGTCCCGACCGGCAGTCCTGTCCCGATTATCGAAATTACTAAAACCCGGATTGATCCGCCCAGTGGGCCAGTCGAGTCAGGTCAAACCGTTACCTTTAACCTGACTATCACCAATACCGGCAGTACAACCATCACTACCCTACCTTTGGAAGAGGCTTACAACTCCAATCACTTAACTTTTGTCAATGCTGTGCCAGCGCCTGATGTTACCACAAACGGGGTACTTACCTGGAATGATCTGGTGGCTGTCTCCGGGCCGCTTCAACCCAACGCATCCGTCAGCCTGACCCTCAGTTATACCGTAAATCAACTCCCCACCGGGACCAATGATACTACCCTTACGGCTACAGTCAGAAATGCTTTCCGGCAGAACAGCCCGGTTCCTTTAACCTGTAGCAACGAGGCCGAGCTTTTCTTTGCCGGTGCGCCTTCACCCACTGATGAGCCACCGCCTTCATCCAATGATAACGACAACAACAACAATAACAATGATAATGATAATGACAATCGATCTCCGGCTCCCACCCCTACCCCCATTCCGGTGGCGGGCATCCCGGCTACGCCTGCTGCTCCTGCGTTTCCGGTAGCCTTCCTGCCGGAGACAGGTTTGCGTGGAACTGGCATGGAAGGGTGGGCCATTGCTGGCGGCCTCATCCTGCTGGCTTTGGGCGGTTTTGCTCTACACTCCCGCTATAAAAAGTAGCAACAACCCTCACATCTAAAATATAAAAAGCCCTGTTCTCTTTTTGGGAACGGGGCTTTTTATATTTATGGGTACTACCCCTTTGGCTCAATCCTCACCCCAAAACAGGTCGTAATTCAGATTGTAACACTGGTAGTTTACAATGAATTTAGAAAGCCACTCTTAACGGCTTATCACATCTCCACTCCAGCGTACTACACTTAGATGGAATATTGGTCAGGGTAAAGATAAATGAAAGAACTATTTGGCATGCTTGAAACAGTTATAGCCAGCACAAATGATGCCCTGCTGATTATAGAGGTTACTTCTACCGAAACTTTAGCCTCCCGAATTCTCTATATCAACGAAGCATTTACTTTTATGACCGGCTACACCGCCGACGAGGTTCTGGGCCAGTCTCCCCAAATTTTACAGGAACCGCATTTGAACCCAACAACACTGGAACAAATCCGAACAGCCCTGCTGGACAACCGCACCGCCGTGGTTGAGTTGGTAAGTTACCGCAAAAACGGCGCGCAATATTGGGTTGAACTTAAGGTAGCGCCGGTGCTCCTTAAAACAGGCAAACCGACCAAATACTGGGTTTTAGTTCAACGAGATATTACCGAACACAAACGAGCTGAATCTGTCCGGGCAAAATTGGACAACCACCTGGATCAAACTCAAAAACTGCAAGCCATTGGGGCTTTGGCCAGCGGCGTGGCGCATGAGTTTAACAACCTTTTGACCGTTATTCTGGGCCACGCCGAATTAGCCATCCAAACCTTACCCGCTGATAGTTCTGCCGGCAAAGATATTCAGAATATTCAAAAATCGGCTAAACATGCCGCCAATCTCACCCGCCAACTGCTCGCTTTTGCCCGCCAGCAGGTGTTTGAACCAAGAATATTCAATCCAAACGACGCCATTTTAGATGTGGGCAAAATGCTGCGCCATTTTATTGGCGAAGATATTGAAATGACCACTCAATTGGCCCTGGATATTGGCCGGGTCAAAATGGACCCCGGCCAATTTGAACAAATCATCTTGAATCTGGTTATCAACGCCCGCGATGCCATGCCCAATGGAGGCAATATAGGCATCGCAACCGCCAATATTTCGGTCAATTCAAATTTGGCCGAACATTATCCCGACGTGCCTGCCGGTGAATACATCCTTATCTCGGTCACGGATAACGGGCAGGGGATGACCGAAGAGGTGAAAGCCCAACTTTTTGAGCCGTTCTTTACCACCAAAAACGTCGGGAAAGGCACCGGACTTGGGTTGGCTACATGCTACGGTATTGTCAAGCAGCAAGGCGGGCATATTCAAGTTGACAGCGAGGTTGGACAGGGTGCGCTCTTTAGAGTTTTGCTGCCGCGCGTCGAAACTGCTACCAGCCCCCTGCCGACCACGCTGCAAAATGGCACATTACCCTCAGGAACTGAAACCGTATTACTGGTTGAGGACGAACCCGTCGTTCGAGGTCTGACCGCCCGCATCCTCAGGCAGCAGGGCTACACGGTGTTAGAAGCCGAAAATGGCAAAGAAGCGCTGGAGATAGCCCAAAGCCAATCCCTGTTAAAAATAGATCTTTTGCTCAGTGATGTCATTATGCCTCAAGTGGGCGGAAAATCTCTGGCCGATCAGCTCAGAGCGGTTCGTTCTAATCTCAAAGTATTGTTCATTTCCGGCTATAACAGCAGCACCGTCATCGATCCATGCGTGCTGAAAGAAGGCACTTTTTTACAGAAACCATTTTCGCCCCGTTTATTGGTTTTTAAGGTTCGTGAAGTCTTAGATAAGCACGATTAGGTATTATAAAATAGCGAGTCGGTGTATAATTGCTCTGAGTAAAGTATAAACTTTTACCCGCTTATTACCACACCCTGATAAGCCGGATTGGGCCGGCGAAAAGTTTTATGCTTGATACTGAGAGCAAACCTCAACGAATCCTGATTGTTGATGACGACGTCGAAGTCTTGCGTCTCGTCAAAGATAAACTCGACCGGACCGGTTTTGAAGTTCTTACGGCTGCCTCCGGCCAGTCTGCTTTGGAGGTAATAGAACGGTACGGCTTGCCCCATTTAGCCATTGTTGATATTACGATGCCAGGCATGAGCGGCTTTGAATTTTGCCAAACCGTCCAGCAGTTTAGTGATTTGCCGGTTATTCTTCTCACTGCAATTGACGAGGAAGAGACGATCATTCAGGGTATAGAGCATTTTGCCGAAGACTACGTAACCAAACCCTTCAGCCCCCGCGAATTGGTAGCCCGGGTTCAGCGAGTGTTGCGCCGGATGGGTGATTTTGCCTACACCCTCGATCCGTTGACCCATATAGACGAGCATTTGACAGTAGATTTTGCCCACCAACGGGCGCTTGTCGCCGGGCAGCCGGTTGCGCTCACCCCCCTGGAAACCAAATTGCTTTATTTGCTTATGCGCAATGCCGGCCGGACTGTGACCACCGATTTTTTACTGCGCCGCTTGTGGCCCCACGAAGAGGTATTTGAAGATACGTTACGGGTCCACGTTCACCGTTTGCGCCATAAAATAGAATTAACTCCGGTTCAACCGCGCTATATCGTTAACGAGCGCGGCGTAGGTTATATCTTTTCCCTGGAGCGCTGAACCTGTTCCTGGCGCTGATGCCTTTAAAGTAAGGATGCTTCACGTGACAATGACCTTTAGTAAAAAAGTCTGTCTGCTGGGCGATATTGCGGTTGGCAAAACCAGCCTGGTACGTCGCTTTGTGTACAACCTATTCGACGACAAATATTTGAGCACAATTGGCGTAAAAGTAAGCCGCAAAACGTTAACCCTTCCCCAAGAAAATGAACTGGCCGAGCTAAATCTGATGCTGTGGGACCTGGCCGGCAGTGAAGAATTTGATCAGGTCCGGGCCAGTTATCTCCGGGGCAGCGCCGGGGCGGTGCTGGTTTGCGACCTGACTCGACCGGACACCCTTAACAGCCTCCAAACTTACGCCAACGACACGCGGCGCATCAACCCGCAGGCCCAATTTGTCATCGCTGCCAATAAATACGATCTGCCTGAGCAGCATCAACTTACATCAGCCCAGGTCGAAGCTTTAGCTGCCAGTCTCAATGCCCCTTACTTCCTCACCAGCGCCAAAAGCGGGGGTGAGGTCAATAGTCTTTTTCGCCATTTAGGCAGCCTGTTATTATCCTGAAAGCTGAGGTGCAAATTTGAACCTGTTTCAGTCAATTTTAGAAGACCGCAAAATTGCCTATGCCTTAACCGACCGCAGCCTGAATGTTGTGGCCGTCAAAGGGGCAGCCAATATTTTTTCCACTGCTCGTCAAACCTGGGTGGGGCGGTCGCTGCTGGAACTGGCCCCTGAGTTAATTGGCAGTGAAGATGTGCTGGCCGGTATTTTGGCCGGAGAACTGAATCGTTTTCAACTCGGCTGGATTAATCGCGACACCGCCGATGGTCAAACAATTTACCTGACCCTGGTTCATCTGCCTCGGCGGACACGCACCGGACAAATTACCGGGCTGGTTCACCTGGCCGAAGATGTGACGGAAATGGGTGCGCTTGAACAACAGTTGACCCAACAGCGTAATGAGCTGCGGCTGCTACAAGACCAACTGGCCCGTCAGAATGTAGAATTGGGCGCAATCAACACCGAATTGCAGCAGTTAGACCAGATAAAATCTGCCTTTATCTCCGTAGCTGCCCATGAACTGCGGACGCCTCTGGGGCTTATCAGCGGTTACATCGAAGTGCTTTTGGATGAAGATTTAGGCCCAATGGCCCCAAATCAGCGTGAATATCTGGAGATTGTCCAGCGCAATACCCAGCGCCTGCTCAACCTCACCCACGATCTGCTGGACATCACCCGTATCGAGGCCGGCCGGGTTGAGCTGGTGCTCCAGCCAACCGATCTGGCTGCCCTGACCGAGAAAATCACAGCCGAGTTCAGGTTGCAAATAGAAACAAAAGCGCAGCATTTAAACCTTGAAATTCCGACCGGCCTGCCCCTGGCCCTGTGCGATGAAGCCCGCGCCACCCAGATCATCGCCAACCTCCTGAGTAACGCCAACAAATATACCCTACAGCAGGGGCAAATCAGCATTAGCCTGGCCCCGGCTGAAGCAGAAGGATTCCTCCAACTTACCATGCCGATAATGGCGTTGGGATTGCTCCGGGGGATCAGGCCAAACTGTTCAGCCGCTTTTTCCGAGCCGGCAGCGCCAGCCAAACAACGGCCAAAGGAGCGGGCCTCGGTTTATACATCACCCGCGCCCTGGTCGAATTGCACGGGGGTCGCATCTGGTTTGAAAGCGAGCCTGGTTCCGGGACAACTTTTCACGTAACCTTTCCCATTGCCCCTTAAGCTCTGGTACTTCTGGCATTTTAACCTAAAATAGATTTGATGATATAATACGAGGCAATGTACCAGACCTTCTGGGGAAGGTCTCAAAAGGATGTTGATGAAGCACAAACTCATTGCCATACTTGGAGTTGCCAGCCCATTATTTTTGGTGGGCTGTGCCGTCGCTGTTTTATTAAGCAGCACAATTTGTTGGTTTCTGCTTGGATCAGAGCAGCAATCGCAGATTATCCGGATTGTTCCTGTGGCTCCCCTGGCAACGCCAGCCACCCTACCCGAAACCCAGGAGGAGGCCGCGGCCGCACCCCCGGCTCCCGTGGAACAGGTCGCCCCTCCCGTATCTCCCATTAACCCTGCCCCCGCCGACATTGTCGAAGAGGTCCTGGGGTTTGCTTTACCGACCGGCTCAGTCAACTCGGTGACGCAGGAAGGCGTGGCAACACGGGTGGTCATTCCCAAAATTGGTATAGATGCGCCGGTGCTGCTGTCGCCGATTAAAGATCAAACCTGGCAAGTTGATCATCTGGGGCAAGCGGTGGGCCACCTGGAAGGCACAGCCCCACCCGGCTCAAACAGCAATATTGTCCTGGCCGGGCACGTCACCCTGACTAAAGATGTGTATGGGCCGTTTGCCGGGCTGGGGCAATTGACGGCCGGGGATATGGTCGAGGTCTATTATGGCGACCAGTCTTTCAATTATATGATAGATACCTCACAAACCGTTGATCGCACCGCCGTCGAGGTGACTTACCCATCAGAAACCGGCCAGATTACGCTCATCACCTGTAACAATTGGAGCAGCGAAGAGGGCCGGTATATCGAGCGGCTTATCGTTAAAGGCCACCTGGTTAGCCAATAAACATTGAACTTATTTGCAACTAAAAAAAAGCCGCTGTTGCAGTGGCTTTTTTGTTTGCCAGACCCATTTACCAGCGGCTCGTGTCCTTCAACCTGCTTTTGTCATTCCCCCTTACTCGTGCTAAACTTTGTGACGCTTGTGCTATCCTATCCCTAAATGTAGGCATCGAAATCTCACGATGGTAATAAAACAGCAAACTCTATTTAACCATTTTTTTTCACTTACGCTCTTAACTCTGCTGGCTCTTGGACTCGCGCCCTGGGTCGGAGTTTTGGCAGCCCCTCCGGCCCAGGGGCAAGATTTGGCGATTATTAACGACCCGGCCAGTAACGCCGTGGTGCGCGGCCAGGTCCAGATTACCGGCAGCTCCGACCATCCTTCATTTCAATTCTATATCATTGAATTTTCGCCAGAGCCGGTCACAGGCGGCCAGTGGCAAATCATCGGCGCTACTCGAAATACGCCGGTGATTAACGGTGTTTTGGAAACCTGGGATACTACCCTGATACCTGACGGCAGCTACACCCTACGCCTACGCACGGTGCGGTTGGACGGCAACTACACCGAGGCATTTTCCCAGCAGGTGGTCGTAGCCAACACCCAACCCCTCCCCACCGATACCCCCATACCGACCGAAGAGGTAGTTGTGCCGTCAGGGCCTCCTACAGAAACGCCGACTCCCTTGCCGCCGACCCCGACCGTTTCTATCGAGCAGCCCATTGTGGAAACCCCCACCCCTCGCCCGGTTGAGACCAGCGCCCCCCTCGAAGACCCGGATGAAGTGACCTCTTTCATTCCCACGGTCAGCGGCTTTTCAGTTACGCCTCTCCGGGATGCTTGCCTCTACGGTGCCGGGGTGATGCTGGGCGTCTTTTTACTCTTCGGCTTTTTAGCCGCGCTGCGCACCTTTATTATGGGCTTCATCCACCGGATGCGGCGGCGAAAGTAGGAGAAAAGGAATTAAGAAATAAAAAACTAGAAATTAGATGCTGCTGATGCACCATTTTAAATTCTTATTTATATTTTCTTAATTTTAAAGCAATGCCTGTTTCATTTCCCCTGTTTGGAACCTCTGCTAAAGAGAAATCTGCCGGTCCGGTCGAGTGGTTGATTGTCGGGCTGGGCAATCCCGGCGCAAAATATATTGATACCCGTCACAATGCCGGCTGGCATTTGCTGGATACCATTGTTCGCGATCAGCCCAATTTTCGTTTTGACGAAAACCGCAACAAAGGCTTGATTGCGCGGGGCGAGCTGGCGGGGGTCAAAGTAGCCCTGGTTAAACCGCAAACTTACATGAATTTGAGCGGCGAGGCGGTCGGCCCGATTGCCCGATTTTACAAGGTGCCGCCGGAGCGCATCCTGGTTGCATTTGACGACGTAGATTTACCCACAGCCGTCCTGCGGATACGTCCCAAAGGCGGCGCGGGCGGGCATAACGGCATGCGCAGTATTATCCAACACCTGGGCACAGAGGATTTTCCCCGGCTGCGGTTGGGTATTGGCCGTCCGGTGGGACAAATGCCGGTAGAGGCTTATGTGCTCCAAAAATTTAAGCCGGATGAATGGCAGGCGATGCTTGAGCTGTATCAGCGGGGAGTTGAGGCTATCAAGGTGATGTTAACCGATGGGTTGGATAAGGCCATGAATCAATTTAATGAAAAAGGTTAACTTCCGGGATCTACTCAACCTAAAATAAACAAGTCCTACAGCCAACACAGGCTTGTAGGCAAAGTGTTAATCTTTTAATCTAAAACCCTTGGTGTGATTTACTTTATTTCTAATTTCTCTACAGTAATCGTTTTCATGGGTACACCGTCCAGTGAGACTGTAATTTTCACCGGAATGAGGTAATCTTCACGATAGATGACTTCTTGAGTCGCTACTCTTTCTTTATCACACTCTTTAAGCCCAGCTTCTCGTTCGGTGTCTGTAAATTCCCGACAGGGCAGTTTCTCTGTCACGACTAAGGCTTTCGTCCCTTCAATATCTGAATCTTTAGGAGTTGCATTTGCATTTACGAGGAGCTTTGGGACATATGAGGGGTGTAGCCATTCTTCCGGAGCATAATCAGGAGAACTTTTGCTTTGTGAATCCTGCTTAGAACTTTGATCGTCTGATGGAACAAATTCATTTATTGAAGATTCCTCAGCAATTTCCTCTTCTTGGGAAGCTTCTTCTTCATCTAAAACATTGTCAGATGTCTCTACATCCATCTGAGCATAATAATTTCTTAGCTCTACCCCATTATATGATCCCCAAGACCCAACGGCTTCCGGTTGCGTATCGCTCGCCAAAAGCTTCACTTTCCAGTGATAACGATCAGTGTAAATCACCTCATAAAGTGCTGTTCCAAACTTGCCATTTTCGCCAAACCCATACATTCCCTGTTGGTAAATCATAGTAAAGGCTGGAAAAGTACTTTGATGTAGTGGTGCGCTTTGGATGGGCTTTTGCCCTAGAGTGAGTGAAATTCCGACAAGTAAGACTCCTATCCCTAATAGTGCTAAAGTAATATTTTTTCGAGTCATAACGGTATCTCCTCTTTACTGACCACAATTTGCGGGTTGATTTAGCACCAGTGAGGTATTGTCCCAAAGATGATGTTCGTGAATCCGAGAACACCAAAAGTAACAATCTGGAGCACATTCCTCGTATCGAAATTTATGCCATATGAGTGTATTCCTAATACGGATACGATTATCATTACTCCATTGAAACAAGCCACTCATAGAGATATTGGTTCTCCAACTGCTGGGGCCAAATTTTTCACGAAAAACCCAACTGTTGTTTACATATTCCCAATCTTTTGTCCAATAGGCTTGCCATCTTTTAGCGCCGCCATCTATTGCGCCTTGCCACTTTCGATTCTGTACCTCCCAACCATTACCACTTGCTGTATATTCTACTAGAAAACAACCATACTTTCGCTCAGGTTCATCACACCGTTTTGGAGTTTGATTAGCAAGTACAATTTGAATACCAACAACCACAAAGAGCAAAATAAGCAAACTCAATATAACCAGATATTTTGGTATTTTGGTTGTCGTAAGTTCCAGGTAATTTAGTTTCATCCGTTATTTTAACTCCTTGTCTTAAAATTCCAAATTTTCTCAGATTTTGCCATCACTACAACAACTGAGGCTGTTATAATCTTCAAGATTAGACCTGTTGCAGAAATAGTAGGTATGACATTTATTCCACAATAGTGGTAGTGCTTTTTTAGGAACTTTAAGCATTACCTATTATGGAAGTGGTGCCTCAAATCTTATTTTGCAACACGTCTATTGCTATTTTTTACATCATGGTTCCTTCATCACCGTTGCTACCTTATGTCATTAGATCTACGACAACTTTAGGCTAAATACAGTGTAAGCAAAGTAAACGAAAGTTTTTGAACCATCAAATATAAGAAAACTTAATTGACGCTGTACTAAACCCCAATTAACTACAGTAGCAGATTTAACTTCGCCTATCCTACCATTGTCTCAATCTTTTGGGCCAGGGCAAAAGGGCTGAAAGGCTTGATAATATAATCATCAGCGCCGGCCGCCATGCCGGCTTCGACGTTGTTTTTTTGACCGCTGGCAGTTAATAGAATGATGGGGATGGCCTGGGTTGCGGGGTTATTTTTGAGATAGCGACACACCTGTAGACCGTCCAACTCACTCCCATATAACATCACATCCAGCAAAATAAGGTGGGGTAATTCTTTTTGAGCCAATTGGAGCGCCTGCTCCGCATTTTCGGCCAGGAAAAGTTGATAATCACCGGTCTGAAGGCTTACTGCTATTAATTCGCGGACTTGAGGCTGGTCATCTACAATGAGAATTTTCTTCAATTATTAAGCTCCCGACACCTTGTGTTTGCAAACTTCACCCATCCTTAAACTTGCCTGACGAGTAACTTATCTTTTTTTCTGGCGGTTGCCTGAAAAATAAGCTGAGCCACGCCGGCAACCAGAACAATATCACCCGGACTTACCGCAGTTCGCCGCCAGGGCAAGGTAACGGGGATGATGTCGGATAAGATCCACAAATTGGTTTCGGAGCGAGGCAAGAGAATATTTTTGCTACTGCTGGGTCGAGTTTCTTCAACCACCGGGCGGTCGGGGTGAACAAAGTGGTATGTTTCTGGGGTTAAAGGCATCCAACCGCCATTCGCCAGCATCACCAACACATTGAGCGCAATACCCAAAGCAAACAATTTTGCCCCTGGTACATGGTGATTTAGCAGAAAGAGCAACACCAGGGCAATTTGCGACCCGTTCAAAATAACAATCTGCCATAGAGTCTGACCCGGCACATAAATCACCAGGGCCGATTGCAGAAAGAACAACCCAACGATCAGCCCCATAGTCATCCAGCCGCCCCGGTATGAAATCTGGCCCAGAGCGCTTAAATCGCGTCGAAGTAGTAAAGCCAGGACAATCAATAAAATGATAGCATAGGCCAGAACCATTAATACGATCCTTCAAGTTTTAGTAACTCGCCAGGGGCAGGCCCATTATCATCCCAGGTAAAAATATCTTCGGGCCAGACCGAGCTTTGAAGCTGGCTGGCCTGATCAATAAACTGCTCAATCCTGTTTAGCTGCGTTTCCCAATAAGGCCGCCAGGTTTTATCAGCCCGCTTCAGCTCCTTTTCAACCAAGCGGAGCAACTGCAAAGCATCGTGTTCGCTTAATTCGAGCGTAATCACACGACCGTCCATACCTGTCTGATGCTCTGACTTTTTTATATCCATAGTGTACTTCTTCAGGGTCGCAAACAACGGACGTATTTACGTCCGTTGTTTTACTATTAGCGACAATTTAGTTTTGAGTTAAACCTGTTCTGCCTAGAACTGATGCGCCAGCAATCTCACTTTAACCTGGCGGGCATATTCGGGCAGGGTAAGTGCCTGCACTCCCGTCAGAATTTCAGCATCTTCGGGCGGCAGATTCAATTCGGCCACGGCATCCTGAGGGTTGGTTAACAGCTTGGTCCGAAACGCAACATTGGCGCTGGCCTTAATGAGCACATCTGAGATTGCCGGACGATTTGGTACAAGGTTCATCATTCTACATCCTGTAACGCAGTAGGTCTTGACGGGTGTAAACCATCAACTGCCGTGATCGTTAGGAGCAGCGCCAGCTAAAGCCGCAAGGATTAACGTACTTAAAATTAACACCGTCCGCACATTGTTGCTATTGCTGAAAAATTGAGCCACACTTAGTTTATATCTCTGTAACATTGTTGACACCCTTTCGGTAGAAGTTTGTTAGGATGTCATCACTATATCAGAGTGACTCTTACAGTTTTCAGCAGGATTATACGAAAACAAAAACCCCACGCGAGTATAATCCCAAATGGGCCACCAAGCGCAGGGTTTTCGAATTTTTATTATATTCGTTCTATTGCTTAATTATCATTGATACGTTTTTCAGAGAGCATATAATTCAACCTTTAAGCTGGCAGCACTATCTTGTTTTGTCTGAATGCCACCAACTCTTGATGAAGCTGCTGTGTTTCTGGCTCCGGGAGCGCGCCGAACTCTTCTTCAAAGGTGGTACACAGCGCCAGATAATGGGCAGCCAGGTGATCGTACAGGCGCAGGTGAGCATAAGCGTGTAAGGCGGCACGATGCAAATCTTCCCGGAAGTAATCTACACTCAACCCTTTGCTGATGATTGTCAAGGCTTCTTGAGCCGAGCCAATTTTTAGCAGTTGCTCGCTGGCCAGGGTAACAACCTGCAAAAACCTGGTTTCACACGAAGTTCGATAAGCAGTCCCCCACTCCCCCAACTCAAAGCCGGCCAAAAACTCACCCTGGTACAATCCGATCAGCTCAAGCTGCAACGGTAAAGCTTCTTCCGGGATGGCCCTGGCAGTCCGTTCAAACAGGTTTTCAAACGCCTGCACATCACTCCATTGTAAATAATTCCGGTTTACTGCATAATAATCGTCGCGGCGGCTGATATAATCCGGGGCTTCAAAAATCACATCACGCAATCTTTTTAAGGTCTGGTGAAAAACTGTCGAAGCGCGCTCCGGTTCCGTCTCAGGCCAGATAGCGGCACTGACATCACTCCAGCGGCAGCCACCCTCCTGTCCTTCGACCAGCAGGTAGAGCAAAAATTCGGGCGCTTTGCGCATTCCCCCCCGTTGAGTAAAACGGCGGCGCGTTCCGGCGACGATCAGCACGGGGGTACCAAATGCAAAAACTTGCAGGCTCGGTTGGGTCAGCTCAATTTTCGCCCTGGTTTGTTCCAGCAATCCATAAATACTCTCTCGCACCTGAGCCGGGGTATCATCGCGGTGCAGGAAATGCAGCAGCAGTTGACGGGTTTCCACCAGAGTCGAGGTCAACCCTTGCTTCAGGTGGCCCAGGTCCAACGCCAGACGCAGTGCCTCCTGCAACTGTTCCAGCGCGGCAGTAGTTCTGGCATCAAGCAGCAGGGCATAGCTCCACCAAAATCTGACTTTGGTTTGCTCCAGTACATCATTACCCGTTAAACCCGCCAAAGCGATAGGAAAGAGATTAAAACCGGCTTTGTATTCCGCCCGGCGCACATAGATTTTAGCCTGAAGCGCACAGGCTAATCCATGTTCAAAAACCAGGCCGGTTTCGCCCGCAACCTCTCGAGCTTGCCCGGCCAAATTAAAGGCCTGGGTCAAATCATGCTGCTGATAATAACATTCTCCTACTTTGACCAGATTATAAACTTCCAGCGAGCGAACTGCCGCCTCTTGAGCAAACCGGGTTGATAAATCATATTCATTCAAAGCCTGCTGGTAATCCCGGCATTCCAGATAAACGTCGCCCAGGCCGGCTTTGGCAAAAGCAGCCCGGCGGCTGCCCCAATCTGTAAAGCCACGTCCAGGCTCTCCTGAAACTGTTTCAAAGCTTCCTCATAGCGGCCCAGAGCCAGCAGCGAAACACCCAAACTATTTAAGGTATTGGCCAAATCATAGGCATTACCCAAACTTTCCCAACTCCGCATTGCCTGCCGATAGTGGTGTTCTGCCCCGCTTAAATTCCCCTGGGTTACTAAACAAACCCCTATTTCATGATGACACAAACCTACTCCATTCACATCGTCAAGCGCCTCATATAACTCCAAAGCTCGACGTGTATCCGCTAACGCTTCGGCAGTATTGCCTGCTATTGCGTGCGCGACACCACGATTCTTAATTGCCCAGGCAATCACTCGGTCATCGGCCTTTAAGGTTACCAGTTGATCAATACCTCTCGTGATTAAATCCAAACCTTCTTTAGCTCGCCCCATCATCCGCAAGCCGACCGATTGCCAAATCTGGGCTTCGGCCGCTCCGGTCAAATCAGCCCTTTTGAGAAACTGGGCCTCGGCTCGTTGAAATAAACTAATCGCCTGGGCAGGGTCGCCCAGGTCATAATTAAATATTTGTCCCCGCAACAAAAGCAGGCGCGGGTGCTGAGCTAACTCCGGGTCCGGCATTTGGACCAGCCAATGATTGAGGGTTAAGGCCCGCCCGGTATCGTAGAAGAAACGGCCCTGGCTTTCAAGGATAGCTGCGGTTTCGTCCCAGGCTTGTACCGCCAGGTAAAGGTTAACCGCTTCTTCAAAACGAGCGCGAGCGACCAGAAGATTGGCCGCCCGCAGGGAAATTTGGTGATACCTCTCATTTTGCTCGGCCAATTTGCTGCGCAGAAAATCGGCAAAGAGGTCGTGATACTTAAAACTTTCTCCAACCTGAGTAATAAATAAATCCCGCCTGACCAGCTCTTCAAGCTGGGCCTGGGCATTATGTACCTGCAAAAGTTCATCACAGAACTCGGCTGTCATTTCGGTCAATACCGAGGTGGTTAGCATGAAATGCTGTAACTCCAGCGGCTGCTTGTCGAACACTTCACCGGCCAGGTAACTGTAGATAACCTGGCGATCACTACCCAGGCGCTGCCGCAGATACCCAATCAACTGGCCGGCCTGGATACTTTGAGTGTGTCCCGCCATGAGAATTTGGGCAATATTCCCATCGGTCGAGCGTGCAATTTCTTCAGCCGTTTCCAAATCAATCTGGCGGCCAAAACGTTTACGAATAACCCGCCGCAGTTCCTCGCCGGTAAACCGCAGTTCTTCTTCCGACAAACCCGAAGCCCGTTCACTGATTAATAAGTCCAGAATCTGGCCGGTCTCCAGGTTCATATCGCCGCGGGCGGCAACAATCATGGTGCTGGTGGCAGGAAACTGATCGAGCAGCCGGTTCAGCGCCAGGCTCATTCCGGCACTGACCGCTTTGTGATAATCGTCAAGAATGATGAGATGAGGACCAACCTCGGCCAGCAAATCGGCGATGCGGCGGATACTGGCCTGGGTGTCGCCGCGCTGAACCAGTTTGAATAACGGCTCGGGTTGAATTTCGTGGAAGCGGTCGGTGATGCTATGGACGAGCAGGGTTAAAAAAGAGGTGGGATCGCGGTCACTGGCTTCGAGGGAACACCAGCAGACCGGCAGATCGGTGGTTTGGGCAAAATCGGCCAGCAAAATAGATTTGCCATAGCCGCCCGGCGCATAAATGGTGATAAGCCGCTGTCCCGTCTCCACAAGTTCGGTTAAAAGGTTGAGCAGACGCGAGCGGCGATGAATTAAATTAAGCGCCGGCAGCCGAATCCGGTCTTCAAAAGCCATTCATTTTCCCCAAGCAAACCAGACGCCGGAAACAAACGCGCCCGCATGTTATGTGGTTTCCCAACGGAAATACAGAACAGGGGCGCGAATGAGGAGAATGAGAACCTTACTTAAAATTGTAATCCTTTTTGAGCTTAATGCAACCGAGCCAATAGTCCTAAAATTTCTTTAATCTTGGTTTAATCTTTGCCTCATATTTCTTTAATCTTGGCGGATTATTATGAGGGCACACTACAGTTAATCATAGTGTGAACCCTCCCTCCTAATGAAAGACCCGCGTCGTGGCAGCGCGGGTCTTTCCCTTTTAAATCAATTCTCTATCTTCTCAATATGTAGGGGCGAACCCTTGCGGTCGCCTCGTGGGGCAGGCGCAAGGCCGTGCCCCTACCCCGAATTATTGAGAAGATACAATTCTCCTCCCCCCAACCAGTCCGTGTCCTGGGCCGAAGAATTCTAACCGACGAATTAATTTTCAGAGTATTCAAACTTGGGGAATGGTCCAAAATAACCCAATGTTCCACGCTCATCACCGGTTGGCGCGGCATCTTCAGGATAACCTAAATCTTCAACCAATTCTTCCTGATCAAAAGGATGCTGAATGCCACTGGTCATATAGGCAAATCCATTCACATCGGGAAAGAAATAAGGGGTAGAGAACTCGCTGCCCTGTGGGGCTGATTGTATCCGGGTGAGTTCTTTGCGGCGAGTATTATAAGCCCACAGATAATCGTTTTCGTGCTCTTCGCTGTCTTGAGCAATGAGAAGGGTCGCTGTACCAGGAATAAAAGCCAGGTTGTCCGGTTCGGCAATGCCATCTACATCACAGATATTGTATTCAAAAATCTCACCATAGCCTCTGGATAAAGCTTCTTCCTCGGTCCATTCGCGCCCCATTAACTCCGTTTTCATGTTAACTCCAACATAGGGGCTGTCAATCGTTTCTGCCGGTTTGCTGGTTTCACTGTAACCGTCGTTGTAGGCTTGCTGCCCCTGGGCTAATTCAAGCGCATAGATGCCGGCGCATGAGGTTGCTTCGGGCAAACGAATGTCGTTGTGGCCGCCCAGATCAAAGGCATCACCCTCTTCTTCGTCAACATAATTATCAAGCATGCCATCGCCAATACCGCTGGAAGCAACATACAGGGTATTGCTTTCAGCATCATAGGTAATACCTTCGTTAGCCGACCATTCGGTTGTGGCTCCTAGCATAGCGGCGTAACGCCGGGTTTCCAGAAAAGCGGCGGCTTTTCCATACCCGGTTTCACTTTCAAACATTCATGGCCGGTGGTCGTGTTAATGGAGGCGTAACCAGCCGCGCAGCTTCCGTCGTCTGCTGGCTCGGCTTCCTCGAACATATCAAAAAATTGGGTGCCCCCATCAATCAATGCCTTGATTTCGGCATCGGTAGCCTGACCTAACTTAATCCAGACCAGGTTGCCGCTGCCTGCGCCTTCAGCACTGGTTTGCAGCCATTTGGCGGCGTAAAGCGTCCCGGCACTCATATCTTCAGACTTATCGGCGACAAACATGAAGATGCCGCCGTTGGTTTCGTCATCCGTCATATAAGCCGTCCGATTGTCGGGCATCACATAGGCCAGTTCGTGGGTAAAGCGGCCCATCGCGTAATGTTTAACTCCCTTCGCCTGACCGTTATCATCTACCGAAATTTCCAGGATCCAGCCGTAATCGTAAGGGGTTACATCGGTCAGTTTAGCCTCAGGGCCAAAATATTTGAGCAGTTCCACATCATAATCTTCGTCGTCAATGCTGCCGGTTTGGGGGTCACGAGGTTTGGCGTCAGGGTCCCACTCCTCGCTGCCCAGATGGGTTGACCAGGCCGTCGTTACCCCGGCGCAGGCTTCGAGCACGCCGTTCACGGCTGAAAAATCAACCGGCGCAGTATCAAGGGCGGTCAGGTGTCCGGTCTCAGGGTCTTGCACAGCCGTGGTCATATACACCACCGAGGGGGTGGTTTCGATATGGCTGACCAGGTAAATTTTATCTCCTCTGGGCAAGAATGACGTGTAGTCCACTGAACTGGAAATCGAAGGTTCGCCATCCTCATCAAGAATTGGATTGCCTTCTTTGTCCAGCACCAAGCCAAACGTACCGCTGGCAAATTCATCGCCGGTTTGGATCAGGGTGTGATAATTAATGGGAAAAACTTGCTGGTTGATGGTAACTACGGTGGTGCTGCGGATCGCCGCTTTGCCCCCTGCAGTGGTGGGTACGTTGACCGGGGCAAAAGTTATTTCAGAAGGGTTTTCGATAACCCCCAGTGCGCCAACAACTTCCACCGTTTCCGGCTCAGCCGCCCGAGCCGTCCAGTTATCACCCACCAACACGATGACCTTAATGAGCAGCAATCCAAACAACAACACAGTCAACGATTTATACCTCTGTACCATATCTTCTCCTAACCTTGAATAGAGCAAAATGAATTAGAGGGGAGCATGGTACTGACAAATCGTTAAGGTTTATTTAAGCCCGAATTAATCCCTTGTAAAGGTGGAGTTAAAACTCGTTAATCTTTCACTTGCTAAGCCGGACCATAATTTGTTTGCAGCTCAGGCAGTTCGGCTTACGGGCGGCGCTGGCTTTAATGCATCCACCGGATTACTCTGCCGCACCGGCTGAGCAAAAACTTTGGCCGCAAAAAGCACTAATACAATCCAGAGCAAATCAGACAGCAGCAAATGCCAGAGCTGCATCCAGAGAGGCGCTAACAGCACCACATTGAGCGCCCCGCTGGCCAGTTGGACAAAGTACAAAACGGTAAATACCCGGCTCATTCGCCGTGCCCAAAAGTCTGGCTGGCGGGTGTTAATGACACCCAAAACGACAATGATATAAGCACCGACCGCGATAGCGATTAGAGGATGCCACAGGCGCAGCCGCACCAAAAAGTGGGCCGTAGGCGAGAATTTTTCCTCCCATCCTTCGGCCAGTGAACTGGCCGGAAAGAGAGTGTCGCCCAACGCGGTGACAGCCCCACTGGCCCCTAAAAACAGCATTGCCAGGAAAGCCAGCGCCAACGCCCAGCCCAACCCGCCCCGGCCTTTGAGCTGCACCGGCCGGCCGCCCGACGCCCACCACGCCGTTAAAGCGAGGGCCGCCAGCAGCAGAAATGTATTAATCAGGTGGATGGCTATTACCCAGGCTCGCGCGGTAGAGGTATCCTGGGCCACCAACTCAAACAACACTAAACCCGCCCCCACCAGAGCCTCGGTCAGCATAAAAAACATGGACAATCCCGTGCCCAGCCGCACCGGATGGCCTTTGGCATAAATTCTAAAAGCCCAGATTACCATGACCACAACCATAAGCAAGGCTAAACCGCTGGTCAGGCGATGCCCAAACTCGATTATGGTTTCCACTTGCGGCGCGCGCGGAATCACTTCGCCGTTGCACAGCGGCCAATGGCTGCCACAGCCCGCCCCCGAGCCGGAGGCACGGACATACGCCCCCCACAGAATGACAACCAGGTTGTAGGCTAAAACACCCCAGGCATAGTTGGCAAATCGGTCCAATTTCATCAGTTCAAACTCCTGACTGAAGGACAAGATAAACTATAATTTGCACTTCTTTTCACAATATCATAGCAAAATCCCGTTGAAGGTCAAAGTTTGGGGTAGCTAGCGGCGGGTGGTCTGGTTAAAATGAGTGTACTCAAAATGAGCCGCGATTGTGGAAAATGAAGTCCAAAGCAAGCTTTGAACTTCATCACCAACCAGGCTCAAAACAGCCGGGCTTGCTGCGGTAATTCAGGGCTAAGCGGCGGCAGCCCAACGATGGTTTTGAAACGATTACAGGTTCCAGGTGAAAAACCGGCGTAATCATTATTAAAAAAGCCGTAAATGGTCTGCACATGGCCCAGATGCGGCTGAATATATTCCCACCACCAATCCAAATCTTCGGCCACATCCAGCCGTTCCTGGTCTTTTTGTTCAAAGCGGCCATGTTCGCCCAGCCAGCGGATATAGAGAAAATCGGTGGTCAGCCCGATTTGCTTGGGCAAATCCAGGTAATCCAGCGAGACCCAGGCCATTCGCCGCGCCTTGAGCAGTTCGGCGGTTTCCGAAACGTACCATGAGGGATGGCGAAACTCGACGGCATAACGCAGGTCAACCGGCAGGCTGGTCAGAAAAGCGGCCAGGGTATCAAATTCGGCGGCGCTAAAACTGGGCGGTAGTTGGATCAAAATCGCCCCCAGCTTGTCACCCAGCCAACGCATCGTATCCAGAAAAGTCAGCATCACTTCAGCCGCACCCCTTAAGCGCAGGTCGTGGGTGATTTCGCGCGGAGTTTTAGGGCAAAATTTGAAACCCGCTGGCGCAGTTTGCATCCACTGGCGCACTCGCTCCACCGGCGGCGTGCCATAAAACGTCGAGTCTAACTCCACTGCGTTAAATATCTGGCTGTAATGGGCCAGATAACTCCGTTGAGGCATTCCGGCCGGGTAAAAAACACCATCCCAATCTCTATAGCTAAAGCCGACCGTCCCCAGATACCAGTCAACCATTTTTGGCCTCATCTCCAATAATTGGACCCAGGTAAAGCAGCAGCAGCCGCTTGGTTTCGGCTACTACCTGAGCCTGTCTGGTTTTTTCGGCCTTCTCAGCCAGCGGCAGTAGAGCCTCCACCAGGGCTACACTGATCGTGACATACAGGTGACGCTCATGGGCGGTCAACGCCGGGGCGCGGCTGGCAAAAATAGCATCAACCCGGCGGATCACTTCCTGATGGAGTTCCTGGGCGGCCTGGGCCAGGCTGGGTGAGGCGTGTGCGCCAAAAAAAATTGGCTCAAAACCCGGATGAGCGCCTTTAAACTCGGCCAGAGGATCAATGATCCGGGCCAGCAGCAGCGGCAGCGGCAGATAAGCTGTATCGGGAGTCAATACCCGGTCGTATAAGGCCCGCAGGTGATCGAGATAACGAGCCGCCAAAGCGTGTAAAATTGCGTCTTTATTGGGAAAAAACTGGTAGAGGGAACCAATCGAGGTTTCGGCCCGGACAGCGATGGCGTTGGTAGTAGTCGCTTCGTAGCCTAGCTCAACAAACAATTGAGCCGCGGCCTGTAATATTTTCTCAACGCGGCGCTGGCCCCGGTCTTGTTGCGGGATGCGCCGCAGCGAACTTTCTTCTTCCAGCATTGTAAGCCATAAACCATTGAGACCCGAAACGAATTCCGAGTCATTCGGAGTAAAGGTTATTATACTATATGAGTTTTTACTCGCATAATTTGTCAATGTGAGCATTTACTCGTATAATCTCACCCAATCAGAAAAGGAGAATTTCATGAAATATTTCGTTACCGGCGCAACGGGTTTTGTGGGAGGGCGAGTCGTGCGGCAGCTCGTCGAAGCAGGTCATGAAGTCGTTGCGGTGGTCCGCAGCCCGCAAAAAGCTAAAGATTTGACCGATCTGGGGATTGCCGTTCACCAGGGCGATGTGACCGACAAAGAAAGTATGCGCGGACCAATGACCGGGGTGGATGGAGTCTACCACATTGCCGGCTGGTACAAGGTAGGAGTGAAAGACAAGAGCGAGGGCGAGAAAATCAACGTGCAGGGCACCCGGAATGTGCTGGAACTGATGCGGGAGTTGGACATTCCAAAGGGGGTTTACACCAGCTCGCTGGCCGTATTTTCCGATACGGGCGGTCGGCTGGTGGATGAAAGCTATCGGTACAACGGTCCTCACCTGAGCGAGTACGACCGGACCAAGTGGGCTGCCCATTACGAAGTGGCCGACCCGCTGATCGAGGCCGGGCTGCCGCTGGTGATTGTCCAGCCGGGGCTGATTTACGGGCCGGGCGACACCAGCAGCGTGCGCACCACCTTTATTCAATATTTGCAGCGCAAACTGCCCATGGTCCCCGAAAAAACAGCTTTTTGCTGGGCGCATGTAGACGACATCGCTCGCGGCCACATTCTGGCTATGGAAAAAGGCCGCCCCGGCGAGAGCTATATTATCGCCGGGCCAAAGCACACCTTTGTCGAGGCGCTGCAAATCGCTGAGGAAATCACGGGCATTCCGGTTCCAGGCATGCGAGTTGCACCGGGGATGATGAAAGCCATGGCCGGGTTAATGGGAGTGGTGGAGAAGATCATTCCGCTGCCGGAAGCTTATACCTACGAGGGCTTAAGGATTATCGCCGGGGTGACTTATCTGGGCGATAACTCAAAGGCCAAACGGGAGTTGGGCTATCAGCCTCGCCCCCTGAAAGAGGGTCTGACCGAAACATTGCAGCACGAGCTGAAGTTGCTGGGAATGAAATAAAAAAGGCGGGAGGAATCTTCCCGCCTTTTTATATTCAGTTTTCTTGAGGGTCAGTTTTTCACAACTTCAATATCAAGGCCCCGGTTGTTCCAGTCGCCGCGCAGATTTTCTGTTTCATAGTAACCCCGACCGCGCAGATGGGCGCTCCCCCCGCCGGTGGCTTTGAACTCTATTTTGGTTCCGACCATTTTCACGACCATCTTTTCGCCGGTGACGGTAATGGTACCGCTATACCCCCTAAAAACCACGCCACCGCCGTTCAGGTTAGCCCGATGGCCCTGTCCGGTAGCATTAATCTCTTCGGCCCCATAGATATAAACCGCGCCGATGCCGTGCCCCGTAATTTCAACTTCCCCCGACATACGCAGGGTTGCGGTTCCGCTGCCTTTGGCGTACAGCCAGCCTTTGCCCCGGATCGTTTCCGCGCTGGCCAGGCCGGTGAGGGTCAGACTCAAAACGACAAGTAAACTAAAGATACTGAACAATTTGAGCGAGCGTTTCATTGAAGTGTCCTCCATACAATAAAAGAGTAAATTTGATAAGTTGAACTCAGCATAAACAGAAATTGTAAGCCGGGTTTTACGAGTTTGTAAACAGTTTGTAAAAAGAAAAGTCCCCACGCTTGACAAGGAATTGCGGGTCGCGGAGGCGGAAGTTTACAGAAACAAAGAGATTTAAGATTTTTCTTGCATTTTCCCTTATGTTGATGTAAACTAGGTCAATTGTAGATGTTTTTAAGATGGGACTTTAGGCAATTTCGAGATTTAAGTAAGCCTAATCGTGTTCCGTTTAATCTACGCAACACGCAAGTTAGACCCAACATTTTTTGGAATTGCCTTAGCTCTTTATGCAGGGAAACAGGAATTTATTATGGCCGATAACGGACAGATTAAAGCCTTAGAAACTGTCCTGGTTAATTTAAAGAAGCGTTTTGGTGAAGGCACCATCATGAAACTGGGCGAGGCTCAACACTTGCAGGTTGAGTCTATCCCCACCGGTTCACTGGCGTTGGATATTGCCCTGGGTGTGGGCGGCGTGCCCAAAGGCCGGGTGCTTGAGATTTACGGCCCGGAAAGTTCGGGTAAAACCACCTTGTGCCAGCATATCATCGCCGAAGCTCAGAAGATGGGCGGTATTGCTGCCTTTGTGGATGTGGAGCACGCCCTCGATCCGGTTTATGCCCAAAAGTGCGGGGTCAATATCAACGAGTTGTATGTCTCACAGCCCGATACCGGCGAACAGGCCCTCGAAATTACCGAAGCGCTGGTCCGCTCCGGCGTTTTGGCGGTGGTGGTCGTCGACTCGGTGGCGGCCCTGGTACCGCGGGCTGAAATCGAAGGCGATATGGGCGACTCGCACATGGGACTGCAAGCCCGGCTGATGAGTCAGGCCCTGCGCAAGCTGACTGGGGCCATCAAGTCTACCAATACGGTAGTCATCTTTACCAACCAATTACGCCAAAAAATTGGCGTGATGTTTGGCAACCCGGAAACCACTACCGGCGGCATGGCCCTGCGCTTTTATGCCTCGGTCCGGCTGGATATCCGCCGGATTGAAGCCGTCAAAGCGGGCGGCGATGTTGTCGGCAGCCGCACCCGGGTGACGGTGAAGAAAAACAAGGTCGCGCCGCCCTTCAAAGTGGCCGAGTTTGATATTATGTACAATCACGGCATCTCCAAGGTAGGGGACATTCTGGATATTGCCGTCGCCGAAGAGATTGTCGAAAAACGGGGGGCCTTTTTCTCGTATGGCGATACCCGGCTGGCTCAGGGCCGCGAAAATGCCAAAACCTTTTTAACAACCAATCCTAATTTAACCTTTGAAATCGAAAACAAGATCAGAGCTAAATTTGGTCTGCCGCTGCGAGACCAAGCTACTATAAATTATGGTCCTGTGGTAACAGCAGGGAGTGGGGGAACCGAAGAGACAGTTGAACAGATAGACGAATAAAATCTGTAACGTTCTAATAAGTTGTCACAGCTTTTGAAAATTTGATGATTTGAAACAAACGTCGGACTTACTTTCAAGTTTTTAGGTTTAATGTGGGTGCAAACCCACCTGAATTTATTGTTTATTGCAACCGGGAAATATATCGTTAATCGTCATGCTCTCCTTAACTTGGCCTGTTCAAAGATGTCAAACCACTACACCTGTATCTTTGGGCAGGGCTAACTCAACCGATCGGACTGATACGGCGCGCTGGCCTGCCAGGGCCGGGTAAGAGGAGCCTGGGATGGCTTTTATATTTTGCTTATGGTCGTTTAGCTGACTGCAAGTCTAACGAGAGAGGTATTGAGTTCAAAGAGTTTTTTGACTCCTCCCTTGTGCGAGTGTTAGCCTTGCCGGTTAAGAATAATTAGCGCGATTATCTACCTGTTGCCATCAAGATAAGTCACCCTTTGTTTCAATAATTGAATCGTCTGCTTTAAAAGCTGTGACGTGTTGCGCCACAGCTTTTTCTTTGGGGAGTTAGCCCATGGCCGGGACGATTACGGCCCTGCAAATTCAAAAACGGAATAAGGAACGGGTCAACGTTTTTATAGACGGGCAGTTTGCTCTGGCCTTGACCGCCATCGCCGCAGTGAACCTGAGAAAAGGCCAACTTCTGAGCGATGCCGAGATTGAACGGCTCAAGGCTGACGACGAGTTGGACAAGGCTTATAACAGCGCTGTGCGCTACCTGGGTTATCGCCCGCGCAGCCAGGCCGAAATCGAGCGCAATCTGCGCGATAAAGGTTATGCCCCCGAAGTAGCCGAGCATGTCATCGCCCGGTTGCGGCAGGAGCAGTACCTGGACGACGAAGCCTTTGCCCAGTTTTGGCTGGAAAATCGTGAGCGCTTTCGCCGCGCGGGCGGCAGGCGCTGCGCTATGAAATGAAACAAAAGGGGTTGGACCCCGACGTGATCGAGAGTACCCTGGCCGATTTGGATGAAGATGGGTCGGCCTGGGCCGCGATAGAAGGCAAGTTTTATCGCTGGAAAAATTTAGAGGAACAAGAATTTAAGCAGAAAGTGATGGCCTTTTTAAGCCGGCGCGGCTTCAATTACGAGACCGCCAGTGGAGCAGCCAACCGCGCCTGGTCCTCACTTGATGTGTCAGAATAACCAAAGGAATCAGAGGAAAGCATATCCATGGATATCTTTGTCATACTTATTGACAGTATTATTAGTTTAGCCATCGGTGCGGCGGCAGGTTATTACTACTGCCGCAATCTCAGCAACCGTAAAATGAAAGATGCCGAGGCCCAGGCTGAAGATATTGTTGCCAAAGCCGAAGCCAAAAGCAAGGAACTGGAAGTTCAGGCCAAAGAGTTAGCCCTGCGCCTGCGTAACGAGGCCGAAAAGGAAATTCAGCGCAAACGGCTGGAAGTGGAGCGGCAAGAAGAACGGGTTCAAAAACGCCAGGAGAGCCTGGATGCCCGCCTGGAAAATGTTGACCGCAAAGAACGCAATCTTAATAAACGACAGAGCCAGATTGACAAACGGACCAATGAACTGGAAAAACTGAATGAAGAACGTCTGGCCGAGTTGGAGCGGGTCTCGAGCATGACCCAGGAAGAGGCCAAGCAGGAGTTACTCAAAGCGGTCGAAATGGAGGCCCGGCAGGATATGGCCCGTGTTATCCGCCAGGTTGAAGCGGACATCAAAGATGAAGCCGACCGCAAAGCGCGGGGCATTATTACGATGGCCATGCAGCGCATTGCCTCGGAACAGGTCTCCGAAACCACGGTTTCGGCGGTGCCGCTGCCCAGCGACGATATGAAGGGCCGCATCATTGGCCGCCAGGGGCGTAACATTCGCGCTTTTGAAAACGCCACCGGCGTGGATGTGATTGTGGACGATACGCCCGAAGCCATTATTTTGACCGGCTTCGACCCGGTGCGGCGCGAAGTGGCCCGGATTGCCATGAGCCAGCTCATCACCGATGGTCGCATCCACCCGGCCCGGATTGAAAAACTGGTCGAAAAAGCCCGCGAACAGGTCAACAAGACAATCCAGGAAGAGGGCGAGCGGGCCGCCTACGAAGCCGGCGTTCATCGGCTGCACCCCGATATCATCAAATTATTGGGCCGCTTAAAATACCGGACCAGCTACGGCCAAAATCAGCATGGTCACGCGGTTGAGGCGTCGCGGCTGGCGGTGATTATTGCCAACGAAGTGGGAGCCGATGTGAATATTTGCCGCGAGGGTGCGCTGCTGCACGACATCGGCAAGGCGGTTGATCACGAGATTGAAGGTCCTCACGCGATTATTGGGGCGGATATTGCCAAACGCTGCGGGGTTAATCCCAAGGTCATCAACTGCATCGCCTCCCACCACCACGAAGTGGAACAAGAGTCGATTGAAGCGGTGATTGTGGAAGTGGCCGATGCCATCTCCGGGGCCAGGCCGGGCGCGCGCCGCGAGAGCCTGGAAAATTACGTCAAACGGCTCAAGGCGCTGGAAGACATTGCCAACGCCTTCCCCGGCGTGGAAGAAACCTTTGCCATCCAGGCCGGGCGCGAAATCCGCATTCTGGTTCGCCCCGAAGAGGTGGACGACTACGCCGCCATCAAGATGTCCAAAGACATTGCCCGCCAGGTGGAAGAAAGCCTGGAGTACCCCGGCCAGATCAAAGTAACCGTCATCCGCGAGACGCGAGCGGTAGATTACGCCAAGTAGCCTTAAAAAAATCTATCAGTATTAGCCTTTACCCTCCGAGAAGCTTTTCTGATCGGAGGGTTTTTAGTTTGAAGTCATGTCATTCCGACCGGAGGGGGGAGTCTTCTTCGCCACCCCTCGATTTTTAGGCAAGGACCAAGATTTCTCGCTGGCGCTCGAAATGACATACAGGAACTGGTCACGTTAAATCGTGACGAATTTACGCAATCCTGTACTAAGTAATCTTCTAAAAATAGGTTCCCGATGAGGTGCTGAAATGACAAGGGGGATGAAATGAACTAAACTCATGACTCCACTCAATGTTGGAGGAATGAGGCGATGTCAACTTCAGAAATTCATCGGTGTGAATGCCAAATTTGCCAAAGTGCGGGGGAACACCCCGATAAACTTATTCACCATCAAATTAACGTGTTGTTAAGTCGTTTAGACGAACAACAACGGCGGTGGTACGCTGCTTTGGAAGCCCAACGATATGGGCCAGGTGGTATAGGGTTGGTGGCCCAAATCACGGGTTTGGATGAAAAGACCATCCGCCAAGGTCGTCGGGAGTTGGGCCAAGATTTATCAGACCGTCCACGAGATCGGGTGCGCTTGCCGGGAGCGGGTCGGCCTCGGCTGGAAAAAAAACGCCGGCCACAGTAAGGGCGCTGTATGACTTGGTTGAAGCCGAGGTCGCCGGTGACCCTATCAGCGGACGATGTTGGCTCAGACGCAGTCTGACCAAACTGAAAAAAGCGTTGGCGGAACAAGGCTACCAGATTTGTCCAGAGACCATTCGCCGGCTTTTAGGTCAGCGGGATATTCGGCCCAAAAGCAATGTCAAACGGTTAGCCGCCAAAAGTCATCCTGATCGAGACAGTCAGTTCAGCTATATTCAAAGCCAGGTGCAAATGTTTAAGACAGCCGGTTGGCCGATCATCAGTGTCGATAGCAAAAAGAAGGAGTTGATTGGTCCCTTCAAGAATGCCGGTCGGGTCTGGTCCAAACAAGCCACCGCTGTTTACAGCCAGGACTTTCCCAGCGATGCCTCCGGCAAAGCCGCACCTTATGGTATCTACGACTTGCAGCGGAACCTGGGCTATGTCTATGTCGGCCAATCCGCTGATACCCCCGATTTTGCGGTTGAAGCCATCGCGGACTGGTGGCACCAAGTGGGTCGGCAGGCTTATCCGCAGGCCCCTGAAATCCTGATCCTGGCTGATGGCGGGGGCAGTAATGGCTATCGCTGCCGTCGCTGGAAACTGCAACTCCAACAATTGTTCGCTGACCGTTTTGGCCTGAGTGTAACGGTCTGCCACTATCCGACCGGGGCCTCCAAGTGGAACCCGATTGAACATCGGTTGTTTAGTCAGATTAGTCAGACCTGGGCTGGCACGCCCCTCACCTCCTTTGATCTGTTGCTCGCTTGTATTCAAGCGACCGAAACCAAAACCGGGCTGAAAGTACAGGCCACCTTGGTCGAACAGGTCTACCAAAAGGGGCTAAAAGTAACGGATGCCGAAATGGCGACCCTGGCTCTGCAACGACATACCACTTGCCCGGATTGGAATTATACGATTAGACCCCGTACCTCTGCCGGGAAATAATTTTTAGATGATTACTTAGTGTCAATCTGACTTGAACTACGCCGAATATCCGAGCAGAAATTGGTCATTAGTGAGGCTTCTTTTAAGGTCGGAATCCCTGGCTTTCGTGGTATAATTTTTTAACCCCAACTTGTGAAAACTATCCCAATACCTGAATCAACACCCGCCAAAAAAGTTATATTGAAAACCGGGTCACTTTGTCAAAGCCGACACGAAAGGGATGATATGGTTGTCGTCCTTTATGCCTGCATTGGGAAATATCAATTGGCCGCGTTTGTTATCGTTACGCGCTTACAGAGGGTCTTCTCTACAAAACAAAAGAGGAAGATCGGATTGTGAGCGCGTTTTTGTTTTATTAAAGGAAAAAGAGGTTGATTCTTGAAAAATGTCACCAGGATGTTGAAGAACTCTCACTGTAGTGTCAATATCCCGAGAGCAGAACATGGAATAATGATGAGTAAATTACCTTAGCGGCAAACAGTCCGTAAGGTGTAACCAATCTTTTCGATATTTTACCCCTCATAATCATCAAGTCAGGTTTTGATTATCCAAATTCAACAGGAGTGGTCATGCCGAAGTTGTCGCCTTATCAAAAACTAATCCTTCTCGCCGGGTTATTAATCTTTTTTGTCACGTTACCTTGTCCGACTCAGGCTGCGCCGCCCGATGACGACCCCTCGCGGGAAATTGCGGAGTCGCCCTCACCAACGAGTCGTATCTACACTGTCAAATCAGGCGACACCCTGGCCAGGATTGCCTTAAGCGTTTATGGCCAAAGCGCCAGTTGGCCGGCCATTTATGCGGCTAATACTGAACAGATAGGGCCTGATCCCAACCGTCTATATCCTGGTCAAGTTTTAACCTTGCCTCAACTTGAAAATAAAAGGGTATATGCTTGTAACGGCGAATTGATGACTTTAGCCGAAGTAGCAGACTATCGGGAGATTTCACTGGAAATAGTTGACCGGCTGCACCGCCAACGCGGGCTAACCCCTGAAGCCGTTTGCGTTATGCCCCAGGCCAAGTTAGATCGGGCTATTTACCGGGTAGCAAACCCCAAGCCTGACCACCCCGGCGAAGCTGTAGCGTTCCGGCAATTGCAACTCCAAGATGAAACGGGTTTTATCCCGCCCGATGGGTTAAGCCAAGCTACCCAGCAGGTGAAGAGCATGAGCGCGGCTCAAGGCCAAATTGCCCCCTTTGGGGCCGGCATTAGCCGCACTCAGTGGAATTGGCTTGGGCCAGGCAACATCGGTGGGCGGGTGCGTTCGCTGCTTATTCATCCCACTAACCCCAACTTGATGTGGCTGGGGAGTGTTTCGGGCGGGATTTGGCGCACTACCGATGGGGGCGCCTCCTGGCAGCCAGTGGATGATTTTATGGCCAACCTGGCCGTTTCGACTCTGGCGATGCACCCGGCTAACCCTAACATTATCTATGCCGGCACAGGTGAAGGATTTTACAACTTTGATGGCATTCAGGGAGCCGGAGTATTCAAAAGTGTTGATGGCGGAGTTACCTGGGCGCAATTAGCGGCGACGGCAACTTCTGCCTGGTATTATGTTAATCGGTTGGCTATTGCCCCCAACAACGAGCAGGTGCTTTTGGCAGCAACAGGCAGTGGACTTTACCGTACTACCACTGGTGGCGTTGCCTGGTCGCTGGTAAATGGCACTGAAATGCTGGATGTAAACTTTCACCCTACCAATAGCAATCTGGCTATAGCCAGCAGTTGGAGCGGTTTGGTCTGGTATTCAACAAATGGCGGTCAAACCTGGACCCTGGCGACGGGTCTACCCTCTGCCGGACGGGTGGAAGTGGCTTATGCGCCCAGTAATCCCAGTATTGTCTACGCCTCGGTAGATACCAGTGGCGGCCAAATGTGGAAAAGCGCTAACGGAGGACAGAGTTATACCCTGGTGAATACCGGCAACGCCTACCTGGGCAGCCAGGGCTGGTATGACAATATTATTTGGGTTGACCCGACTGACAGCAGCCGGCTTATCGTCGGTGGTATTGATTTATGGCGCAGCAATAATGGGGGCGCTACGCTGACTCAAATCAGTGAATGGTGGCGCGCCCCTGAGTCTGCCCACGCTGATCACCATTTTATCATTGAGCAGCCAGGTTTTAATGGCACAACGAATAAAACTGTGTTCTTTACCAATGATGGCGGTATTTACAAAACCAGCGATGTCTATAGCGTTTCTACCGGCGGATCACCTAACGGCTGGCAGGAATTAAATAACAATTTGGGGATTACCCAATTTTACGGTGCAGGAGGCAACCCAACCAGCGGCGTGATTGTGGGGGGCACTCAGGACAATGGCACATTGCGCTACAACGGCAATACTGAAGCCTGGAGCACTATGTTTGGCGGTGATGGCGGTTTTTCGGCGGCTGACCCGACGAACCCAAACTATTTTTACGGCGAATACGTCTACTTGCAAATCCACCGTAGTACCGATGGCGGTGCGTCTGCCAATTATATCTTTGACGGCAGCAATGATAACGCCAACTTTATTGCGCCTTTTATTCTTGATCCCAACAACCCTAACCAGATGTTTGGCGGCGGGGGGAGGCTGTGGCGCAGCAGCAATGTCAAAGCGTCTACTCCCACCTGGAGGGCCATCAAGCCCGATGTAGGAGAGTCTATCAGCGCTATTGCCGTAGCAGCAGGCAATTCTAATATTATTTGGGTCGGCCATAATGATGGTCGGATTTATAAGACTAGTAATGGCGCGGCTACTTCCCCTACCTGGACCCAGGTTAATACCAATCCGCCGGGCCTGCCCTCTCGCTACGTCACCCGTCTGACCGTTGACCCTAATAATTCTAATATAGTTTACGCTACTTTTGGGGGATTCAGCCAAGATAATGTTTGGCGCACCGGTAATGGTGGGGCTACCTGGAGCGATATAACCGGCTCCGGGGCCGCCGGCCTGCCCGATGCTCCGGTACGCAGTCTGGTTATCCATCCGCTTAATTCTAACTGGCTCTATGTAGGCACTGAAATAGGCGTGTTTGCCAGTGAAGACAGCGGCGCTACCTGGCAGTTACCACACGATGGCCCGGCCAATGTTTCGGTAGATGAACTATTCTGGCAGGGCCAGGATTTGGTAGCGGCCACCCATGGACGAGGTCTCTTCAAAGCAACTACCCTCCCCAGCTTAACCCTGACCAAAACAGCTTCACCCAGCCTGGCCGAAGCTGGGGGTATTCTGACTTATGTGTTGCAACTGTCTAACACCGGCAGCGGTGATCTGACCGGCGTAACACTCACCGATTCGCTGCCAACTGGCGTAACCTATGTTGCCGGTTCGGCCAGCAACGGGGGGGGCTTTAGTAATGGCGTAGTCCAGTGGAGTGGGTTGAATATACCCCAAGGGGCTTCACTGGCCCGCACATTCCAGGTTATCATTGACCCAGGGGCCGGGACCGTAAACTTTTTTGACGATATGGAGACCAGTGCGGCCTGGACACCCAGTAATGGGGTGGAGACAAATAGTTGGCAGTATACCCAGGCTAATGATGCTTACAGCGGCACTCATTATTGGTTTGTGGCCGATATTGGCCGGGTATCAGACTCTTACCTGGACAGCGAACCTATTCTTATTGCTGCTGCTAATCCGCATTTACATTTCTTCCATCGCTACACCATGGAAAACGGCTATGATGGCGGTGTGGTCGAGGTTAGTGTTAACGGTGGCCCCTTTACCGACGTGGGCGCAGCTAAATTTGTTTCGAATGGTTATAGTGGTAATCTTAGCGCTAATTATGAAAATCCTCTGGCCGGCAAAGCCGCATTTACGGGTAGCAGCCCTAACACACCGGGCTATACCAAATCGGTAGTCAATTTGAGCAGCCTGGCCGGCGTGGGTGATACTATCAAGATTCGGTTCCGCCAGGCTAATGATAGTGGGGTGGATAGCGTCGGCTGGACTATAGAGGATGTCTGGCTGCAAAAAGGCGCCACTACTCAGGGAATCAATAACACCGCTACCGCCGGTTCTGACCAGGGTGCAGGGGATCAAGCTTCAATTCTAACCCTGGTCGGTGTCGTGCCTTCCAGCCCACAGCAAACTAATACCTTTTTGCCGGTTGTCCGTAAGTAAAGGATATTGACGAAATGTTGGGCCTTGATTTTCATTTCGGCCAGTTGATGGATAAAAGTGATGCGTAATGCGTGACTTTTTACGCATTACCTATCACGCATCACGCGCCAGGCCGTCTCTCAGTGGCCGAAATAGAAATCATCGCCGTTTTGCCAGTGGGGATAATAAAAATTGGTCATTATTGAGGCTTTTTTTAAGCTTGCCGGGGCACTTTTTATGATATAATCCTCATTAACCCGTCTTGTGAAAATTAATTCAATAACCGCGCCGGTGTAGAAAATATAGCGAATGACCGGATTGACTTGTCAAAATTGACAAGAAAGGGATGGTATAACTATCATCCTTTACTTCTTCATTAAGAATAGAATATTAGCGTCCCCCTATCATTAGCTGAATATTCAGAGGGAAGGACCTTTATTAATAGTTTTTCATTCCACAATGATGTAACAAGGTGTTAAGGCTATGGATAATTTGATTGGGACCACCTTAGGGCAATACGAAATTGTAGAGAAAATTGGTCAGGGAGGTATGGCGCTTGTCTTTAAAGCCTACCAGCGGGCTTTGGATCGCTTTGTGGCCATAAAGGTGCTGTCCCCTGCTTTGGCCGAGGAGCCAGGTTTTGCCGAGCGCTTTCAACGTGAAGCTCAAGCAGTGGCTCGCCTGCATCACCCCAATATACTACAAGTGTACGATTTTGGCTTGCATAACAAAAGTAATTATCTTGTTATGCGCTATGTCCCAAACTCGATCACACTCGGCCAATTGATCCGAGGCGGGACTCCGCCCCATAAACTAATTGAATATATTCTCCAGGTAGCCGATGCTTTGAACTACGCCCACGAGCAGGGTATTGTGCATCGTGACGTCAAACCCAGTAATATTCTGATTGACGGTAAGTGGGCCTTGTTGAGCGATTTTGGCCTGGTTAAACTGAGCCAGTCATCCAGCCATTTAACAACTACTGGTATGGGCATGGGCACTCCAGCCTATATGTCGCCGGAGCAAGTAGTCGGCATAGGGGTGGATCGCCGCTGCTGATATTACGCCCTGGGGTGATTCTGTACCGAATTTTGACCGGGGCTATTCCGCACGATGCCCCCACCCCCATGGCGATTATGGTCAAGCGCAAAACCGAGCCAGTGACGCCCCTCCATGAGATTAAACCCGATGTGTCAATTAGCCTGGAGCACGTCGTCCTGCGTTCGCTTGCCGACAAGCCCGATGATCGTTATAGCACTGCCGCCGAATTTGCCCTGGCCCTCCAAAAAGCTGAAACCGATCCCGACTATCGTGAACCAACATTGGTGCCGGTCAAAGAGATGACCCTGGTATCCACGGTCAAAGAGTGGCCTACTCCGCCTCCAGCCCAAAAAACAGGGGCCTCACGGTTCAGTTTGGGCCTTATTGCCGGCGGGGCCATCGGTATAGTTGTGCTCATTGCGGTACTATTTTTTTGTTATCACCTGCACCATCGAGAACCACCGACCAGTCAGCCGCTCAACTTCCCACGTCGGAACAGCCGGCTATAACAGTTACTCCAGATAACCCGAATCCTCTGCCATCAACAGCTACGCCTACAACAGTTTCTCCGGCTACCCCCCGGGTTCGAGCCAAAAGCAAGTTAGCTATCCGTGGCGGCCCAGGTACAGAATATGATCTACTGGGTCACTTACCGGCAGGGACCAGCGCCGAGGTAATAGGCCGGGACGAAACGGAGCAGTGGTGGAAAATCAAAAGCAGTCTGACCGCTACTGGGGTTGCCTGGGTTCAAGCTGACTCCAATTCGGTCGAAGTAACCAATACCGAAAATGTGCCCATTGCTCTGGCTCCCCAACCGCCGGTTCCCCCTACGCTACACCTCACCATCCACTCTCACAGCCTACGCCTCTGCCCACGACACCCCATCCCACCCCACCACTCCCCACCGCCAACCTCCACCACGCGGCCA
>JAAUSP010000205.1 GCA_012032575.1 Anaerolineales bacterium | reverse complement strand
CGGGGTCGGTAAAGTACTGAGCGGGTTTCGCCGGTAGAAGCGGGGGCGGCGTAACCCAGTTCGATGGAAGAACCGCCGATGCTGCCCAATTCCGCTTCGACCGAAACGCCCACTGCATGGGCCACCCGGACGATCTCAGCAGTCTGCCGCACGTTTTCTTCGTAGGGCAGGTCCGAGCCATCGAACATGACCGAGGACGAACCAAGCTGGATGGTTTTGACAATGTCTTCCAGGCTGTGGCCGTGATCCAGGATGGTAGCCACCGGCACGGTAGCCAGCCGGGCCGCCGTAACCATGAGCGGCACTCCGATTTCCAGGGGAATCTGTGGGGTAACGCCCTGGTTAAAGGCCAACAGGAGGGGTGCGTTTTCGGCTTCGGCGGCGCGTACCTGGCCCAGGACCATTTCCAGGTTGCCGGCCAGCAGACTGGGAATGCCGTATTTTCTGGCCCTGGCATCTATTAATATTTCTTTGGCGCTGACCAGGGGCATAATTAACCTCGATCTCTGAGCTTGGCCAGGGCCTGGAAATCCTCTTTGACGTGCTCGTAGATTTGTTTGTACAGCCCAAAGTATTCCATATACTGGTCGTGATTGGCCTGGCTGGGCGTCATTTCATCCACATACTCAGCCCATTCCTTGGCTACGGAGTAATCTTTGAACACGCCGGTCGCTACCCCGGCCAGGATGGCATCGCCAAAGGGCGCGCCGGTGCGCCGCTTGACCAGCACCGTCGGCACGTTGAAGACATCGGTGATGATTTGCCGCCACAGCTTGCTGACGGCCCCGCCTTCATTCAGGATGAGCGGATAGTTGATTTTGAGACCCGCATCTTTAATCAGCCGGTAGGAGTCGTACAGGGCGTAAGCCACCGCTTCCATCATGGCCCGGATGAGATGGCCCTTGGTATGAGTGAGCGACAGACCAAAAATGACGCCCCGCGCTGCCGTGTCCCAAATGGGAGTGCGCTCGCCCATCAGATAGGGCAGGATAATCAGCCCATCGCTGCCCAAAGGAACTTTGGCCGCTTGCATATTGAGCAAATCGTAGGACGAGACGCCCAGCACCCGTTCGACCTCGATTTCGTACTGCGAGAACTGGTCGCGCAGGTAGCGAATGGACTGGCCGCCGGTGGTGGTGGAGGGAATGGTCATATAGGTATTGGCCGAGTCAACGGTGAAGGCCAGGTTGATCATGGACAGGCCCTCCGGCGAAAACATAAAATCTGGGTTTTTGAAGACCACGCCAAAGTTGCCAACCGTGCCCAGGTTGCTCATGATGTCGCCTTCCGCGGTGACGCCGGCGGCGATACAACTGGCATTAAAGTCTACCTGCCCCACGAGCACCGGGATGCCCGGTACAAGGCCCGTTTCTGCCGCCGCTGCGGGGGTCAGTTCCCCGGCAATTTCTTCGCAGCGGCCCAGGTCGGGCAGAATGGCCGGGTCAATGCCGATGTCGGCCAGCATTTGGGCATCGAAACGCTCATTGAGCAGGTCGTAGGCGACGCCGTAGAAGGGGGCGGCGCTGTAATTGGCAACCGAGCGGCCGGTCATTTTGAGGTTAATAAACCCGTCAATGGTCAAAGCTTTGTAGATTTGTTTGAACGAACTGGGCCGGTTGTTTTTCTCCCACAGCAGGTTGACCAGGCTTGGATGGTCTTCGATGCGGTTAGCGGTCAGTTTTTTAATCCGCTCCTCGCCGATGTTCTCCTTTAGCCATGTGACTTCTTTGGTGGCGCGGCGGTCCATCAGGTTATAGGCCCGTTCGATGGGCTTGTGGTTCTTGTCCACCATCACCATCGAGGGCAGCGCCGACGATAAGGCAATCCCCCGAATCTCCTGGGGATTGAGGTGGGCCTGCTCGACACAGGCTTTGATCAAGCGGCAGGCGATAGTCCAATACAAGACCGGGTCGTGCTCCGACCAGCCCGGCTTTTCGTGGTAAAAAGGATATTCTTCAAAGGCAAAGCCCAGCACCTCACCCGCCGGGTTGATGATGCATGCTTTGGCTCCGCCGGTTCCGTAATCAATGCCTAGTAGATAATCTGCCATTGGATATGTCTCCGAGAAAATAGTAGACGGTAGACGGTAGACAGGGGACAACACACCCCTGCAACTTGCTACCCTGCTACCTTTTTCTTGTCAGTCTTTCTTCCGAACCAGCTCCGCGGTTGCGCCGGAGGGGTGGGTTTGGGTCAAGGTGGCCAGGTCAAAGCCGCGCAGCCGCTTGACCATCAGGGTCAGGGCGTCGCCGACCGCGCCATTGGCCAGCGAGCTGCCAAAGGGCAGCACGCCTTCGCCTTCGCCTTTGGGGCCGGGGCGGATGACCACCACCACATCGCTGAGTTTGGCCAGTTCAGATTCCGGTTCCCAGGTCCAACTAATGATTTTGGCCCCGCGCTGCCGGGCTACCGTCGCAAACTGGTTCAATTCAGCGCTTTTGCCGGCCTTTGACAAGACGATGATCACATCGCCGATTGTGACTGCCGCCGAAGGGCCGTGCAAAGCTTCGGCTGAATTAATGTAAAAAGCCGGCATCCCGCAGGTGGCCAGCAGATGAGCCGTGCGACGAGCAATGGTGCCGGACGTGCCCGCGCCGGTGATGAAAATTTTGCCGGGACACTCGCTGACCAAATGCACCATTTCCACAAACGACTCATCCAGTTGGTTGGCGATGTCAGTGATAACCTCACCTTCGGCCCGGATCATTGCTCTCGCTTGTTCAAGTATTTGGTTACTATCCATGATTTGTCCGTTTCAAAAAATATAACAACTCAGCCCTCATGTCATCCTTCGACAGGCTCAGGACAGGTTTCGAGGCCGTAGGCCGACGCGAAGCGTCCCTGCCGTGCTATATCGGCCTCGGAGATTTCTCCCTTCGGTCGAAATGACATGGCTGAGTAGTTACCAAAAATTAAATTTGGTAAAACGTGGTGCGTAGTGCGTGGAATGATTATATTACGCAACACGCACCACGCAACACATTATCACCCCATCCACCCCAAGCCATTCGGATGGATCAGGGCTTTCAGGTCTTGTTTGGCCCGCAGGTTGGAGAAGGCTTTGTCCCACTCTTCCAGCTCATAATGACCGGTGATCACCGGGCCGATGTTGAACAGGCCCCGGTTGAGCAGGTCAACGGCATGTTCCCAGGTTTCGCGGCCATTCCATCTCCAACTGCCGCGAATGTCCAGTTGACCCAGGCTGACCTGGTCGAGATTGACCGAAATCTTCTGGCCCCATAGGCTGATAAAAACGACGACACCTTTGCCGCCCGGCCCTTCGTAGGCTTTGCGGGCGCAGTCAATGGCGTGCTGGACGCCCAACTCGCTGGCCGAACATTCCAGCACAAACTCGGCCCCTTTGCCGTTGGTGAGGTCCATCACGGCTTTGCCCGGATCATCTTCGGAATAGACGATGTGATCAGCGCCGACCTGCCGGCCAATCTCCAATCGTTTTTCATCGCTTTTCAGGCCGACCAAAATGACCCGCGCGCGCCGCAAATTTTGGCGTATTGAACGGCCATCACTCCCATCGGGCCGGGACCGACCACGACCACATCATCGCCCACTTTCACCTGGGCGCGCTCCTGGATTAGATGGTGGACGGCCACAATCGGCTCGGCCAGGCAGGCATCATCCAGCGAAACGTGATCCGCCACCCGATAGACCACATGCTCCGGCACCCGCATATACGGGGCCAGCGCACCGTCAACGGTGACGCCCAGCCATTCGCCCCTGGCGCACTCGATGTCGGCCACAAATTTGTCGCCTTCCTTAACCCGGCTGACATTTTTGCCGACTTTGTAGGCCAGACCGGCAAACTCGTGGCCCTGCGTCACCGGGGCGCGGTAAAAGTGGCGATCCTCCTGGATCAGCAAATCGCTGCCGCAGATGCCGGCGGCGTAAACTTTCATCAGCACCTCGCCGGGGCCAACCTCCGGGAGCGGCACCTCGCACAATTCGACGTGACCCACGCCGGAAGCAGTTTTTCTTAAGGCTTTCATTTTTTCCATAATTAGCGTTCCTCTTCTCTTTGGTTTTCAGAAGTTTATACTATGTCGGGTAGAGCAAATCCGTTGGGAAATTCAGGACTGAGTTGATACTCTACGATTCGTTCCAGAAGTTTCAGGTAATCAATGCCATCCCTGGCGGCAGTATCGGGATCGGGAACCATTGGCGCGCTTTCGATGGTACAGTAACCCTCGTAATTTGTCTTTTTCAGGGCACGCAGCACGGCTTTGAAATCGGTTTTGCCATAACCCGGCGTCAGAGAGTTTGAATCGCGGAAATGGAGGTGCCACAAAAGCGGATAAGCATCCATAACTGCTTCATAAGCGCCAAGCTCTTCCAAATTCACATGAAACCAGTCAAGCTGAATTCCGATGTTGTCTCTGCCGGTTAATCCAATCATACGTTTATGATTGAGGGCCGTGTTGACAAACTTGCCCATCTCCAGGTGATTGGTTGCCTCAAACACCAGGCGGACATTTTTAGGCCGGGCATAATCGGCCATCTGCTGCAAGGCGTTGACCGCGACAGCCGTACAGTCGGCCACGTTGGCCTGGTTGACCGGGCCGTGAATAGCCACGGCAATTGTCACTGCCGGCGCTCCCAATTCGGCGGCGAAATCAATAGAAGATTTCGTTTCTGAAACGGCCAGTTCGGCTGTTTTTGGTTCGGTCAGGGTTTTGAACTGGGGTGAGTAGGGGTCCCACATTTCGCCCCAACATTCGTTGATGCAAGATACCGCCAGCCCATAATCAGCCTTGAGTTGTTGGTGCCTCTTGAGGTAATCTTCCCATTTAACCCCCAGACCATACCGCCCTTTGGGGGGACAAATTTCGATGGCGTCATATCCGTACTTTTTAAGACGCTGATAGGTTTTTTCAGGGTGCAGGTAAGCCTCTTCCTGACCGAAGGTGAGTTGAAAATAACTGAATTTTAATTTGTTCATCGGTCAACCCCTTCGCCCCCTATCCAAGCGACTCAACTATACAGTACCCGGCCATCCAGGAGACCGACCAGCAGCGGCGCGCCCGGAGCCAATCCCTGGGGCGCGGCGACGGCAGCCAGACCCTCCGCCAGATTTAATTCCGTGGCCCACTGTGACCAGGTTTGGCCGCCATCCCGCGAGACAAACAGCTCATCGCCGGTCATCGCCAGCACGTCGGCGGAGGTGGGGAACTGCGGAGAGAGGAGGATGCTGTTGACCGCCCCGGCGATAACCTCCTGGCCCAGCCTGGTCCAGGTGCGTCCCCGGTCATCCGAGCGAAATAGACCGTTCGCCTCGGTTCCAGCCAACAAAATGCCGTCGCCGGCGAAATGGGGCGAAATCGCCAGGCTGAGCACCGGGGCGAATTCCAGCGGAAAATCAACTTCGCGCCAGGCCCGCCCGCCGTTGGTGCTGCGGTAGATGCCGCTGTCGGTGCCGACAAAGAGGGTTTCGTCGCGGGCAAAGTCAGGCGAGATAACCAGGGCCAGGATGTGCAGGTCCAGCAGGCCAAAATTCCAGCCGACCAGCGTTCCCCCCGGTTATTGGAGTGAAAACGCCATCTTCCAGCGTCCCGGCAAAGACCATGCCATCGTGGGCATAATTCGGGGAGACGGTCAGCATTGAGACAATCGGCGGCGGCGAGGGCAGCGTGGCGACCATCCAGGTTTGCCCGCCGTCGGTTGAACGCAAAACAGCCCCGGCCATCCCGGCAAAAACCGTTCGATCCGTTTCGAACTGCGGCGACAGGGCTACGGCGGAGGTGGGCAGCGGGCTGTCCAGCTTGAGCGAGGCATAGGCATCCTGCCAGGTGTGCCCCTTGTCAGGGGAGCGGAACAATCCGGTTACCTGGGCCGCGAAGCAGATCCCACTCTGCTCAAAGTCGGGTGCTGCGGCCAACGCATAAACCACATCTTGAAGTTCGGTTTCGTCGGAATCCAGACTTAACTCTGGACCCTCATCGGTTATGGTAGCGATAATGACTTCCTCCATAGAAAATAGCTTGGTTCATGTCACCGCGAGCCGAAGGCGAAGCAGTCTCCCATCCCGATAGGGAGATTGCTTCGACCTACGGCTTCGCAATGACATTTTCATCCTCAAGGAGATTGCTTCGGCCTACGGCCTCGCAATGACATTTTTATTATTAATCTTACAAGCGCTTCCGTTTGCCGGGGGTGTGGACGGTGGCGTGTTCCGACTGGCCGTTGCGATGGACCAGAACATCAATGGTCAGGGCCAAAGCGGCGCTGGAAATGGCGTTATAAATTGCCGTTTTCTGGACAACTGCCGCGTCACAAATGCCCGCCAGCATCATCTCGACCACCTGCCCGGAAACCACATCAAAGCCATACCCCGGCCCGGCCAGTTTGATTTGAGCCATCACCTCACTGGGGTCGTAGCCGGCATTGCTGACCAGGGCTTGTAAGGGCACAGCCAGGGCTGCCAGTAGAATATGGTAGGCGGCGCGTTCGTCGGTATCGGTGGCCTGGGCCAGCCGTTGTTGCAATGCCGGGCGACAGGCTAGCAATGCGACCCCACCGCCGGGAATGACTCCTTCCATCATCGCGCCGCGCATGGCAGCGCTTGTTCGCTCGGCGATTTCCTGGCGCTCGTTGATTTCCAATTCTGTGGACCCACCAATCCAGAGCGTGGCCGAACCGCCCAACAGCTTGCCAATCCGGCTCAGAAGTTTGCCTTGCAGCACCGTATCTTCGGTGCTGTTATAGGCGGCGCGTAGGGTGGAAATGTGCTGGCGCAAAACCCGTGGATCGCCTTTGCCGCCAACGATGCCAAAACTGCGCGGGTCGGCCCACACCCGACGGGCCTGCCCAAAATGCTCCACTTTGATTGACTCAAAGGTAGCGCCTGCCACTTTGATAAACGGCCGCCCGCCGGTCAAAATGGCTAAATCTTCCAGGGCGGCGGCCTGTTCCTCTTTGGTGAAGCCGGGAGTTTGGACGGCAATCACTTGAAACTGCTCCGGTTTTTTGTTGGCCAGCAAAAGCCGAACTGGCGCTGGCGGACAGTCTGTTGGCGACAATCAGAAGCGTCCCGATTTTGGCTCTTAAGGCCAATTCCAGCGCCGGGAAAAGCTGCTGCGGTTGGTCAATATCCAGGTCGCTGATGAGGATAGCCGTGTTTTCCAGTTCGGTTCTGGCCCGCTTGTGATCGGCGATCATTTCGCGTGAAACCAGGCCGCGCTCCCAATACATGCCCTCGACATATTCGCGCTCCAGCTCGCGGCCCCGGCCCGGTCGAATTTCCAGCCGGCCATATTCACCGATGATGTCGAAAATCTCGCCCATCATTTTGGCCAGAACGGGATCGTAGCAGATGGCTTCGGCAATTTGGGCCAGCCGCTCTTTGCCGCTGACGTGGACGGTCATGGCGGTCAATTGAGCCAGAATCACTTCCAGCCCTTTTTGCAGGAATTCGTGCAAGCGCCGGGCGTTTCCGCCGGAGGTGAGATAACGCACACCCTCATTATAAATGGCCTGGAAAACCAGGGCCGCCGTGCCCGTGCCATCGCCGACCTGATCGTGCAGCCGCCACAGCATATCGCGGATGTACATGGCCCCCACATCGGCATCCCAGCCCGGCAACTGGATAATCCGCTGGGCAATGACGCCGCCGTTATCGAGCATTTCCGGCATGCGTTTATCCAGAATCCGTTGGATGGCGACAATGCGCGGGCGGGGTCCCAGGGTGGGACGGATGGCAGCGGCAATTTGATTTACGCCCCGCTGGAAGCCCCGGTAGGTGCGAGGTTGAAACATGACCTCGCGTGTTTTTGATCTTGGCATTAATCTCTTCCCTTCTCCAAACTTATTTCCCCATGTCATTTCGACCCGCAAAGCGGGGAGAAATCCCCTTCAACGTTGACTCTAAGCCGGGGTAGTGGAGATTTCTCGCTGGCGCTCGAAATGACATGAGCTGATCAACCCCCTGGGTTTTCTAGCCCTTGATAGCCCCCGACATTACCCCCTCGACGAAGAAGCGGCGGAAGAGCAGATAGACCACCACCATCGGCACAACTGAGGCACAGATGGCCGAATAGATAAGCTGGAAGTTGGTCGAAAACTGGCCGACGGCGCTTTGCGTGAACGGGAGTAGGGTCATGTTGACTGAGTCAAGATAAACATAAGGCTCAAGAAATTGATTATAAATCGAAGGCAGCATGATGACGGTCAGGCTGACAATCGGCACTTTGAGCAGCGGGAACAGGATATAGCGCAGGTATTGCATCCGGCTGGCCCCATCAATCATGGCCGAATCTTCAAGGTCTTTGGGGACAGAGCTGATCGCTGCGGTGAAAATCATGGTTGATAGAGCTGTGCCTTTGATATTGATAAGCACAATGGAGAGCAATTGTAATACGGCCCGGGTCAAGCTGCCCTGGACATCGTAGCCGGGAAAGAGCTTAAAAAGCCATTGCAGCATTTGGTATTGGGGTAATAAAATCAACATGGCCGGAATGACCATTTGTAAGAGGTAGAGATTATAAACAACCATTTTGTCGCGGCGCTGCAATCCGGCCAGACCATAGCCGGTAAAGATGGACAGGGCGATGCCAAGAACGAGACTTACCGCTGTAACCAGCAAGGTTCGCCCCAGCGCGCCCCAGAAAGTGGTGCCGTACAGGTCGCCCGTGAGCAAGGTATTCCAGCCATTGTAGGTGTAAAACCCGGCAAAGAAATCCTTGATTTGTTGTTCGGGAATGTTGTACTGTTTAGAAATTTCCCGCAGGGTGGTCCGGGCCATCAAAAATTCTGTTTGAGGAATACCCAGGTAATCTTTTAATTTAGCCGTGTCCAGGTCGAAAAAGACGGCCAGGTTGCCGACTTCAGAGTCCATGCTAAGTTCCCCGGCCTCGGGGATCAAGAGGTGTAATTCGGTTGAGTCTTTGGTAGAGACAAAACTGCGAATAAAAAGGGCATAGAAGGGAAAAATTGTGACAACGGAATAAATAATCATCACGGCCAGGGCAAACATCCGCAGCAGGCGTTTTCGTCCTTTTAGACCCAGGATAGGCTTTTTTGTAGCTTCGAGTTGTTTCATATCAATGGATTGGGTTGCCATGGGTTCATACCTCCTAATATTGCACTCGTCGCTGCAAACGCTGGAGAGCCACCCCTAAAAGAACCAGGGGCAGGAAGGTCTCTACCGCCAGGGTCATGCCCATCGCCAGCCGCTCGATTTGGAAACCGTAAGTAAAGAAGAGAATACTGAGCAGTTTGGCCTCCGGGTTTACATACAAGGCTCCCATCGCCACCAATTCGTCAAAGACGGCAAAGGAACCAATCAAACACATGGTCGTGGCCAGGATAAAGGAAGGCAGCATCTGCGGAAAATAGACCCGCCAGAGCCGCTGCCAGTAAGAAGCTCCGTCAACAATGGCGGCTTCGATGGTCTCTTTGGGGATGGCCAGCAGGCCGGAAAGGAAGATGGCCATGTTGTAGCCGGCATAACGCCAGCCGACCATCAGGGGCAGGATAAAAGCTGTCCCTTCGGCTGAATAGATGTTGATGGGTGTCTTGATCAACCCTATCTCCTGGAGCAGCAGGTTGGCCGTACCGGTTTCTTTGGAAAAAAGCATCACTGCCATGTAACCAACGGCCAGGCCCGAAACCATCAGCGGCAGGTAAATTACCGTGAAGAAGCCCCCGCGAAATCCAACCTCATACATCAACAGAGCCAGGCCCAGCCCAAAAATGTAAACCGTGGTGTAGTTGAGGATGACAAAGATAACCGTTCTTTGCAACGCTGGCAGATAATCAACCTGAACGCTGCGATCGGTAAAGATGGCGCTAAAGTTACGCAGACCCACCGGATTGATTTGCGGGTCGTTAAATTGGGCCATATCGGTAAACAGAATGGGGATGGCCACAAAAAAGGGCACGATGGTGAGCAGGACAAAGATTATCAACTGAGGTGAAATGAACGCCCAATCTTCCAGAATCCGTTTTCGCTCTAGTTTACCTATTTTCTTGTTGTTGGCCCCCTCGCGGATTTGCTGTTCGAGAGAGCTTGCCGGCGCGACACCCATTGTTACACCTCCATCTTGGGCCGGTTCAGGGGTGGCTCACGTTTGGATGAGCCACCCCTATCTGATAAAAATCTTTCGCCTGATGTGAGAATCAGAGGAAAAACGAGCGTGAAACTCGTTAACTTAGACAGTTCCAGGAAAATAATTATTCAATCGTAATGCGTGTTGCGTCTTGCGTAAGATAAACGGAACACGCAAAACGCAACACGTTTTGACTGATTTAAATCTTGAAACAGCCTTAAGCCGTGGGCATTCCTTCAAAGCTCTCTTCCCAGTTCTTCTGGGCGATACCCAAAGCTTCTTTGACGGTGATCTTGCCCGACAGCACGTCGGCCATGACCTGGTTGTTGCCGTTTGATTCCCAATCCCAGACCCCTTTGGAGCCTTTCTTGCGATAGGGGCTGGCCTGGACGTTGCCGGTTAGCTCTTGCTCAAATTTAGCGCCTTCCCACTTGCCACCGGACGTACCAACTGGCTCATCACGGCCTTAAACTGCGGCCCTTTCAATTCCAGCGGTTCATCAAGTTTGTACAGCGGCCAGCGGCCTTCGCCCTGAGCGCGCATGGGCACTGCTTCGGGGCTGAAGAACCAGTTCCAGGCGGTCAGGATTTGCGACCATTCGGGCAGCTTGTCCACGCCGGCCCGCATAAACCACTGGTTGTCAATGTTGGGCGGCAGGACGCTCTGCATCCACACTTCCTGGCCTTCGGCCGGCGGTGTAGCCGGGATACCATCCTGATTCCCTTTGACCGCAAAATCGGAGCCTGCGGCCAGCGCTTTATCCCACACCCACGGGCCGTGCAGCATCATCACCGACTTGCCGGCGATGTAGCTGGCTTCCATGTCGCCTTCCCACTGGCGCTGGGTCATGTTGTCGGGCATCCAGCCCTTTTCTTGAGCCTTCAGGAAGAATTCATAGTAGTGGCGATAGGGTGAGTCGTCGGCGTCAAACTTGGCTTTACCCAGCCAGCAGTCAATCTGGCGGGCGCGTTGGCCATCGGCGAAAGCTAACGGCATGCAGTCGGTGTAGTTATTGCCGAAGATCCAGTTGTGCCAGGCTTGATTATAGAAATAATCTACCCCGGAGTCGGGCGATTTAGCCCACGCGGTGCCTTCGTCCATCCACTTCTCCAGGTCAGCCCAGGTTTTGACGTCTTTCTGGGATCAAGTCCGGCCTTGTCCATGTGTTCCTTATTGTACTGCCAGGTCATGGCAAAGCCCTGGAAGAAGTCCAGCGAGCGCGGGCCGGGCAGGTTGTGCAGTTTGGCCCAGGAATTCTTGACGTCAAACTCCCAGCGATCCCACCATTGGAAGTCAATCTCACTCAGGTTTACGGCCATTTCGTAGTTGCTCTTGTCGAAGAAGATCTGCATTTCCTGAGTCAGCTCGATGGCGGGCAGGTAGCCGCCGGCCACTTTGGCTTCGTGGGCCGCTGCGGTGTCCTCGTTAATGGAGAACACATTCACCTTGATGCCGGGATTTTTGGCGTTGAAGACGTTCCAAATCTCCTTGTATGGCCCTTCGTACTCGGCCAGCGACATCACATCGAGGCTCACCTCTTTGGCCGCAGGCGCGGCGGCTGCGGGAGCTTCGGTGGCAGGCGCGGCGGCTGCGGGAGCTTCGGCTGCCGGCGCTGCC
>JAAUSP010000204.1 GCA_012032575.1 Anaerolineales bacterium | reverse complement strand
GCCGTGGTAGCCGCAGGTAAAGATGACCCCAACACCTTCTTTGTCGGCGGGATTGACGCCACCGACGAGGCGCTGGCGGCGATCAAAGATGGCGGCTCTTACCAGGCCACCGTTGACCAGCAGCCCAAAGAAATGGGCGCACTCACCGTCCGCACCCTGGCTCTGGCGATTGCCGGGAAGCCTTATGAGAAAATCAGCGCGATTCAATTAGCGCCGGTGAATGCCTCGAATGTAGAGGATTTTCTTAAATAACCAAATTGCCACCCTCCGGTCCAGGTACCCTTCGATACGCCCCTAACGGGCTACTCAGGATGCCTGGACCGGAAAATAGATCGAAGGGTGATTTTTCACCTGAACCACAACCTTTCCCAAACCAGCAGTCGAGGCGGGCGATGGAAACAGATACAATCTTGCAACTCAACGGCATCACCAAGCGCTACCCCGGCACCCTGGCGGTTGACCACGTGGATTTAGCCATCCGGCGGGGCGAAGTGCATGCCATCGTCGGCGAAAATGGGGCGGGCAAATCCACCCTGATCAAGATGCTGTCCGGCGCGGTCGCCCCGACTGCGGGTTCAATCCAATTTGACGGCGAAACTTTTAGCGAACTGACGCCGGAAACGGCCATTGCCAAAGGGATCGGGGTGATTTATCAGGAGTTTAACCTGGTGCCGGGCCTGAGCATCGCCGCCAACATCTTCCTGGGGCGCGAATTCAGGCAGGGGATGTTTATCAACGACCGGCAGGCCGAAAATGCCGCCCGCAAGCTGATTGACGAGTGGCAGGTCAATCTTGATCCGCGCGCGCCGGTCAAGAGTCTGAGTATTGCTGAACAGCAAATTGTGGAGATCATCAAGGCCATTTCCCAGGAGGTCAAGCTGCTGATCATGGACGAGCCGACAGCCAGTTTGACCCTGGACGAAGTCAGGACGCTTTTCGGCCTGACCCGCCAATTGAAAGAGCGCGGGGTGACGGTTATTTATATCTCGCACCGGCTGGAAGAGATTTTCGAACTGTGTGACCGGGTCAGCGTGCTGCGCGATGGCCACCACGTGACCACCCTGGAAGTGGCTGACACCAACGAACCGGCTTTGATCCGGTTTATGGTGGGCCGGGAGATTGGGGATTACCCCAAAAAAGCGCCGCCCCAGCCGGAGGTATTGTTGTCCGTCCGGCAGCTCTCGGATGGCCGGGTCTTTCGGGATGTGTCATTTGAGCTGCACCGGGGCGAAATCCTGGGCATGTACGCCCTGATCGGTGCGGGCCGAACCGACGTGGCCCTGACCCTGTTCGGGGCCAAACCCCGGCGCGGGGGCGAGGTCCATCTGCGCGGCCGGCCGCTCCACATTAGCAGCCCCGCCGAGGCAGTCGCGCACGGGTTGGGGCTGGTGCCGGAAGATCGCAAGGGCCAGGGCTTGATCCTGTCTATGCGCTCCAGCCAGAATATGACCCTGAGCGCCATCGAAACCCTGTCCAGCCAGAGTTTTATCCGGCTCAACCAGGAAGATGGCGTGGTCAAACAGTTTCAGGCTAAACTTAGAATGCAGGCCCACGTTCCCCGCGAAGAGGCGCGCAACTTAAGCGGCGGCACCCAGCAAAAAGTGGTGCTGGCTAAATTGCTGGCCCGCCAGGCCGATGTTATCCTGTTCGACGAGCCGACCCGAGGCATTGACGTAGGGGCCAAACACGAAATTTACGAGTTGATGGTCGAACTGTGCCGCGAGGGAAAAGCCATTTTGATGATTTCGTCGGAGCTGCCGGAGTTGTTGGGCATGTCGGATAGAATTTTGGTTATGCGGGCCGGCCGGCTGATGGGTGAGTTTGCCCGGGCCGAAGCAACCGAGGAAAAACTGTTGAGCCTGGCCGCAGGTCGCGAAGCGGCGGTGATATAATAATCCGGGTTCGGAGCTATGGCCGAATTCTGGATGGAGGTTCATGGAGATGCAAGTAACGGAAACAACCCCAACCGCAAAAGGTAAAGATCGCGGTGAGCGCGGCCTGGGCCGATTTTTCTCCGACGCCGGGCAAACTTCAAGTCTGGCCCTGGTGTTGATTGTCTTGTTTATCTTTTTTCACTTCACCACCGAAGCTTTCTTGACCGGCGCAAACCTGCTCAATGTGGTCCGGCAGGTTTCTTTCACCGGTATTGCCGCCGTTGGGGCCACGCTGGTCCTGCTGATCGGCGGGATTGATCTGTCGGTGGGGTCGGTGCTGGCTTTCAGTGGGGTCATCGCGGCCAAAATCATGATCGAAGCCGGGTATCCCCCCATGGTGGGCCTGCTGGCCGGCGTGCTGGCGGGAACCCTGGCCGGGCTGATCAACGGGTTGATTGTGACCAAACTGCGCATCCCGGCGCTGATTACCACCCTGGGCACTTTGACCATTATTCGCGGCATCGGCTTTACCCTCACCGGCGGGCTGCCTGTTTTTGGCTTTCCCAAAGAACCTTTCTTCGGATTTACCGAGGGGGTGCAGGCCATCGGCAAGGGCTACGTGCTCGGCGTGCCGGTGCCGGTGATCATTATGGTGATTATCTTTATTTTGGGCTATGTTTTTCTTTATCGCACCTACTTTGGCCGCTACATCTACGCTATCGGCGGCAACCTCGAAACCGCCCGGCTGTCCGGCATCAAGGTGGAACGAATCCAGTTGTTGGTTTACACGGTAGCCGGCCTGCTGACCGGCATCGCCGGCATGATTGTGATGGGCCGGGTCAATTCGGGCCAGCCCAGTTTGGGGGTCGGCTTTGAGCTGGAAGTGATCACCGCCGTAGTATTGGGCGGGGTCAGCATTGCCGGGGGCGCGGGCAGTCTGTTTGGGGTTATTCTGGGCGTATTCATTATGGGTGTGTTGAGCAACGGCCTGATTATCTTGAACGTGACCGAATATAACCAGATGGTGGTGCGCGGCCTGGTGCTGCTCATCGCCGTCGGGGTAGACCAGATCAGAATCCGGGCGCGGGGTAGCTGAACCGCCGTAAAGGTGAGGCGAGGAGAGTCTTCGCGTTTTCGCCTCCCGCGTCATCGCATCTTTATTCTCATAGGAGCATTACCATGGAAACCTGGGAAAAACAATTTGAAATGCTGGCGAAATGTTTTAAGCGACAAAGGCATTGACGTGGCCGGGGTGAAGGCCGCGCTCAAAACGCAGGTAATCGAACTGCCTTCCTGGGCGGTGGGCAACTCGGGTACGCGCTACGGCGTGTTCAAAGAGGCCGGGGCGGCTCGCCACATTTGGGACAAAATAGACGACTGCGTTGAGATTCAGCGTGTGGTTGGCGTCTGTCCGGTCATGGCCAGCCACGTGTTGTGGGATGTGACCGACGATGGCCGCTACGAGCCGGTGCGGGATTATGCCCTGGAGCGCGGCCTCAAAATCGGCACGGTCCACCCGAATACCTTCATGGGCCAACAGTTCAAGCTGGGCAGCATTTGCAGCCCCGATGAGGGCGTCCGCCGGTCTACCATTGACCACTGTATTGACTGCGTCCGCATCACCCGCGAGATGGGGTCGAAGGTGATCGGCATGTGGCTGGCTGACGGCACCAACTATCCGGGCCAGGATCATCTGCGCAGCCGCAAACAGCGCATGTTTGAGGGCTTCAAGGCGCTGTACGACGCGATGGACCCGGATATGACTCTGGCCATCGAGTACAAATTCTTTGAGCCGGGCTTTTACACCACCGATTTGATGGATTGGGGCATGTCATTCCTGATCTGTTCCAAATTGGGGCCGCAGGCCAAGGTTCTGGTTGATTTAGGGCATCACGCCCAAGGAGTCAACATTGAACACATCATTGCCATTTTGATTGACGAGGGCAAGTTGGGCGGCTTCCACCTGAACAACCGCAAATACGGCGATGACGATTTGATGGCAGGCACCATCAATCCATTGGAGTTGTTCCTGATTTTTGACCAGATTGAAGACGCCAGGCACAACCCCGCTACTGCCGCCACGGCCAATCAGGTGGTCTATATGCTGGACCAATCGCACAATGTCGAACCCAGTATTCAAGGGATTATCCAATCGGTGATGAACACCCAGACCGCCTTTGCCAAAGCCATGCTGGTAGACCGGCCAAAACTCTACGACGCCCAGGCCGCAGGCGATATTATTTTAGCCAATCGCATCATTATGGACGCCTTTGACACCGATGTGCAGCCTCTGCTGAAGCAGGTTCGGGTGGAAATGGGCCGCGAGCCTGATCCGATTCTGGCGTATCGGGCCAGCGGATATGAGCAAAAAATCGCTGCCGAGCGAGCCGGCGCTGGCTCCGGGACACTGGGCGGCTGATAAAGGAGATGACAGGATGAAACGAGTCGGCATGACCTGGCAGGTTGACCCTGCCCACTGGGAAGAATACAAAGCGATTCATCTCAATCCCTGGCCGGAATTGATCGAAGCGATTCAGGCGGTGGGGATTCACAACTACAGTATTTTTGCGTTCGGCACCCGCGTATTCGCCTACATGGAAATTGACGGTGACGATCCTTACCAGGCCCTCAATATTCTGGCCCAAACCGATATAAAGAAAAAATGGGATGAAGAGGTGACCGTTTGGGTTTTGCCGGAGGCGGCGGAAGGCAGCGGCATCCAATTTATGGAACTGGAGTCGGTCTTCTATTGCCCCTGAGAGGCAGCGATGCAATACGAAGAACTCTTGCCGGCCGAATTTAATCAGATTTTGCAGCAAACGCCGGTAGCCTATTTACCCTGGGGGGCACTGGAATGGCATGGCCATCATATGGCCCTGGGCAATGATGGGTTGAAGGCGCACGGCATCCTGAAACGGGTGGCGGCTGAAGCAGGCGGAGTGGTTTTGCCGCCGGTCTGGTGCGGCTACGATACCCTCAAGCTGCCCAGTCATGGCGGTTTTCCGTTAACCCTGGAATTCAAGCGCGAAACGGTGATACAACTGCTGACCGAGTACCTGGAACAGCTTTCCGATGTGGGCTTCAAACTGGTAGTCGTTCTCAGCGGGCATTACGGCCCGCCGCATATCGCCGCCCTGGTGGAAGCGGCCAATCTTTTCACCATCTGGCAAACGCAGCGCCAAACCCGCGTCTGGATTATCCCCGAATACGATCTGGTCACGGATTTGGGCTACCGGGGCGACCACGCCGCCAAATGGGAAACGGCAATATTGCGACATTTGCGGCCCGAACTGGTTGACCTGACTCGCCTGGACGACCAGACTGCCGGCGCGGCTGGCGGTATTCTGGGCGAAGACCCGCGCCAAACTGCCCAGCCGGAACTGGGGGCCAGGATCATCGAAGCCATTGTCCAGCGGCTGGCCGGCCGGGTGCGGAGATTTTTGGAAGTAGGTCATGAATGAGGTAAACCGCCAGGTGAAGAATCGCCGAGGCTAACCCGGACAAGCCGGAACCAAAAGGGGTTATAGACAGGATTAACAGGATTAACAAGATTTTTAAAATTTAATCCTGTGAATCTTGTAAATCTTGTCTAATTTTCTTGCCCAATGTGCAAGGACTCAATTGCTAAGTTACTAATCCCTTAATCCCGGCCCAATCCTCTGGATAGCCATAAATGGCATGGTTGAGGAGGTTAGAATGAGCCAATTTATTGCCCTGGATTTAGGCGCTGAAAGCGGCCGGGCCATCGTGGGGAAGCTGGAAAATGACCGGCTGAACCTGGAAGAAGCCTATCGCTTTCCCAACAGTCCGGTTCGGGTTTTGAGCAGCCTGCACTGGGACGTGTTGCGGCTGTTCGCCGAAATGAAACAGGGGTTGAGCAAAATCAGCCACAGCTACGGCCGCGAAGGGTTTGCCTCGCTGGGCGTGGATACCTGGGGCATTGACTATGCCCTGCTCGACCGGACCGGCAAGCTGATGGGCAACCCTTACTGCTACCGCGACCCGCGCACCGAAGGTATGCTGGACGAAGCCCTCAAACATCTCTCCCGGCAGGAAATTTTTGAGCAGACCGGCGGCATCCAGTTTATGTCTATCAATACCCTCTACCAACTGCTGTCTATGGTGGTTCACCCTTCGCCGCAACTGGAAGCAGCCGCGACTTTTCTGATGATGCCGGATTTGTTCAATTATTGGCTGACCGGGCGCAAAGTCTGCGAATTCACCGACACCACTACCACCCAATTTTACAATTCGCTGACCGGCCGCTGGTCAACCGAGGTGCTGGACACCCTGGGCATCCCTACCCACATTTTCCCCGAAGTGGTTCCACCCGGAACCATCCTGGGACCCCTCTTGCCCGAAATCGCCTCGGAAACGGGCCTGACCGCCCTGCCGGTTGTGGCTCCGGCGACCCACGACACGGCTTCGGCCGTGGTTGCCGTTCCCGCCGAAGGCGATGATTTTGTCTGGCTCAGCTCCGGCACATGGTCGCTGCTGGGCGGCATTTCCGACCGGCCCCTGGTGACGCCTGAAGCGCTGCATTATAATTTCAGCAGCTACGGCGGGGCCGGGGGAACCTGCCTGCCCTGGAAAATATAATGGGCCTCTGGCTAGTGCAGGAATGCCGACGCATCTGGGCCAGAGCGGGAACCGAGTTTTCTTACGACGACATCAGCCGGATGGCCCAGGAAGCTCAACCTTTCACCGCCATCATCGAGCCGGATCATCCTTCGTTCCTGGCCCCCGCCGATATGGTCGCCGCCATTCAGTCTTTTTGTCAAAACAGCCGGCAGACCATCCCTCAAACCAAAGGCGAGATTGTCCGCACTGCCCTGGAAGGACTGGCCTTGAAGTATCGCTGGGTGGCGGAGAAGCTGGCGATTCTGTTGGGCAAACAGTTCAGGGCGCTGCACGTGGTCGGCGGCGGGTCGCAGAACAAGCTGCTGTGCCAGTTCACCGCCGATGCCACCCAACTGCCGGTCATCGCCGGCCCGGTTGAGGCCACCGCCATAGGCAATATCGCCGTCCAGGCCACGGCCACCGGCCACCTGGCCTCGCTGGATGAAGTCCGCCAGCTCATTCGCCGCTCGTTTGAGGTAACAATTTATGAACCGGGCCAGCGCACCCCCTGGGATGCCGCCTACGAGCGCTATCAAAAATTACTTTAACTATTTTTCACAGGAGAAAAAATGCTTCGTCGTGCCTTTATTCTGCGACTCAAAGACAATTCGTTAGCCGAATACACCTATCATCACGATAATTTCTGGCCCGAAATGGTTGAAGCCATCGAACGCAGCGGGATTGCTTCGATCACCATTTTGAGAAAGACCCACTGCTGTTTCTCTTTACCGAGATTTTTGACGAAAAAGCCTGGGAGCAATTATGGGCCACTGAGGTTTATGATCGCTGGGCCAAACTGATGGAACCGTTGATGTATTTTAACCCGGACGGCACGGTTGAAATGAACGAACTGCGCGAAATTTTCCGCGTTCAGGCCAGCGCCCACCCCAACGCCTGAAAGCGAGCAACCCATGCCATTTGCGCCAATTAATGGACTTGAACTCTATTACGAAGTGACCGATTTCACCCGGCCCTGGGAAGGGGTTGCGCAAACCCTGGTTTTACTGCACGGCCTGCACGGCCACCTGGACTGGTGGAACTATTATCAAACGCCGGTGCTGGCCCAACAGTATCGGGTGGTGACGTTAGATCAGCGCGGGCACGGCAAATCCTTTAAGCCCGCCGCTGGCTACAGCATCGAGGCTATGGCCGATGATGTTTATCAACTGCTGCGCCGCTTAAACCTCGGCCCGGTCCACCTCGGCGGCGCTTCGATGGGCGGGATGGTCAGCCTGCACCTTGCCCTCACCCACCCGGAACTGGTCCGCAGTCTGATCCTGGTCGACTCGTATGCCAAAACGCCGGGGGTGCTTCAGGCTGCCCTGCAAAAATGGATTGCCGATGTAGAGCGAATTGGTTAATGCGAAAGTAATGGAATCGTTCAACAACGACTACGCCACGGCCCTGTTCTCGCCGGGTTTTTGGGCCAGGCAGCCGGATTTTCCCGCCTTTGAGACCGAACTGGTGCTCAAAAACCTCATGCCCGACCCGGCCTTTATTGGCTGCTGTCGGGCTATCCGGGAGTTTGATGTCATGGGTCGCCTGGGTGAAATCAAAGCGCCAATCTTAATTGTGACGCCCAACGCCGGGCTGGCCTACGAGGAAGGGCTGCGGATGGGCCAGTACCTGCCCCAGGCTGAATTCTGGACCCCGGAAGATGTCGGCCACAGCGTTCATATCGAAATTCCGGATGAGTTTAACCGGCAGGTTTTGCAGTTTCTAAAAAGGGTGGACTAAAGGGGACCGGTTGAGTTGACAGAAAAAGAAAAAAATGCTGGCCGGGGAGGTCTATAACTGCCTCGACGCGGAACTGGAGGCAGAACGGCACCTGGCAAAAGCACGAATTCGCGCCTTTAACAGCACAGCCGAGGCCGATGAACAGCAAGCCATTCTGCAAACTTTATTGGGCCGGATGGGTCAGAATGTGGTCGTCGAGCCGCCATTTTATTGCAGTTATGGCTGCCACATCTTTATCGGCGATTACAGCTATCTCAATTTTGGCTGCACCATTTTGGACAATAACGAGGTTCAGATAGGCCGGCATGTTATGATCGGGCCAGCGGTGCAGATCTACACGGCGGCGCATGCCCTGCTCGCCTCCGCCAGAAACCGGGGGCTGGAAACGGCCAAAAAGATTGTCATCAAAGATAATGTTTGGATTGGCGGCGGGGCGATTATCTTGCCGGGCGTGGTAATCGAGGAGAATGCGGTAATCGGCGCGGGGGCAGTTGTAACCCGGAATGTGGCCGCCCATACGGTGGTCGCCGGGAATCCGGCCAGGGTGATCAGAAACCTCTCCGGCGAGTTCAGCCTCTAATGCCGGGGTCAGGTGAAACTGGTCTCGTGACTAAAAATGTTGGCCCATTTTTACATTTTGTTAAGGAAATGCTTTAATACAAGAACATTATCCGGGGACTTCTCTCTCGTTCTTCAAACCCACCGGCATCTATTTGAGACCTTAAGGTAGCTCCAAGAAAATAATTACTCAAATATTCGTGTTGCGTGTTGCGTCTTGCGTAAGATCAAACAGACGGAACACGCAAGACGCAACACGTTTTGGTTAATTTAAATCTTGGGGTTGCCTAATTGGCTGTAAGGGAGGTTGCCATGTACAAAAGCCTGTCGCGTAAAACCATCGAAGCCGCAATGCAGGAGGTGGCCAATACACCTCAGGACGACGCCGGTTATCTGACCGATCAAATGCTGGAGGAGCAGCCGGTTATTCTGGAATATTTGTACCGGCTCGATGGACTGCCTTTTGGCTTTGACCAGACGATCCGTTTCAGCGAGGCCGAACGGGAATATATTCTTTACATCGGCATTGTGGTGTGGAAGGCGCTCAAAGAAAGTCCGCGCCCCATGCACTCTGTCACCTGGGAAGAACTGGACAAGGTGGTAGCCGATTTTGAGAATTTCGCCAACGATCTGGTCCGCCAGGGCCACACAGAAATACCGGGCGCGGCCTTACTAATGATTGAAAACCATCCCGAACCGGAACTGTTGCGCTTTATTACTGACGCCATCCGGCCCCGCGCCGATGATCCCAAATTTCCGCCCATTCGCCCGGAGTATCGTTCAGCCGCTATGACCGTGTTCCAGATCATCCTGACGGCTATGGTGGGCAATGGTGAAGGATAGCAAAAAGGCCAGCGTCCTGCTGGCCTTTGTTCAATAATTAACTTGAGTCTTAGCCGATTGGGTGGCGCCGGGCATAGGTATAGGCAGTGTAAGCCGAAATGATATGGCATATCCAGCCCAAAAGACCGCCCGTGCCGATCCACAGGCCGGGGGTAATAACAAACCAGAAAATCGCCCAAAGAATTTGTCCGTTATAAATCTGCCCGACCCCTGGAATCAGGGCGCTTAAGACTGCGGCAGTTCCGGGATTTCTCATTTATAGTAACTCCTTCACAGATAGTAGACGAAGCAGGCTAAGGTATCCCTGTAATTTTGCTGCTCCATTTATCTATACGTTCCATCGTCGCAAAAGTTGCACGACTGCCCCATCAAATTACTTAACAACTTCGCCAAAATTCAACCTGACAAATAGTAACCTTTTTTCATATCTGCTTGACCAGATAATGGGTTACCGTATCACCTGCCAGGACAAATTGTCGCTTGACAGAGCTATCATCTTGCAGTATTGTTTAGCTTGTCAAAACGGTTGAACCTGGCTCAGGCCTTGCCAAAGTGACCCTATCCGAGTTGCAACGTAATAATTTTATCCCGGCTATCTCAGCAGAACTGCACCTGATTGAAGCGCTGCGCGGCGGCGATGAGTCTGCCTTTGCCGCGTTGCTGGATCAGTACCACGCTTCATTGGTGCGCCTGGCCTATATTTATGTCTCCAGCCGGGCGGTGGCCGAAGAGGTGGCCCAGGAAACCTGGCTGGGCGTGCTGCAAGGTCTGGACCGTTTTGAAGGCCGCTCCTCACTCAAAACCTGGATTTTTCGCATTTTGACCAACCGGGCCAAAACGCGCGGGCAGCGCGAAGCCCGCAGCATCCCTTTTTCTGACTGGGCCAATCCCGACGTTGAAGCCGATGAGCCTTCGGTAGATCCCAGTCGCTTTCTGCCGCCGGACGACCCGGAGTGGCCCGGTCATTGGGCCGAAGACCCGACCAGTTGGGAAAGCATCCCGGAACAGCATTTTCTCTCCCAGGAAACCCAGGCCCATATCCTGGCCGCGATTGCGGCCCTTCCGTCCAACCAACGCGAGGTAATGACCCTGCGCGACATCGAAGGCTGGAGTTCCGCCGAAGTTTGTGTGGTGCTGGCTATCAGCGAGGCCAATCAACGTGTCCTGCTGCACCGCGCGCGATCCAAAGTCCGGCAGGCCCTGGAAACCTATCTCAATTGAGCTACTGAAAGTGTGGATGATAAGCAGCGATGGATTGTAAAGCGTTAGTCGAACTTGTAACCGAATATTTGGAACGAACCCTAACCGAGCCGGAACAGGCGCGGTTTGAGGCCCATTTGGGGACATGTTCCGGCTGCCAGAATTACCTCAAACAAATGGAGCAAACAATCCGCACCCTCGGCAAACTGACCGAAGAAACCCTGCCTCCCCAAAGCAAGGATGAACTGCTGCAAATTTTCAAAAATTGGAAAGATCGGTAGGCGATTCAAAAAGCCTTATTCATCGGGCCACACGGGCTGGCTGGCTTTAACCAGATTGGCCGGAGTGATCATAACTTCCTCACCCCACTGACCTTCCTTGAGAAAATTAACAATCCACTGAGCGACAAGTTTATCATCCGGCAACCCCTGCGCCAACGAGCGATGGGCTTCGGCCCGCAGCGCTGCCGGGGCGCGGGCTTCAAGAAAGTCAATGACCAGCCCCATAAGCCTGCCGGACAAATTCCTCCAACGGCGCAATCCACGAATCGCCATCGTACACCCCGGCTGGACTGCCCGTGATCAGAAAAGCATCGGCCACAGCGGACGAGCCGGGCAGTTCGCCCGTTGTAGCATCATAAACCTGACATGCGATGGTAGGATCAATAGCGCCAAACAAACCCACAAATTTCTCCCCATCAGAAAGTTCGCCCTCAAAAATGTAGGGGGCTGGCAAGGCGTTAAGAATAGCTAATTTCACCGGCTTGTCTCCTGATGAAAAGTGACCCTCTCCCCGTCGCTGGCGCGACTCCCCTCTCCCTGGCAGGGAGAGTGGGGTGGGAGAGGGTTCAAGGC
>JAAUSP010000203.1 GCA_012032575.1 Anaerolineales bacterium | reverse complement strand
CCGTGCTCTTTCGAGGCAACGTGCCGGATGAGGTTTCGAGGCCGGCAAACGGCTGACCCAGGAGTCGGCGCTGATTGTGCAGGGTACGGTCAAAGAAATCCGCGTGCGCCGGGGGTGCCGGGCGGCTATGAAGTGGACGCGACGAGCCTGCAAGTGGTCCAGATTGCCGAAGAATATCCGATCACCCCCAAAGAGCACGGGGTGGAATTTCTGCTGGAAAACCGCCACCTCTGGATTCGCAGCCGTTTGCAGTGGGCCATTCTGCGCCTGCGGGCCACGGTGATGCGGGCCTGCCGCGACTGGCTGGACAGCCACGACTACCTGGAAATGTCCACGCCCATCCTCACCCCGGCGGCGGGCGAGGGCACCAGTACCCTGTTTGAGGTGGATTACTTTGGCGACAAGGTCTACCTGGCTCAAACCGGCCAGCTTTACAACGAGGCCAATATTTACTCCTTTGGCAAGGTCTACTGCTTTGGGCCGACCTTCCGGGCCGAAAAGAGCAAGACCCGCCGCCACATGACCGAATTCTGGATGCTGGAGCCGGAGATGGCTTTTTGTGATCTGGATGGCCTGATGGCGATGGAAGAGGAGTTTATGAGTTACATCGTCCAGCGCTGCCTGGAAGAACGAGCCAACGAACTGGCCGTGCTGGAGCGAGATACGAGCGCATTGCAGCGCGTCACCCCGCCTTTTCCCCGCATTTCTTATGATGAGGCCGTGGAGCGTATTACCAAAATCCGGGCCGAAACCAACGACCCGGAGCAAAAAGAACTGCTCGCCATCGAGTGGGGCCAGGATTTCGGCAGCCCGCATGAAACCGCACTGACCCAGCAGTTCGATAAACCCATCTTTGTTTACGGCTTCCCAACCATCGCCAAGGCGTTTTACATGGAACCCTGGCCCAACCGCCCCGAAGTCTGCAAAAGCGTGGATATGCTCGCCCCCGAAGGCTACGGCGAAATCACCGGCGGCAGCGAGCGCATCAGCGACCCCAATCTGCTGCTGGAACGTATTCACCAGCACAAACTCCCGCCCGAAGCTTTCAAGTGGTACATTGACCTGCGCCGTTACGGCAGCGTGCCCCACAGCGGCTTCGGCCTCGGCGTGGAGCGCACGGTTGCCTGGATTGCCGGCATCCACCACGTCCGCGAGACCAACCCGTTTCCGCGGACGCTGGGGCGGGTGTATCCGTAATTAACAGGACTTACGCAGTGAGCCTAAGCATATCATTCGACCGAAGGGAGAAATCCCTAACACCTCGTCTTGCCAGAGGAGTTTTGAGGGATTTCTCGGCCTCTGGCCTCGAAATGACATGTACACCGCGTAACTCCTGTAATTAAAATTCGGCAATGAAACTACTTCTCTTTCAAGCCAAACAGTTTTACTGGAAATCCTTCTCCAAAACCCTTGATTCCGTACCCGATCAGGACGTGGCTGAGACTGTGCCGGAAACCGTTGTTGTCTTTCTGCACGCCGAAGCCGAAGACGAAGCCAAGCCCGGCCTGGAAACAAAGGTGGTCAAGCAGATCAAATGGCTGGCCAACAAACGCCAGCTCAAACACATTGTCCTGCATTCCTTTACCCACCTCTCCGGTTCGACGGCCTCGCCGGAATTTGCCCAGGCCCTGCTGACGGGCCTGGAACAACGCCTCCGCAGCACCGGCTACCAGGTATGGCAAACTCCCTTTGGCTACTTTTGCGAGTGGGATTTGTCGGTCTACGGCGACTCGCTGGCTAAAGTCTTTAAAGAATTTTGAGTATCTTATCAATATGTAGGGGCGACCGCAAGGGTTCGCCCCCTGGGGCAGGCGCAAGGCCGTGCCCCTACCCCAATTATTGAGAAGATACAATTCTGAGTAAATAAAAAAGTGCAGTCTGCTCACAGACTGCACTTTTGACCCTTTTAGACAAAAAGCTTTTTAAGCTTTAATCTCACCGGTAGATTCATCAGGATTTGGATCATCATCCTTTTTGGTTGTTGCCTCACGGAACTCCCGGATAGATTGACCCAAAGCGGAACCAATTTGAGGCAATTTACCGACCCCAAAAACAATGATGACAATCACCAAAATGATAATCCATTCCCAACCACCCAAACCGCCGAATCTCATAAGATACTCCTCTAAAATAATAGAGAATAGACAGGGCTTTATTTCGACTCTATTGCCCTGCTACCTCTAAAAATCGTACGGCTAACCTGATCAGGCTTTGCTCTGATCGGGGGCCTCGCCGGCCTCTTTCTCTTTGGGGCTGCTCGAAGCTTCGCGGAATTCACGGATAGATTTGCCAATCGCCCCGCCCACTTGGGGCAATTTCCCCACGCCAAAAACAATAATAACAATCACCAGGATAATAATCCACTCCCATCCACCCAGGGTACCAAAGTTCATACCATCCTCCTTATGTTTAACAATACGGTTACTTGTATTATAGCATTGAGCCAAGCCGGTGGCAAAAGGGAAGAAGGGAGTAAGAAGTAAGAAGTAGAATATAAACTATACCCCTTACTCCCTACTCCTTACTCCCTACTCCTTACTCCCTCTTTGTCATTTACCTTTGCCCGGTTTATAATGGCTCCTTAGCTGTCAGCCACTTGATGGCTGGCTGACTCTAAACTGCGTGAGGCCAAAAATGAAAAATGTGTACGAATCTACTCACCCCCTGGTCAAGCATAAGCTGACCATTTTGCGGGCTAAAGAGACCAAGCCCAAAAAATTCCGCGAGTTGATTCGTGAAATTGCAATTTTGTTAGCTTACGAAGCTACCCGCGATTTAGCCCTCGCGCCCACCACCGTCGAAACACCGATGGGACTGGCGCCGGGGGCTTTTTTGCAGGAGCAGATTGGCCTGGTGCCGGTCTTGCGGGCCGGCCTGGGTATGGTCGAAGGGGTGTGGGAGATGATGCCCGGCAGCGAAGTCTGGCACATTGGCCTGTTCCGCGATGAGCGCACCCTCAAGCCGGTGCAGTATTATAACAAACTGCCCGTCTCCCCGACCGTACAGGTCTGTATTGTGCTCGACCCCATGCTGGCGACCGGGGGTTCAGCCTCGGCTACCATTGATATTTTGAAAAAGTGGGGCGCACAGCGTATTAAATATATGGGCATCATCGCCGCACCGGAAGGCATCCAAACACTGCACGAAGCTCATCCCGATGTGGATATTCACATCGCCGCCGTGGACGAAAAGCTTAACGAGATTGGCTACATTGTCCCCGGTCTGGGCGATGCCGGCGACCGCCAGTTTGGGACGGGCTGATTTGCACACGTCTGCACCCGCCCAAAATGTCGGCTGGGCCGACAGCCTGCTGGTACTGACCACCGTTTTCTGGGCCGTCAACTTTTCGGTGGTCAAGTTCGCCCTGGTCGAACTGCCGCCCCTGGCCTTCAACGGCCTGCGGATGCTGCTGGCCGCCGGCCTGATGCTGGCCCTTGTGCCGGTGCTGGGCTACTCGCTCAAATTTCAACGCCACCACCTGGGCCGCCTGATTATTTTGGGACTGCTGGGCAACACCTCGTATCAGCTTTGTTTCATTTTCGGCATCGTCCGCACCACCGCCGATAACGCCGCGCTTATTTTAGCCACCGTCCCGGCCTGGGTTGCCCTGATTGGAACTCTGGCCGGGACCGAAAAGATTACTTTCGGCGGCTGGGTGGGGGTACTGCTGTCGCTGGCGGGCATTGTTTTGATTGTTTGGGGGGGCGGTCAGCAGGCCCAGCTTCAATTCGGCGGGACCACCCTGCCCGGCGACGCCCTCATTCTGGCCGCGACGCTGTGCTGGTCGCTCTACACCCTGGCCAGCCGGCGGTTGCTGCGTGATATCACCCGTCGCCGTGACCAGTTTTACCACAGCGGTGGGCATTATCCCGCTGGTCATTCTGGCCATCCCGCCGCTGCTCCAACTGGAGTGGCGCAGTGTTTCGCTGACGGCCTGGGGGGCGCTCGTTTTCTCCGGCGTTTTCAGCATCGCCCTGGCCTACTTCTTCTGGAACTTCGGCGTGTCCCGCCTGGGCAGCGCCCGCACCTCGCTCTACTCCAACCTCACCCCCCCGCTGGCTCTACTGGTTGCCTGGCTTTTACTCGGCGAAACCCTGACCATGCTGCAACTCGGCGGCGGCCTGCTGGCCCTGGCCGGAGTCGCCCTGGCCCGGCGTTATACCTATGTCGTCACAAAAAACTGACTAATTGTCAATAGTGAATTGTGAATTGTGAATGGTTAATGAAATATCAGACCGTTCATAATTCACAATTCATCATTCACAATTCACAATTACCACGATCGTATGTCTGAAATCTCCACGCTTGTCCAGCGGGTCTGGAACTACTGCCATATTCTGCGCGACGACGGCGTTTCCTACGGCGATTATCTGGAGCAGTTGACCTATCTGCTCTTTCTCAAAATGGCCGGCGAACGCAGTCCGACTGGAATCATTCCTCCCGAATTGAGTTGGGCCAGCCTCATCCACTTAAAGGGCGAGGCGCTGGACCGCCATTATCGGCACATCCTGGCCGAGTTGGGCCAGGGCACAGGGCTGGTGGCGGCCATCTTTCGCCAGGCCCGCAGCAAAATCAGCGACCCGGCCAAGCTGGAGCGGCTGCTGACCCTGATTGACCAGGAAAGCTGGACCAGCCTCAGCCTCGACGTGAAGGCCGCGATTTATGAAGGGCTGCTGGAAAAACATGCTCAGGATACCCGCTCCGGTGCAGGCCAGTATTTCACCCCCCGTCCGCTCATCCAGGCCCTCGTCGAGGTGATGCAGCCGGCTCCCGGTCAGCGCATCGCCGACCCGGCGGCGGGAACCGGCGGCTTTTTGCTGGCGGCTCATGAGTTCATGCTCAAGCATCATTCGCTCAGTCAGGAGGCTTTGCGCGGCTGGGAAATTGTGGATGCAACCGCCCGGCTGTGCCTGATGAACCTTTACCTGCACGGCATTGGCGCTGACTCGCCGGACAGCCCGGTTGTTGTCGGGGACAGCTTGTTAGCCCACCCCGGCGAGTGGTTTGACCTGGTGCTGACCAACCCGCCTTTTGGCAAAAAGAGCAGCGTCACCTTTAGCCCTGTTTCTTCACCGGAAGCCCGAACGGTTGTCCGGCCTGATTTTTGGGCGGCTACCCGTAACAAGCAGCTCAACTTTCTTCAGCACGTCCATACCCTGCTCAAACCAAACGGCAAAGCCGCCCTGGTTGTGCCCGACAACGTCCTGTTTGAAGGCGGCGCGGGCGAAATCATCCGCCGCAAACTGCTCCACACCGCCGACGTGCACACCCTATTACGCCTGCCGACCGGCATCTTTTACGCTGCGGGCATCAAGGCCAACGTGCTTTTTTTCGATGCCAGACCAGCCGGTGAGACGCCCCAAACCCAGACCTTGTGGATTTACGATCTGCGTACCGGCCAAAACTTCACCCTCAAGCAGAACCCTCTCAGCCGAGCCGACCTCGATGATTTTGTAGCCTGTTTCAACCCGGCCAACCGCCACCAGCGGACTCCCACCTGGTCGCCGGAGAATCCGCAGGGCCGCTGGCGCTGCTATACCTACGAAGCCCTGCTGGCCCGTGAGCGGGTCAATCTGGATATTTTCTGGTTGGACCCTACCAGCGTCACACAAACGGCTGCTCCACCCGATCTTGACCAATTAGCATTGGAAATTGTCGAGGATTTGGAAACGGCGCTGGCGCAGTTTCGCGACATCACTGCTGATTTGGGAAACAAAGTATAAGGGTGGAGCAAAGTGTAAAATTTTGTAGGCTTGTCACTTTACCCTGCTTGTGGCACAATTAAACTACTAATAGAAAGGAGCCTGGCTGATGAGTCTGACCGAGTTGGTAAAATCAGTTGAGTTTTTGGTAGATGCTGAAGGTAACAAAAAAGCGGCTGTGCTGGAGTGGTCGACCTGGCAAGAATTAGTGACCTTACTGGAACAGTTGGATGATCAAGAGTCTGAGGCTGAACAGCGCTGGGATGCAGCCTTTGCCAGTTCACCGGACTTGTTAGCCAGTTGGGCCGATGAAGCATTGGCTGAACATCGCGCTGGAAAAACCCAGGTATTGAACCCAGACCAGTTATGAAATCGCGGACAACTGAACGATTTCGCAAAGCTTACGCTAATTTACCAGAGCAAATACAAAGCCAGGTCAAAGTTGCCTATCAACTTTTCAGTCGAAACCCCTATCACCCCAGCCTACACTTTAAGCAGGTTCACTCCACTCAACCTATTTATTCGGCACGGATTAGCTTGGATTATCGAGTTCTTGGTGTACGAGAGGGTGAAGAATTAATCTGGTTCTGGGTTGGATCCCACGAAGAATACAACAAATTACTTTCTCGCTTATAACAACCGTATTCTCTGAAATGAGTAGTTTACCCATAATTTTACAAACAAAAAGCCCTGCCAAAAATGACAGGGCTTTGCTTTATGGCCGGGATCGCCGGTCTGGTGGGCAGTACAAGGCTCGAACTGCCACCATATATGGTGGCACTTTTGGCGAAAATATACTATTTTGGTATCATGTACCCATGACTCAACAGGAAAAATTGCGCCGGCGGCTGGAACAAACCCCTAAAACGATCCGCTTTGAGGATATAGACCGGCTGCTAAAAGCCCACGGCTTCCAGGTCCGCCAGCCGCGCAGCGGCAGCAGCCACCACTTTTACAAACGCGGCCGGATTGCCGTTTCGGTTCCCCGCCGCCGGCCCTACGTTTTGCCGATTTACGTTAAACTCGTTTTGGAAGCTATAGACCGGGCAGAAAAAGAGGCTAACGATGACTGAAAAGAATTTGGATTATTATCTAACCCTGCCCTACCCTATTCGAGTTTACCCCGAACCCGATGGCAGTGGCTATACTGCCGAAGTAGTTGACCTGCCGGGCTGTATTACCTGCGCCGACACGATGCCGGAACTTTGGGACATGATTGAAGACGCCAAGCACGGCTGGCTGGAACTGGCCCTGGCTGATGGAAATTCCATTCCCGAACCTTCTTCACCTTCAGTTAATGAGGAGTTAAGCGGTAAATTGACTGTGCGTGTCCCTCGCTCATTGCATCGCAAGCTCATCGAACAGGCTCAACGCGAAGGCGTCAGCCTTAATCAGTTTATCAATGCAAGTCTAGCTGAAACTATCGGCCTCAAACGGGCCGCCTGATCTCCCTCAAATCACATCCCCCGGCGCTTTATTTTGGTGAGCCAGCCGGCGAGCCTCATCATCTACCGATAAGTAAATGGCAGTGGTGGCAATATCCGAATGGCCCAACTGGTGCTGAATGTGGCCTAAATCAATCCCCCGCCTCAGGGCATGCGTGGCGTAAGAGTGGCGTATCTGATGCACCGTCATTTTGATGTCGGCAATGGCGCACCATTTTTGTAGAATTTGATAGATACCCGTGCGGGTTAATGAGTTGCCCAAAACATTGACAAATAGCCGCACTCCTCCCGGATGCTGCTCTAACCAGGCTTGCAAAGCCAGCTTGCACTTACGCCCAAAATAAACCTTGCGATCTTTGCTTCCCTTACCCCGGCGGATCAAGATTTCTTGAAACTCCATATCCAGGTCGGCCAGTTGCAAACGGGCCAGTTCGCTTACTCGGGCCCCGGTATCATAAGCCAGACGAAAAAGCGCCCGATCTCTCATAGCCAGGTCATCTCCAACCAGGTGAGACTCGATGGCCGTAAACAGCCGGCGCATGGTTTCTTGGGGGATGGCTTTAGGCAACAGACGCGGGTTTTTGGGCGAGTCAACCCGTTTGAGTGGATTTTTCTCAAGCAGTTCTTCCCGCTCACACCAATTCAAAAAAGCCTTTAGCCCAGAGAAAATACTCCTCAGCGTTACATCCTGGCAATAATCCCGCTTATGAGCCAGAAAAGCCCGCAAGTGGTCGGGGGTGGGGGCCATTCGGCAAAGTGGCTAAATTCAGTCAAAACGTGCTCATAAAACTTGAGGGTGGATTTTTGGAGACCCGCTGCATATTTGGCCTGAATAAAGGTGCTGATGTGTTGCGTAATTTCCGATGACATATGTCCTCCCGTGGGAAATTGAAATAAGAGGAATCTATTTTATCATTCTGGTGACTTTCGTCACTGCAAAGCGTAGGCCAGAGGGGGTAAAATCAGCCTTATGGACAAAATACAAAAAAGCCAGTGTGCCGACTGCCACTGGCGTTTAAGTGGAAAATGTTGCCGGGCCGGGTCGCCTTACCAGGGCCAGCCGGTTGGCGCTGACAGCTTGCCGTGTGAACTATTTACAGCTTTTGGGGCTGCTGTCTTGACACATAACCCAGAGCCAGGCCCAACCCGGCCACAAATAGCGATAGCGCCCAGGGGTTTACTTGCACCAGGTTAGCCGACATTTGGCCCATCGAAAAGCCTACCACCAGCAGAACCAGGCCCATTACTAAATTCTTCATTTTTTAAATCCTCCGTTGTAACTAAACCAAAAACCGGCCAGAAACAGGGCGGCCAGAAAAGGCCAGTACCCGGTCAAGCGGCCGTTAACCGTTATATCGCCGGCCATGCCGAAAGTGGCGGCCAGGCCAGCGACGTAAAGCAAAACTTCGTTGTTATGGTTGCCAATCATCGGCTTGGCCTCTCGCGGGAGACGGGCCGCCCTCGATGCGTTCAAAGCGGACTCTAACCGGCATACCGGGCAGACCTCGGCCAAACCAGACTCCAGCCGCAAAGATGGCCAGCGGAGACAGGCAGAACATACCAAAAACAGGGGCAGCGGATTATCCATGATGACCTCCAATTATTCCTAACAGACTAAAAGCAAAGCGGCTGACCCAAAAACGGGCCTCCGAGGGGATGTACTGCCAGCCTTGCCAGAAGATAAAACCCCAACACAGGGGAGCCACAATCACAAATTCAGGCCATGTGCCTGTAACCAGGGGACTCCATTTAAAGTCTTTGGTCCATAAGGGACCGGCGAGCGGGACTCCGCTTTTAGTGCAAAAATCGCCCAGGATGTGCCAGAGATAACCCCAGGCAAACCACATAAGCCAGGCCCAGCCTAAATTGAGGCCCAGCACGGCCATGATCAGCGCCCAGATAGGCCAGTGGGTGGCCGTGCGATGGCCCAGGATCGAGCGGACCAGGCCGGAAATAGCCAGGCCGATTTGATCGAGCATCCAGGCTAACCACTTGGGGAGCAGCCGGCCTAATAATGAGCCAGGCCGGGCGATGGTTCCACCTCCGGAGTCTATGTCGGGAGCCAGGCCGCCGATGACGACAGCGATCCAGCCGGCGGCGTCCGGGCTGTGGCCTGTCGCCAGGCTAAGGGCAACGGTGGCCGCTGCTGCAATCCCAACGTGAGTAGAGCCGGTCATAAAAGATTTCTCCCTTCGGTCGAAATGACAGGTTTGATAGGTAAATTGAATGTTGAGCGTATGAGCAGATCAAGGACTATTAGCACCAGGTAGGCAGACCCGCTCAAAATTACACCCACCAGGCCGAATTGATAGGGCCAGAAGAGGCCCAACAGTAACCATAGGACCACCGACAGGTAGATGGCTAAAACAATTAAGTTGCAAAGCGCGGGCCAGTAATCAGCCGCGTACTTCGCCATTTGCGATTCCCCAAGTGGGAAAGGCAGTAACCGGTTTACTGACATTAGTCCCTCAACCAGTCGGGCAGGTCATCGTCATCAGCCGGTTCAGGCTGCTCGGTGTTTTGCCGTTTTGCCTTTGCCGGCGTTTTCGGCTTTGGTTCTTCCATCGTTTTGGCTAATTCCGGTTCCAACGGTTCCACCTCGTCGGGTGTTTCCCATATTTCCTCAAACCACTCATTTTCTAATTCTTCGGCTATCACTTCATCGGTCTGTAGTTCATTTTCATTTTTACTGCCATCAACTTTTGAGGGTTTTGAGTTTTCAGGGTCTACCGGGATTGGCGATTCCGTGCGACACGCGACACGCGACACGCTCAAATCACCCAAAGAGATAAATTCTGGGTGGGGATGTTTGCCGGCCAGGAAGTCGCCGGCGGGGACCAGCCAACGAGGTACACGGCGGGCAATTTGGGCTGGAGCTAAATAGTAGGTATCCCCATTGATTTCTATTTCAGGCTCAAGGCCGGGCGGGGTTCCCTTTACTTCAAAATCAGACAAAATGCCGGCAACTTCTCTTTCAGTGAAGCCGTGCGGCTTGAGGAATTTATGCAGGGTTTTGGTGTGACACTCGCCCTTGAGCGTGCCCAGGGCAAAAGAAAAGAGAAACTCTGCCTTTTGCGCTCGCTCGGCGCTCTGGGCGTCGGTGTTTGAACCTTGCTTGGCGTCTGCCACTATTTTCTTGACGGTGGTATCGGCGATAAAGGGCGCTTGAATTTCGATCATCTCGCCGCCCCACTTCCAGAGAAACCTACCGGGGATGTTGGGCAGCTTGCAGGCTTCGTATTTACCATCACCCAACAAAATACCTGACGCTGTACCCGATCCGCAGCGGAAAGCGGCGCGGCTGTCCATATTGTTGGCAATCTGTTGAGGCACAATGGCGCTCGATGGCGTTTGAGTGGCTAACACAATGTAGATGCCGACGGCGCGGCCCTTCCGGGCCAATTCGCTCAAGCTGAGTGTGGCTTTTAATTTATATTTGCCGTTCTCCATCAGGGTGGCCAATTCATCAATGACCACAATCCAATGGCTGAGCGGTTCGCTCTTAAAGCGTTTGTTGTAAGCCGAGATTTTTTTTGCTTTGCCGGCCATTAGTTTGGCGCGGCGGTCCATTTCGGCTTCACAGTATTTTAAAACGGGCAAAACCTGGTGGGGATCGGTGGCGATTTGCTGGCCCATTGGGGGGGCGAGCACTTCATTCTCTTTTGGGGTGTAGAGCAGGTCAACCACCTTGTAGCTGGTGGTGGCCTTCTCCCCTTCGCCGTGGGTGTGTTCGATGTAGGGAACATCACCCCCAAGATGAGGTAAGCCGGCATAATCAATAAACTCAAGGCCGCCTTTTAGGTCGGTCAGAAACAAGCGGAGCTTGGCCGGGTCGTTGCGACTTATCAGGGTGCATAAAATCACATTGATAAGGTTGGACTTACCACCACCTTTTGTTCCCCCCACCAAAAAATTGATAAGTTCGTCCATATCGCCGAAATAGGCTTTTTGATTGGCCCCCATGCCCATTGGAAAGCTGAGGGGGTCAGCAGCTTCGGCCATCTGGCTTATCATTTCGCCGTAGCCCACTTGGGTGGGGATTGCGCCGCGTCCGTGTTTGGTTTCAACACTGAGCCAGTAGCCGGTTTCGGTTTCGTGATACTCGACTTTTGAGCCACAGGCAGCGGTCAGCGTTTCCAGCGTCTTTTCATCCTTGATGTGATGCAGATAAACCCCACGCGGCAGCCGCTTGGTGTCAATATGGAAAAAATAGGCGTCTTCGCCGATCTGGATTTTATCCAGCTTGACCGGCCAAACATCGGACTCGAAAAAGTCTTTTTCGTTCTTTTTCTTTCTGTAGCAAATATCCATATTGGCCAGGTAATGGGGGATTTTCTTTTGCAGGTAGGTGGCTTCCTGCTTCAGCCGCTTTTGCAATTCGCGGTGATATTTGGCTTCAGCGCGGGCGCGGTCTCGCTGCTCAATCTCGTCGGGAGTGAGGTTGGTTTTGAGATTAAAAAATGGAAGATAAGAAAGCATGGCCCTCTCCCTAACCCTCTCCCTAACCCTCTCCCCTGGAGAGGGGACTCGGCGGTGGGTTCGGCG
>JAAUSP010000202.1 GCA_012032575.1 Anaerolineales bacterium | reverse complement strand
TCAATTACCCGGCCAATAGACCCGCCTTCCAGCCAGCCGGCAGCGTGCAACACAAAATTGACCCCCGCCTGAACGGTCGGCCAGAAGGTGCTGGCGGACTCATAGCCGGATTGGGCGTCGGGAATGCGCGAGGCGGTAAAGTTGCCGCCGGAACGATAGGGCAGGTTGTAGCGGCGAGCCATCTGCGCCCCGGCATAGAGGGCCAGGGCATTTTCGGGGTGCCGAAGCAGGCGCACCGCTGCGCATGTCAATATTAGCCAGAAACGAGCCGTAAATGCAGGGTGTGCCGGGGTTGAGCATCTGCGCATAGCAAATGCCGAACAGGGCTTCGGCGTTTTGCTGGGCCAGTGTGGCCGCCATCGTGCTGGGCGACATCGCCCCGGCGATAAGAAACGGTGTGACCAGCACGGCTTGTTTGGCTCTGGCATACACTTCCAGCGCGCCAAACATGCGGTCATCGAAGCGGAGGGGACTGGAGGCATTGATGAGCGACAGGGTGGCCGGATTTTGGCGAATGGCCTCCGCGCCAAACAGAATTTCCGACATGATGACGGTATCGCGGGCATTTTCGGCGTGGGTGACGCTGCCCATAAAGCACTTATCGCTGAGGGTGATGTGGGCCAGCAGCATATCGAGGTGGCGCTCTTTCACGTCAATATCATTTGGCTCAACCAGGGTGCCGCCGTTGTGATGAAGATGCTGGGCCATGTAGGTCAGTTTGGCAAAGTTACGGAAATCTTCGATGGTGGCCTCGCGGCGGCCCCGCTCGTAATCCCCGACAAAGGGCGGGCCATAAACCGGCGCAAAAATAGTTGTCCGCCCACCGAAGTTCAAGCTGTTAGCCGGGTTGCGGGCCAGTTGGGTAAAGGTGGCCGGAGCCTGGCGGACAAAATGCAGCAGGGTGTCTTCGTCAATCCGCACCAGCTCGCCTTCCACTGTGGCCCCGTTGGCCTTAAAGGTTTCGCGGGCGGGGGGTAATCAATCACCAGGATGCCGGGGTCTTGCAGCAGCCGCATCGAGGCGCGGTGAATGGCCTCGATGCCTTCGGGCGACAGCACTTCGGTCAGGGGCAGGGTGTTGACCAGCGGTTTGACCGCGCTCACGGTCTGGGTTCCGGCCCGCGCCCGGCGTTCCTCCCTGCGGCTCGAACGACGTTCTCGATCAGTCATCGGATGCTCCTTATAAAGATGGTAGACGGTAGACGGTAGACAGTAGACAGGGTAATTCTACAACCTGTAACCTTGCTACATTGTAACCTTCAACCTCCTACAATGCAGCAGTTAACTGGGTTTGGAAGCCGGCGACATGGATCCGCATGATTTCGGCGGCGCGTTGGCTGTCCCCCGCTTTGACGGCGGCCACAATATCCCGGTGTTCGGCAATGGCTTCTGATAGGCGGCTGACTTTGTGGAGCGAAATGTACCACAGGCGCAGTCCGTGGGTGTACAGGCGCTCCAGCGTTTCGGCCAGGAATTCGTTGTGGGCGGCCTGAGCCAGCAGTTGGTGAGCTTGATGATCGAGGTGGATTAATTGATAATGATCGCCCTGCCGGATGATTTCGTCGGACTGGGCCAGGAGCGCTTCCATTTCGGCTATCTGGGCCGGAGTGGCCCGCCCGGCGGCCAGCCGGACGGTGTAGACTTCCAATTCGAGGCGCATTTCGAAGATTTTCTGGAGGTCGCTCATGTTCAAATCGGCCACAATGGTACCCCGGCGGGGTAAAATGATGACCAAATTTTCCAGAGCCAGGCGTTGCAGCGCCTCGCGCACAGGGGTACGGCCCAGGCCCAATTCGGTCATCAGCTCAGCTTCGTTGAGCAAGTAGGCTGGGGGTAGCTCCAGGGTAACTATTTTTTCTTTGATTATGCGGTAGGCGGCTTCGCTGCGGGAGTCGTGATTGACTCGCCGCTGGCGCGAAGCGGTAAGCAGCGTTGCAGGCAGCATCGTGAAAGCTAAACTATTCTAAATTTGCGACTGGGCTGATATATTAGTAATATATGAAGTGGCTCAGAGTATAGTAGAATTCGGGTGAATGTCAAATTGTTTGACAGTCGTGGGGGTCAGTGTTATACTCGCCCTGGCTAAGGGGCAATTGATTGGTCAATTTTTAATAATTTATCTTAAGGAGGAGACGATGAACAAGAAGTATCTCAAGGGCCTGTTTCTGACCATGCTGCTGGTTGTGGCTGTGCTGGTTTTGGCCGCCTGCGGGGGCGCTCAACCCGCAGAACCGGCCAAAGAAGAAGCCGCACCGGCTGAAGCAGAAGCCGAGCAGGCTGCCCCCAGCGGTGATAAAATCACCATCAAGCTGGCCGAAAATCCCTGGACCGGTTCAATGGTCAATGTGGCCGTTGCCAAAATTTTGCTGCAAGAACAACTGGGTTACACCGTCGAAAACGTGACCATTGATGAGAACGCTCAATGGCCGGCCCTGGCTACCGGCGACCTGTCGGCCAGCCTGGAAGTGTGGCCTTCGGGACACGCCGAAAATGTCAAGCAGTACATTGACGATCAAAAGGTGGTTGAAAAGGCCGGCGACCTGGGCGTGGTCGGCAAGATTGGCTGGTACATTCCCACCTATATGCTGGATGAACATCCAGAGTTGGCGACCTGGGAAGGCTTTAAAGACCCGGCGAACGCGGCCCTGTTTAAAACGGCTGAAACCGGCGATAAGGGCCAATTTTTGGGCGGCGACCCAAGCTGGGTTCAATACGACGAGCAAATTATTAAGAACCTGGACCTGAATTTTCAGGTGGTTTATGCCGGCTCTGAACAGTCCATTCTGGCAGCGGTTGACAGTGTTTACAGCCGCAAAGAACCCATCCTGATTTATTTCTACAAACCTCACTCTGCTTTTGCCAAATACGATTTGACCAACGTGACCCTGCCCGAAAACTCCGCCGATTGTTACGCCAAAGCCGAAGCCGGCGGCGTGGATTGCGACTATCCGACCGATGTGTTGTTCAAAATCGTCTGGGCCGACCTGAAAACCAAGGCCCCTGATGCCTACCAATTCCTGTCCAAAATGAACTACTCCACCGACGACCAGGTGACGATGATTGCCGACGTGGATACCAACGGTAAAAGCGCCGAAGAAGCCGCCCGCGACTGGCTGGGAAAGAATGAAGACAAATGGAAGGCCTGGCTGCCCTGAGATCGTTCATCCAGTTCAGCAAAATTAACTAACCTTTTTCAAAACCCTCAGACCGAGCCGGTACTGAGGGTTTTGTTTTGAAGAGGAGGCGAAGATGCGAGGACGCGATGAGGCGAAGAATCGAGCCGCATCCTCGCCTCACGCCTCATCGCGTCTATTTTTGAGGAGGATCGTATGACCAAATTTATCGGTATTTTGACTGCCGGGGGTGACAGCCCCGGCCTGAACGCCGCTATTCGCGGCATTGGGAAAGCTGCCCAAAACTCATTTGGCATGCAGGTGATCGGTTTTCAGGATGGCTTCCGGGGCCTGATGGAAAATCGAACGGTCCGTCTGAACGGCCTGGCTCTGGCCGGCATTTTGACCATTGGCGGGACCATTCTGGGGACCAGCCGCGACAAGCCTGAAAAAATGCCGATGGGCGGGCAAATGCTGGACATGACCGATTTGATGGTAGAAAATTACCGCAAACACCAGCTCGATGCCCTGGTCTGCCTGGGCGGCGGCGGAACCCAGAAAAACGCGCTGACCCTGTTGAAAAAGGGGCTGAACGTCATCACCCTGCCCAAAACCATTGACAACGATGTGGCCAAAACCGATATCACCTTTGGGTTTGATACCGCCCTGGGCATCGCCACCGAAGCCATTGACCGGCTGCACAGCACCGCCCACAGCCACCACCGCATTATTATCGTCGAGTTGATGGGGCACAATGCCGGCTGGCTGGCTCTGGGCGCGGGTATCGCCGGGGGGGCCGATGTGATTTTGATCCCCGAAATTCCCTACGACATCAACAAAGTGGCCGAAGCGATTCGCCGCCGCAGCCACAGCGATAAAGGCTTCAGCATCATCGCCATTTCCGAGGGAGCTAAATCCAGAGAAGATGCAGCCTTGATTGGGGCAGCCGAGGAAAAGAAAGTCAACGCTAAAAAGAAGAAGGAAAAGAAAAAAGCCTCGGCCGAACTGGCTGAGATTGTCAACCGGCAGGCCAACGGGACTCTCCGCCTGTCACAGCAGTTGGAAGAACTGACCGGCCTGGAGTCACGGGTCACGATCCTGGGCCATGTCCAACGGGGCGGCACGCCTTCGGCGATGGACCGGCTGCTGGCGTCTCGCTTGGGAACGGCCTGCGCCGGTTTGATCAATGATGGCGTCTCCGGGGTAATGGTAGCCGCGCGTGGCGAAGGCGCTGAGCCGGTCCCGTTGGAAGAAGTGGTTGGCAAGCGTAAAACCGTTCCCCTCGACCATCCCTGGCTCGACAGCGCCCGCCGACTGGGGACGTGTATGGGGGATTGACGTTAAACGTTCAAACGTTTAACGTTTCAACGTTGAGGCTCAAAGCGGGTCGCAGAACGTTCAACATTTGAACGTTTAACGTTGCAACGTTTAACGTCCCTGCTGCTTTTTGCCCAGCCTGGGTGATGCGGTCAATCACAATGGCTAAAATGACAATGGCCAGGCCGGCTTCGACGCCGCGGCCGGTCTGGTTTTTGGCCAGGCCGATGACGGTTTCCAGGCCCAGCCCGCCGCCGCCGACCAGCCCGGCGATAATGACCATGGACAGCACCATCATAATGGTCTGATTGACCCCGACCATGATCGAAGGCAGGGCCAGCGGTAGCTGCACTTTGAACAACATCTGGGCCGGGGTGGAGCCAAAAGCGCGGGCCGCTTCGATGGTTTGGCCCGGCACCTCGCGGATGCCCAGGTTGGTCAGCCGGATAGCTGGGGGCAGCGCGTACAGCACCGAAGCAATAATCCCCGGCACCCGCCCGACATTGAACAGCATGATGACGGGGACCAGATAAATAAAGGGCGGGATGGTTTGCAGGGTGTCCAAAACGGGCCGCAGGAAGGCGGCAAAGGTATCGCTGCGCGAGGCCAGAATGCCCACCGGAATGGCGATTACCAACGCCACCACCACCGCTACAGCCGTCTGGCTGAGGGTGTCCATAGCGTGGTCCCACATACCCAACAGACCAATCACAAACATGCCGATGGCGGTAAAGAGGGCCAGCCGCCAGCCGACGGTGGCCTGGGCCAGCAGGGCGACCGCCAGGATCATGATGACCCAGGGCAGCATTTGCTGCAAGAAAAGCCGCAGCGGGTTGAGCAGGTAAATCGTAATAGAATCGCTCAGGGGGCCGGTGCCGATGGGCAAATCGCCGATGCGATATAAATTGTCACGCGACCAGGCTACGGCGGCATCCACCGGCCCGCGCAGCGAGATATGCCAGGATTCCGGAAATTCGCGCATCCCCGGCACGATGTTGCAGACCAGCAGCAGAATGACCAAAACAGCAGCGCGGTCAGCCCAAAGGCATAGGTTCGGAGCAGGCCAGGGATGGTTTCGGCGGCATTTTTCTGACCCAGGGCGCGCATAAGGGGACTAATCACAGCAGCCAGGCCGGTGGCAATCGCTTTGGACAGGCTGGTGAAGGCCGCAAAGAGTTTGTCCAATCCCTTTTCCAGAGACCAGATGAAATCGAACCGGGCCAGTTTGGCCGGGAATAATTTAAAGTCGTGATCCTGATGCGGTTTGCTGGTGAATTCGGTTTTGCTGGCTGCCTGGCTAAGCCGGTCGAGAGCAATGGCCATAAACACAATCGCCAGACCTGCTTCTAAGCCCTGGCCCACCTGGAGGCGCTGCAAAGAAACCAATACCTCGCGCCCCAACCCGCCGGCCCCGATCAACGCAGCGATGACGACAATGCCAAGCGCATCATGATGGTCTGGTTGATGCCGACGATAATCGCCGGCATAGCCAGCGGAAGCTGTACCTTTAATAGAATTTGCTGTTTGGTCGAACCGAAGGCGGTGGCCGCCTCGATGGTGGCGGCGGGAACCTGCTGGATGCCCAGGCAGGTCAGGCGAATGGCCGGCGGCAGGGCATAAATCACCGTAGCGACCACGCTGGGCACACGGGCCACTCCAAAAAGCAGCAGCACCGGGACCAGGTAGACAAAGGCCGGCATCGTCTGCATGGCGTCGAGAATGGGCCGCAGAAAAGCCTCAAAGCGGGGGAACCGCGCCGCCAGAATCCCCAGGGGAATACCGATGAGCAGCGCAATGATGACCGCTACGCCCATGAGGGCCAGGGTTTGCATGCTTTCTTCCCACAGCCCGACCAGGCCCATATACAAAAACCCCAGCAACGACAGCAATCCTAACCGCAACCCGCCCAATTTTTGACCCAGTAGGAAAATTCCGGCCAGCAGCACCGGCCAGGGCAGCCACAACAAAAAACCTTCGATGGCCCGGATGCCGACATCAATCGCATCGCTGAGGGGATCAAAAAAATAAACAAACAGCGGGCTGGTGGCCCGGTTGCCGATGATCCAGCTTTGCAGGGCGTCAATCGGCTGGCGCAGGCCGAGGTTCCATTCGGCGGGAAAGGCGCTGATTTCAAAGGGCATGATGTTGAGTAATAACACCAGCAGAATGAGCACAACGGCTGCGCCCAGAATCCACCAATCGCGCTTGCGGAATTCAAAATAAATGTTCAGGCGTTGCAGATTGACCATTTTCTATTCCTCACTCTCCGCCCGCTCTTTTCCACCCACCGCCATCATCACCGCCGTGCGGTCCACCGCGCCCAGGAGTTTGTGGGCTTTGTCCACTACCGGGAAGGGAGCATCGGTGGTGACGGTCAGGGGGATCAACTCTTCCAGCTTGGTATCACTGTACACCACCGGAAACTGGTTGAGCATGGAACTCACCCCGGCCTGGCCCGCTTTGGCTCCGGCCACGTCCTCCAACGACAGCACCCCCAAAAAGCGGTCTTCGGCCCCTTTGACAAAGGCGGTGGTGCTGCCCTTCACCTGCATCACCGACAGGACCGTTTTCATATCGTCGGTGTCGAGTACCACCAACTGGTCGTTATCCTGGGCGATAATCCCGGCGGTCAGCACTTTGGCCCGGGGCACATCTTTGGTAAACTCGCGGACGTAACTGTTGACCGGGTGCAGCACCAGCTCTTCCGGCGTGCCCTGCTGGACAATCTCGCCATCTTTCATAATGGCGATATGGTGGCCCAGTTTGATGGCCTCCAGAAAGTCGTGGGTGATAAAGATGATGGTTTTGCGCATCTCTTTTTCCAGCTTGATCAGCTCATCCTGCATTTCGCGGCGGATCAGCGGGTCGAGGGCGCTGAAAGGCTCGTCAAACAGCATGATCTCCGGGTCGGCGGCCAGGGCGCGGGCAATGCCGACCCGCTGCTGCATGCCGCCACTCAACTCGCCGGGGTAGTGGCGCTCCCAGCCCGCCAGCCCGACCAGGTCCAGAATTTGCCTGGCCCGCTCACGCCGTTTGGCCAGCTCGACCCCCTGAATTTCCAGGCCGTAGCTGACATTATCCAGCACCCGCCGGTGCGGGAACAGCCCAAAATGCTGAAAGACCATACTGATTTTGTGGCGGCGCAGCTCACGCAGTTGCTTTTCATCCATAGCCACCACATCCTGGCCGTTCATCATGATTTTGCCCTTGGTCGGCTCGATCAGGCGCGAGATGCAGCGCACCAGGGTAGATTTGCCACTGCCCGACAGCCCCATGACCACAAAGATTTCACCTTTGCGCACATTAAAGGTGACATCCTTGACGGCGACGACGTGGCCGGTTTCGGCCAGAATATCTTTTTTGGAGCGGTTGGATTCCAGCATTGGGGCGATGCGTTCGGGGTGCGGGCCAAATACTTTCCAGACATGCTGGCAGGAGATTTCAAAAGGCGTTTCGGGCGGTGAGGTCATCGGCGCAGTTCCTCCTTAAAGGTTGAAACGTACAACGTAAAAAATTCCGGCGAAAACCGTTACGTTTTACCATCGTTGCGCCCCGCCGCGCAGATTGAGGAGAAGCTGTTTGAATTTTTCTGAAAGGGTGTCTCAGCCTCCAAAAACCGGCAGCGACGAGGCTAACATTGAAGATGAGGTCAATCAGCCGACGGGCCAATTGATAAAAAGTATAGGGCAGTTCTGGAAAATGTCAAGCTGTTGTGAAGAAGGGCCTTCGCAGCAATCAGCAACCGAGCGGCTTCCTGGGTTAGTCCTCGGACTGCGGCTAACCTGGCTAAGCACTCGACGATACCCGCTTGTTGTCTAAAGGCCCACCCGAATAACCCGGCGGCGCGGAAGGCGATGAGAGCACAAGCGAAATGCAAAAAGGCGAGATAATGACCCATTGTCTATGAAAAATTTTCTCGACTTATATAAGCAAAACGAAAACTCTGGTCAACCCAGTATTTTCAACCAGGATGTTGGGTTTCAGTGCGCCTCAAGCCAACCTACTTGTCCATTCACAGGATTAAAAGTAGAATGAAACCTCTAAAAATAGCAGTCAGTAGTCAGTAGTCACTGCTCACTGATTACTGATTACTGCTCACTGACCTCAAAGGAGACGACATTGGCTTATTTACCCTCTGACACCCGTTATGCTTCGATGCAGTACCGCCGCTCTGGCCGGAGCGGGCTGCATTTACCGGCGATTTCGCTGGGGTTGTGGTACAACTTCGGCGGGGTGGACCCGCTGGAAAATGGCCGGGCCATGCTGCGCCGGGCCTTTGACCTGGGCATTACCCATTTCGATCTGGCCAATAACTACGGCCCGCCGCCCGGCTCGGCGGAGGAGAACTTTGGCCGGCTCTTTCGGCAGGATTTTGCGCCGTACCGGGATGAACTGGTTATTTCCAGCAAAGCGGGCTACCTTATGTGGCCCGGCCCCTACGGCGAATGGGGGTCGCGCAAGTACCTGGTAGCCAGTTGCGACCAGAGTTTGAAGCGCATGGGGCTGGATTACGTGGACATCTTCTACAGCCACCGGCCCGACCCTAACACGCCATTGGAAGAAACCATGGGTGCGCTGGATTATATTGTGCGCAGCGGGCGGGCGCTGTATGCCGGCATCTCCACCTACAGCCCGGAGCAGACTCGCCAGGCCGCCGGGATTTTGCGCGATCTGGGCACGCCCTGCCTTATCCACCAGCCGCGCTACAATATGTTTGACCGCTGGATTGAAAACGGGCTGCTCGACGCCCTGGCCGAGGAAGGCATCGGCTGCATCTGTTTCTCACCGCTGGCCCAGGGCATTCTGACCGATAAATATCTGGACGGCATCCCGACCGAGTCCCGCTCCGCCAAGTATGAAGGCCAACTACACTGGGGCGATCGGGTGGCTGAAGAGCGGCTGGCTAAAGTGCGGCAGCTTCAGGCCGTCGCCCAGGGCCGGGGGCAAAGTTTGGCCCAACTGGCCGTGGCCTGGGTGCTGCGCCATCAGGGCGTCACCTCGGCCCTCATCGGGGCCAGCCGGGTCAGCCAGATCGAGGAGCTGGTGGCTGTGCTGGACAGGGTTGAGTTAAGCACGGAAGAACTGCAAACAATAGAGACCATTCTGGCAGATGAAAAATAGAAGTAAAGCAGGGGGAAACATATGCGTACCTATCTACATATTAACCTGAATACACAAACGGTGGACAAGGAAGAACTGCACGGCGAGGCTATTGCCAAAGCCGGGCGTTACCTGATTGCCAAAACGCTGGTCGAAAAAGGATTGGCGCAGGTAGAACCGCTTTCGCCGGAAAACCCGCTCATTTTTTCGGCGGGGCCATTGGCCGGGACCAGTTTTTCCAACGCTAATCGCACCAGCGTGGGCTGCAAAAGCCCCCTGACCGGCGGCATCAAAGAGTCGAATGGCGGCGGGACCTTCAGCTATGGCCTGGGTCAGCTCAACCTGGCCGGGTTTACCCTGTATGGCGCGTCCGATAAGTGGGTCGTGATTCATCTAAAGAAAGACGGCACGATCAGCTTTGACGACGCCACGCCCTATTTGCAAAAAGGTAACTTCGCCGCCGCCGAGCTGCTGTACGAGCGTTACGGCAAAAAAGTGGCTCTGGGAATCTGCGGGCCGGTCGGCGAGTATCAGGGCTTGCTGGCCGGTATTACCTTTAGCGACAGCGACGGGCGGCCTTCACGCTTGTCGGCCCGCGGCGGGGTGGGCGCGGTCATGGGCAGCAAACGGGTCAAAGCCATTGTGGTGGACCTGGACAAAATCCCGCTGCTGCATGACCGTAAGAAAGCATGGGCAACATCCGCACCTATGCCCAAAAGCTGCAAGCCGACTCGATTGTGGTGAATTTTTACAATGCCCTCGGCACAATGGGCATGGGCGATGTGACCAACTACATGGGCGGTCTGCCGGTGCGCAACTTTAGCAGCGGCCAGTTTGCCGATACCGGGGCCGGCGAGATTTTCAAAATGGGGGCCGAATACATCGGCAATCTGAATAAGTCTCGCGGCGGCAGCCAGACCCACGCCTGCATGCCCGGCTGCGTCATCCAGTGCAGCAATGTTTACTTTGACGAGAACGGCAAAGAGGTGGTTTCGCCGGTGGAATATGAAACGCTGGGCCTGTTGGGGACCAACTGCGGCATCGGCGACCCCGACGATCTGGCCGCCCTGAACGCCACAGCCAACGATTTGGGGATTGACACCATCGAAACCGGCGCAACCCTGGCCGTTTTGATGGAAGCGGGCCTGGCCTCCTTTGGCGATGCGGCCTGGATGAAATCGGCGCTCCAAGAAATCGGCGCAGGCACGCCCGCAGGCATATTGTGGGCGCAGGGCACAGCCAGGGTGGGCGAGCATTACGGGGTCAAGCGGGTGCCGGTGATCAAAAAACAGGCCATCAGCGCCTATGATCCGCGGGTGATCGAAGTAACCGGCATCAGTATGATGGTCACGGCGCAGGGGGCCGACCACACCACCGGTAACGCTCCCCGCCTGAAAACCCGCTCGATGACCCCGGACGAGATTATCAATGCCAGCCTGCGCGAGCAGATCCTTTCTGCCGCGACGGATTCGGTGGGGCTGTGCGTGTTTGGCCGGTCTGTCACCAACGCCCAAACCGAGTTTATCGCCGGCGCGATTAATGACGCCGTGGGCACGCAGCTTACGGGTGACTTCTTTTTTGAGCTGGGGCGGGAAACCTTGCGCCTGGAGTGGGAATTTAACCAACAGGCCGGCTTCACTACCCAGGATGACGATTTGCCCGGCTTCTTCTACGAGGAGCCGCTCCCCCCGACGAGTCACGTCGCCCGGTTCCGGGGCGATGATGTCCGGGAGCTGTTTGACCGGCTGGACACAGCGAAACAGTAAAGGAGTTCCGAAATTTAAATCATCCCAAAAACTTAACGGACGTGAAGCGTGATCCGTGATACGTGAGGGCTTTTGGCGTAAATTCATCACGCATCACGTATCACGTATCACAGGGTTGGGACAATTATTTTTTCGGAACTACCTAAGACGATAATTTTTTGAGAAAAGAAACCCTCCGGCGATCACCGGAGGGTTTTTGTTAATATTCGGCAATAGGCAAATTATAAGGCGGGACGTTACTCCGCACATAGTAGGCGTTCACCCAGCCCCGGAAATTATAGGCCGCTTCGACCTTGAACCAGGTGCCGGCGCTGTTGCGACCGACCAGCCGGACTTGCTCCCCGCGATACAGCCAGCCCATGATCGGATAGTAGAGGCTAGGACCGGAGCGCACATTGAGTTTGTAGGCGGTTACCAGGCCGTAGGCGTCAGTGGGTGGCGGCGGGGGCGGGGG
>JAAUSP010000201.1 GCA_012032575.1 Anaerolineales bacterium | reverse complement strand
AACAAAAGAACAATTTGTCTCACTTTCGTATTCCTCGTGAGTTCTTTGTTTGAGGATAGAAAAAAAGTTTGTATTTTTTGATTTCCCGTCTGTTATAGAAAAAATGTTGTATTCATTTTTATCTAAAAATGAAAGAACTTTATCAGCAGTATCTCCTATCCCAATAACATCAATCATAATGTGATTTTTTTCATTTCTCCGTAATTTTCTCCAATTTTAATGTTTGAGTTGAAGTCTCCTATTCTAGCATTTTTATCAAAGATTTGTTTTATGTTTTTTAAGTATTTCATCTCGCTTTCATCAAAATCAAGAACGACACAATCATGAAGAACAAAACTTATAAATGTCTTCATTTTGTTTTTTACCAAAAAATCATCAATTTTGCAACACTGCTCCAAACAAATGTCGCTTGTTGTGCTTTGGAGCAGATAATTTAAAGCATGTTCCTTATCACAAAAAACCTCTCTATTAAACGGAGTTATAATTTTATCACCTTTATAAAATTGTTTAATAACCTCTTCTTTGTTTACCAGACTATCAAAAACAAGATTAAAAGAATTAGGATTATAAAGCCAAGAGATGGTCTCTTTTTTAATTTCTTCTCTATTTTTTGATAGGCCAATCTGTTTAGCAAAGAAATCATAAACATCATCTTCTTCAATCTTTTTTCCAATCAAATTGAAAAGAGTTCGTATTTCTGCTCCGTTGTAGTCCATCTCGACAAAAAAACGATTTTTGGGTTTCAAAATTTTTCTTTCTTTTTTATCAAAAGTCATAATTGGGAATGAATTTTTAAATGTCGTTAATCTTCCTGTAATTGTTCCAAAAAGATTATAACGAATGTAATTATTCGTTTTTTTAAATTTATCTTTTTCAGCCAAATCTTCTTGAATGCAGAGACTTCTTTTAGAAATCTTATTCAAGAGAATTGAAAATGTTTTCAAAAAACTATAATTTAATGGAACAGGAGTTTTAGCAAATTCTTTAATAATTTCATTTTCAATTTCAAGAAAATCTTGCTTAAACCATAAAGGAACAAACGACCAAAAATTGTTATTTTTCAAATCAAAATTAGAATTCTTAAAAGAGTTCAAAAAACTTTTCTTTTTTAACAAAGAATTATTAAATCTTTTAACCAAATGTTTATCCAAATTTTTAAGAAGTTTTTCCTCTTCTCCAAACAAATAGCACGCAAAAAAATCTTTATCTTTGAATTCTTGATGAAAAGAAAGGCAAAAAAAACTATCAGGAAGTTTATCAACTTCTTTTAAATCTTGGAAAAAAGATTTGTTTCCATTTCCACTATCAAGAGCTTGGATTATCGGCAACATCTAGATTTCTCTGCTTTGTCGAAACTTTGTATTGAGAATTAATAAAAGAAATTGCTCTCTCTTCACCTAAAACGCTTGCTATTGAAATAGATTTTTCAACAACCTGATTAAGGCTTTCCAAATTCTCGGTGCCTAATGATACACTCTCGTTCTGTTTTAGCCAAGCGTAAAATGAAAGAAGAGTGTTTTTATTAATAAAATCTTCAACATCCTCTAAATTAATTGTTTGTCTTGCAATTTTCTTAATACATTTATTTTCCATCAAAATAATAATAGGATTTGAAAAAACATAAGAATTATAAAAGCGAACCATAATTTCTTTTAATTCTTGAAATTCGTTTTTACTTGTTTTATCATATCCTCTATCAAAAAGGTCATCTTTATCTTTAAATCCAAATTTAAACATAAACTCTTTCATTTGTGGAGAATTAACATTCGCAATCAAACGCCAAGGAGCATTTTTATCAAGATAAAATCCGTATTTTTTGCTGTTTTTTGATAAAAATTGAAATTTCTATCGTTTATGAATTTCTTAATTTTTTCTTCATCTTGCGAATGAGATAGATTGGAGATTTCAATCGCCAAACCAGAGCATAAAGGAGAGCAGTATTTCGACATAATAAAAGAAGACTTCGTAAAAAATAAACCATTTGATAGGTTTGTTAGGAAATCTTTAAACAAAACAAAAAAAGAAGAAAAATCAATAAATTTCTTATAATTTTCATTTTGTTGAAGAAATGTTCCAAAAGAAGAATAAAGAAGGTTTAAAAATTTGTTGTATTCCGCATCAATACTGATAAATCCTTTTTAGGCTCCAAATCAGCAAAAACAGACCCGTCAAGATTAATTCTTTGGCGTCTTTCCTTTTCTTTAAATTCTCTTTTAATTTGAAAAAAAGCATCAATAATAAAGTTTGCTGAATAGATGTTATTATCTACGGAAATTTGTCGAACCATTTGATTTTTTAGAATGATTGGATTATTAAACCTATCAACCTTCCCAAATAGATTCTTCTCATCCCAAAGATTTATTTTTCTTATAACGCTTTCAGGAAACAATTCATCGTATTTTTTTCTTTCAATAAAAATTGATTTTGAGTTAAGAGAATTATTTCCTTTGGTAATTTCCATACATTTTTAATTAAATCTTTGAATTAATCTTTTTAGTTTTGTTTTGATAATTGGAAGATGTCTTTGAAGGCAAAATGTTTTGTGCGGTGCAATCTAAAATTGTTTCAAATTTTCCGGGAGCAATAAAATTTTCAACGCGAATAACATCATAATAACCACCTATCCTCAAACTATCTGTTGGAACCTGTGTCCCAAACCCAAGAGAAAGGGGGTCAATAAAGATTTTCATTCCTGGTTTGAAGAATGCATTTCCAACCATAACAACTTTTGCGTTGTAAGGCTCGCTCTTTATAACATCTCCTTCGCGACCTGTCGAGGCTTCCGAAATAGCCATTTCGCGCAAATAAGGAACATTAACTCTTGTAAAGCTAACATTCTTTAATAAACCTTTGTTAGAGCCAACATAAAAATGATAAAGACCGCTTTTTTCATCTTCAATTTTATTGGGAGGATTATGAGACATGTCGTATCCTCCAATTCCTATAAAAAGATAATTTTTTATCAAGGAAATGTCTTTATTTTTAGATTTATTTTTGATTGTCTTTATGTTTATTCGACTATTATTTTTTGGATCAAGTTCTGGATAATTTCCAGAAAGAGTAAAAGCAGAATTAACCGTAAAAACATTTTCATTAACGAAATTAGAACCAAAACAAACAGGATTTAAGCATCTTAAAATTAATTTGGAACAAATGTTATTTATAAACTCTTTTACGGAAAATTTGTTTCGCAAAGGTCGTATAACAACATCAATAAACCAACTATTATAAAGATTTAAAGAAATTGGAATGTCCGCAAGAGAAATTCTAATTCTTTTATTAGAATGTGGTGAAAAAAACTCCAAAGACCCTAAAAGTATTCTAAAATCTTCTTTTTTGGATTGAATAGAAGAAATGTTGTTTTCGTCTGTTTGGTCGTAGATGCTATCAAGAGAAGCGTCGATTAAGTCTCCAAAATAAAAATAATTAACCCTTATCTTGTTTTGGTCCAGCGGAGAAATGGTTGAATTTGTTAGTTTTTCTTGCTGTTCTGTTAAAATTTCTAATTCTTTTTCACTTTTTAATCTTTGAGCTTCTTGAAACCTCTCAACAACTTCGTTGCTTAAAATGTTATTTGATGTTGAAACGCCTTGCGTATAACTCCGACTTATGTTTTGTTCCGTATTCTTTTTTACCAATTCTTCTTCGCTTAAAAGACCATTTTCGCCAATTCCAACTTCTTCACAGGGAACATCAACAAAATAGATTTGCGACCTATCTTGGAGTTTTTGCAACAATCTGTTATACAATTTTGTTCTATCTTCTTTGAGCGTCTTTTCTTTTAAGTTTATTAAATCATTAAGAGCTTTTTCTCCCAAAGTTAAAGTATTTTTTAATTCATCATTATCCGGTTTATCTGTTATTTTTTTTCTTGTTTCGTTTAAAAAATCTGTTGCTTGTTTAATTTCCGCATCAATTTGCTTAACATTATCAATTTTTGGTCTATTTTTAACATAAAAAATGTCGGCGTCAGGAGAAAACATTTTTCCTTCAATAGAAGCGATGTACTGCGCTGAAACATTCATTTCGCCATTTTCCTTAAATTCTATTTCGTGTTGCATAAGATTTAGAATAAAGGTTGTTGTTGTTTGAGAAATTGCTTCTTTTAACCCAGGAGAAAGAGTTAGTTCGTTGTCTGGTGGGAGAGCCCACCCAACTTCCGCTTTAATTGTGAAATAATTTTCATTATACAAATCATCACGAAGTTTTCTCGTTTTTGGGTAAGAAATCAAATCAGCATACGAAACACTTCGACCAGAAGCTTTTTCTTGTTGAGAAAAAAAAGCTTTGACGCTTTGGAAATACATTTCCAATTTCGCGGTAAATGAAAATCCAGTATCCGCTGGATTTGTTCCATTATCAAACCAAGAAAAACTTTTAATTCCGGCACCATCTCCACGAGATGCTTTATTTTGTAAAATTTGGTCCAACTCTTGTGTGCTTGTGAAGGTTGGAAATACCATTTCCTCTTCTTGCGTATCTCCATTTTTATCTTGGAAAATCTTATAAATCCTTATTTTTGGGGTTAGTAAAGAAAGCTGATGAGGCAAAATGTTAATAAAAGAAGTATTCCCCTTGCCTAATAAAAGATTTAAAACCATTCCTGGTTCATCTTCAATTTGAACCAAATTCTTGAAAATAGCATTTTTATGCTTCGCTTGAAATGTTTCAAGATTTCTTACCAAGAAACACTGTTCTTGAAAGCGGTTTGAAAGAATAAAACCTCTATTTTCTCCAAGATAGGAGTTTTCATTCTTTTCAGCCATTTATTAAACCTTAAAAACCTTTAAAACATCTTCTACCGGGGAAGGAATGTAAATAACATCGCCCAATTTGATGTGCGCGTCTGTCGGCTTCAAGTTAAACCAAGCAATTATCCACCAAAGTTTAGCGTCTCCATAATGTTTATTCGCTAATTTATACATTCTATCATTTATTCCCCAAATGTGATTTTGGACCTTTAAATTTTTAATTTCATCTTCGGTTGGATGATAAATTGATGGAGTAAAGAATTGTTTTATAAACTTAACATTTCTTTCTTTGAAGAGTTGCTTGTATTGTGGTAAATCGTTTATTCCAACGGGAACATTATCATAACGGCTCGTCATAATCAATCTATAATTAATTAAGATTTCAAGATGGAATCAGAAGCAACATTTTGTTGTCTTTCGGTCGCCCGAGAGGTCTCTTGTTGGTCTTGTGAAGGGTTTGTTAGAGCTTGGTCGGTGCCTTGCCCGTTGAGAACGTCTATACCGAACGGAAAGCGGCTAAAATCGCCTATCGGCAATCCGTTGGACCAACCTAAGGGGTGTTGATGTTGGACCGTTAAAACGCAATTTAGAGCGATTTCTTTTGGATAGATGTTTCCTTTAAAATCATCAAAAACCCCATGTCGAGATTTGGATTCCAGGATAAACCATTAAGACGGCATAAAAGACCAGAGGTTTGAGCGTTGTCGCTCTCCGGAGCTGAAACATCTTGAATTAAATTCATAAATTTAACCTTCATCAAAGGGTTCGCATTTAATGTTGTCGCGTTTAATGAAGAATTAGGATTGTTTGGGTCACTTTTTATTGGATTGTAAGTCCCATAAAGCATAGAAGACAAAATGGAACACCTTTCAAGATTTTCTCTTGCTTCTTCATAATCAACCGCTGGAACAACCCAGGAAAGGTTTATTGTTCTTTTCGTATTCTTGAATGTTTCAACTGGGTCCATCTTTCCGTAGAGTTCTTCGCTATTCCAATTTGACGAGAAGTCGTTGGAAAAATTCTTCAAGAATGCTTTAAACTCAACATTTATGCCGGTTGGAACATGATAAAAATCTATGTAATGTTGCAATTCATTCGCCAACCTGTCGGTTATGTCGCCATTTTTAAATCTTACATTCGCCATAATTTTAATTACATTTTATCTTGGAACGGAAAGGCTCATCTTGTCTTCGATAATTTCAAGAACGGCTCGGCCAAGTTCTCTTCCATTAAGCTCTAAAATAAGATTTTTATTTCCTTCTTTTTTGGTTTCCGGGCTTATGGTTGATTGGTTATTGCTTTCTTGACTTATGATTTGTTTTTCATTCAAACTTCTTAAACGCGATGCGTCATTTTTAATTTCCCGGCTTGTCGATGTCTCATTTAGAGAACCAGCATAACCAGAACCCCCAAGGATTTTCGGCATAACAAAATCATCTTTTACAATTTCCTTAAATCCATCCGCCAAAGCCGAAGCGGGATTCATGATTGTTTTTGTTAATGCTTTGGAGTATTCGTAAAACTTTCCAAGCTTATTTTGGAGAAAATCATCAATAAGCGTTCCTGCTTTGGAGATAATGTTATAAAGTTCCTTAAATCCTTCCAAAACCCCGCCCAAAATTGGGAATTTGTCTTCAATAAGCCATCTAAAACTTTCTTTTAACAATCCCCAATTTGTATACGCTTCGTAAGCCGCTGCGCCGACACCAACAACCGCAAGAGCAATCGAGCCGAAAGTCGCAATTCCAGTCACTCCGATAGAACCTCCGAAAACTTTGAGAGTTGTTGATAGGGCCGACAAGAGAGTTTGCGCCATAACGGCGGATTTTCCAAGAATTGCAAAACCGCCCGCAATAAGAGCAACCGCTTTAACAACATTTGGATGTTCTGCAACAAATTCCCGAACATAAGAAACCAAATCTCTCATAAAAGGAATAACTTTTTCTTTTATTCCGTTTCCAAAAGACTCCAAAGTTGTTGAAAATTGGTCGGTTATTGATGTCGCATTTTTAATTTGTTCGGCAATTTCATCCGTTCCGAGGGCGCCTCCCGAAACAGCTTTTTCAACCTCTTTCATTTCTTCTGTGGTTGTCTCCCCAAAAAGACGATTTGCATCTTCCATAGATTTAATGCCGGCAGCATTCATGAGCGCCATCTTTTGGAACTTGCTCATGCTTGAAAATTGAAGACCTTGTGCTTCAATTCCTTCTTTAAGAATTTTAATGCGATCCTCTTCACTTGCATTCAATAATTCGGTCGAATTAAAAACGCCTCCGCCAAGAATTGCATTAAGTTTGCCGGCAGATTCGGCAGCGCCCTCAAATGTATCAAATTGTGAAGTTATGTCGAGCAGGTTTGATAGTCCTATGCCGGTTGCTTTCGATTGCGCCAACAATTTCTTAAATTGTTCGACACCTTCTTTTCCATACCTTGCAAAAACCGAGATTCCTGAATTAAACTCGGTTGCAACTCGATTGGCGCTTAACCCTATTGTTTTTGCAAACTTGGTTAATGTCGATTGAGTTGTTATAGCTTGTTTATTATTCAATCCAAGAGTTTTCGTCAAAATGTCGAGTTGTCTTGCGGAGTTCTGCGCAGAAACGCCAAATTTTGATTGAATTGATGAAGCCTTAACCAACTCTCCTCTCTGTTCTTTGGTTAATTTGGTAAACTCGTTCATTCCCTCAAAAAGGGATGAAAATTGTTCCGCGGTTTCTTTTTTGGCCTATTGCGAATTTTTGATTTTGGATGGTTAAATCGCTTAATTCGTTGAAAAACTTTGCTCCGGTTGAGGAGGTTTTCGAAATGGATGCTGAAATTTCATCAAAACCAAAAATGACGGATTTTATTTTATTTGTTATTCCACCAAGAACCGAGTTTATCTTGTTTAAAGCATTCATGGAACTTATGTATCCCTTGTTGCTCTTTTCAAGCTCTTTGTTGTGTTCCTTGTCGGACCTAACAAGTTTTTCTTGTTCTTTGCGAACACCTTCAAGAATTTTTTCTGTTCTTTTAAATTATTAAGTTCTTCTTCGGTTAAGTCGGTTAAATCTTGTTGGTGTTCCAATTTTAATTCAATCAAATTCAAATCTTTGCGAGCCATTTCAAGCATTTGCTTGTGATACTTCATTTGAAGAGAAACCATTTCTTTCTCTTTTTGTTTTTTATTTAAACCTTCCCCTTCGAGGTCAGCAATTTCATCACGAAGTTCTTTTTCTTTGATTTTTATTTTTAAGATGGCGTCAGCAATCTTAATTTCGTCATTTGAAGCCATTTTCTAAAATAATTAGAAAATCAAATTATTTCAACGGCCACTTCATGTTGGTGATTCGCTCGAACTCTTTGATTTGAATGTTAAGATTTATTTTTTTTCTCATAGTTTCCGCGCTTTCGGCGGAATTGAAGATGTAAGAACTTATGTAATCCGCTTCGGCGTTTAAGGTTGCTTTAAGAGCGGAGACTTGCTCGGGGGTGCCTTTGATTGAGACGGGAAGTGGCTGACCGACCAGAAGTGCTCGAAGGAGTTTCTTAACATTTTCGTCAAAGGTTCCTAAATCTTTGGAAATGTCGTCTTTATTGGGTTCAAAGTCTTTGTGAAGAGATGATTGTTCTTTGAGTTTTATTGTAAGCATTATTCAATAAATAGAGAGATTTAACGAAGGATTAAAATAGCTTTTTTATGTTGTATTTGGTGATTCTTATTTCATCATCAAAAAAGACAACATATTTGGAAAATCCACTCCACTTAAATCCCCACCTTACATGAAAATACGAGTGATAACAAATAAATGAAAACCAATCAAAAGATTTTGGTTTATGAATGACAAACTTATTTTTGCTCTTTTTCTTTTTCCAAATCTTTAAGAAGAAGCTGAACATAAAACCTTCTTATTTTAACCGGCAGATTATAACTTTCAATCAAATCAAAGTTTCTGTGCTTTTTCAGGAAATAAAATGTTTCATAAACATCTTTGATGTACTCATCGCTAACCCCAAAAAAATCCCACGCTGAATGGGATTATCATCTTGCTTTGAAATCCGCAATTTCCGCAAGAATACTCTTGGTCCATAACAATGTTTGGAACAAGTTGAGCGTATTCTCGCTTTAATGCGCGAATGTCCTTCGCAGGTAGATTATCCAATTCAGCGTCTATTACCTCGCGATTGGTTTTTCCGTCAATTGAAACAACAAAAGCAGAAACTTCCAAAGAAGATGTTCTATCCTCTTTGAATAATTGCTTATGATGTTCTATGGTTGCGTCGATGTCTTTTCGGTCGGCAGATGAAAGAAGCGACAAACAATTTTTTTCTGGCTTTTTGGAACAATAATTTCAACCGTTCCGTCTTCCCGAACTTTTGATAAATCTCCGGAAACCGATTCGAAACACTTGTTTAAATCAAAAACATGTTCGCCTTTTTTTTCACATTCCGGACAGGTTATTTCAACAGAATAATCAGCATCAAATCCGTTAATTCTTGCGGAAAAAACAAGAGCATTTTTGTCGCCGATAAGAAGTTCATCAACTTTGACGGTTTTGTCGACAAGGAGAGAAGAAAGAAGTTTATCAAAAACAATATTTTTCTTGATAAAATCTTTGTTGTTTAAAATGTCTTCGTGTTTCCCGGTCAAATGATAAAGTTCCAAATTCTCTCGTTTATGAAGAGAGGATTTTTCGGGGTAAAACCGACCCTTGCTCGGGAGGTCAACAATAAATGTTGGCTTTGGTAAAGAAGCGGTTTCTTCTGGTTGAGGCGTTGTTAGGTTGTGTGCCGGTGGTATTTCATTTGTTCTATCACTATTTCGAGTCATGCGAAATAACTATACACCGATTGTAAATCTTTGTAAAGCAGAAAGTTAAGGAACTCGACGAAACTCGGCCCAATCGTAGGTTATTACTATGTCTAAATCAAGCATTTCATCACTTCCATATTCCAAGGAGCCGAAATTAACGGATTTTATCCAAGAGTTCTTCAAAACCCATTCTTCAATAACCTGACCAAGGTCGTTGATTTGTCTAATCTTAACATTACCAAGAGCAACCGCTGTCGCTCGCCTTTTCGACAAGGTTGAATAAATCCCTGCGCCTCCGGCGGTATTATTATTAGGAATTATGTCTCCCGGCTTAACATAACCAGAGAGTTCAAGGATTTGATAGAGTTTCTGCGCATTATCAAGATTTCGATTAACGACATCAACAACCTTCAAATTAACATCATTCCAAGTCAAAGACCCTGGAAATTTGAATGTATGATTTAAGAACTTGTGTTCGGTGGTGCTCATTTCAAAATTGGGTTTATCAACCGATTTGCAAAGCCACTCCTGGATGCCCGCTTGGGTTCCCACATTTCCGATTGAAACCAGAAATGTATGCTTACGCTTCGGTTCTATTGTTGGGTCGCTCCAAAAACTCATTTATTAATTCCTCTCCTTTTGTATTTCTACCAATTTAATTAGTTTTAAATCCCATCCTCGCTAAACGAAGCACCCTGTGAAACGATAATGCTATCAATTACAAAGAATTCGATAGATTTGGTCGGTTTAAGATACAACTTCGCATAAACCGCATTTCGGTCAACCAAATCGGGAGTGGTTGTTGTTGTATCCAAAATCAATCTATAATCAACCAAGCCGAATCTCGCTTTGACGCTTTCCAAGAAAGGTTCGGCAAGACCCAAGAATCTGTCCCAAGTGATTTGAATGTTCGGGTCAAAAAGAACCCGGGTCGCCATTCGAGAAATCTCTTTCTCAACATAATTTAACATTCTTCGAACATTGATTCGGTCTCTCGCTGACCGAGTCGATTGAAGAGTCTTCTGCCCAAAAATGACGATTCCTTCTCCCGGGAAAAACCCGATAGGATTAACATTCGCAGTATACAATAAATCTCTATCGTCTTTTGAGATTTTATCCCGAACATTAATAACCGGAATACCGGCGGCGCCTTGGCTTAATCCACCTCGGTTAAACCCAGCCGGAGCAATCCAAACTTCTGTTTTCTTTTGGGAGCTTGAAAAAGTTCCAAGAGCCGGTATTGAAGGAGGAGCCCAGAAAAGATTCCCTGTATCCTGGTCCCGAACCTGAACCCAAGGATAATAAGCGCACCCGTAAGATGTGTTTATGTTTCTTGTTCGCAATTCATTTAATGTCGAAGCAACAGAACCTCGGTTAGAAGTTGAACTATCACCAAGAGCATTTTCTGTATTTGGAATAAATCCGCCTTCCAAGTCGATAATCGCAAGCGAATCACCCCGTTGTTCGCAAACCGTAAGCATGTGGTCGGTTAATCCGGTATTTGTTATTCCAGGAGCAACCATTAGGTCGCAATCAACCACTTCCGGGTCTCGGCAAGAATTAATCGCTCGTTTAATTGAGTTAAACGCATAAGAATTAATTTCATTTGCTCCGTCCATGTCGGTATTATTGAAAGGTTCTTTTTCTGTGATGTCTAACCCGTCAAAACCTCCGACAAGAGGACAAGTGAATCTGTTAAACCCGGCGGTTAAAACTTGTGAATAAGTTCCAGACAAAGCCGAGAAGGAGGTTCCGGCAACTCTCGAACCAGAAGTCCAAATTGCGTCAGCCGAACCGGTTGGAACCAAATCATCAAGAGAAAACGCCCAAGCGTATTCCAAAGAGGGATTTGAAGTATCTTCTGCAATCCCGTCAGGAAGCGAACGAACCAAATCAACATAAGCTTTTTCCAATCTATCGCTATTGCTTTTATTTGTTGATGCCCCAAAGAAAGCTTCTGTTGGAGAAGCAAGCGCGCCGACGCGCGAAGAGGTTCGCAGCGGAACACTCGGGAAGGTCCAAGTCCCCGTAAACGCTGTATTTCCAACGTTCATAAAGATGGCGCCAGAGACAGCTGCTCGAACGATGTTTGTTCCACCTTCAACGAAAGTATTAACGTTGTTATTTCCGGCAGTTGTCGAACCGAGAGTCTGTGCTTCAACCGCACCAGAGACCATCGTAAACCCAGCAAACCGGACAGGCCCGAGAACACCGAAAGGCAGCAAGACAGGGTTTGTTGCACCAGCATCAACGTCAGGATTCATTTCAACATAGACATACTTTGAGTTATTTAAATAATTTCC
>JAAUSP010000200.1 GCA_012032575.1 Anaerolineales bacterium | reverse complement strand
CTAGTGGCCGGTTGCCTTCTGGCGGCGTAGCGTCTCGAGGTCTCGGCGTTCGGCGGCCGCTGGGCCGCGCGGGTGAGCGCCGAGCCGTTGGGCAGCGCGAAACGACAGACTCAATTCACTCGTAGAGGAGGAACACAGCTGGAGATCGAAGACGCGTCCGAGCGAGTGCGATCAATCATCGATCGCTTGTTTGCGGGCGACTCGATTGCTACTGCTGCGGATCCACCCATACGACACGACGTTCGGACCGTTGCCATCAGCCCGGCCGAGGGGGAGGCGCTGACGCGGTGGGTGCTCCGCGAGCGCGCCGCCAAGACGGTCGAGGTCGGGCTGGGCTTTGGTCTTTCCGCTCTCCACATCTGCGACGGCCTCGTACGATCCGCCGATCCTCATGCCCGGCACGTGGTGCTAGACCCGTTTCAGTCGGAAGGATTCGCTAACCGCGGCCTTCAGGCCCTTGAGGAAGCAGGCGTCGCGTCGCTTGTGGAGCTCCACGAAGAGATCTCCCAGACGGCACTCCCAGCATTTCTCAAGGCTGGCCGCGAGTTCGACCTTGCGTTCGTGGACGGAAACCACCGCTTCGATGCGGTCTTCCTCGATCTCTTCTACCTCGGGCGTCTTCTGCCGAGGGGCGGCGTGATCCTCGTGGATGACTACGATCTTCCGGGCGTTCGACGAGCGGTCTCGTTCTATCTAAACAACCTTGCTTGGCGGGTTGAAGAGTCTTCGCGACCAGACGACGAGCACACTTGGGTCGCGTTGCGCACGTCCTCGGCGGAGGACGCCCGGCACTTCCGGTACTTCGTGGACTTCTGAGTATCGGTGGGTCTGTCCCCAAGCGCATGCTTCGAAAGCGCGCTGCCCAGCAATCCGCTGCACCTGACGGCCGCGGGCTCCTGCCCTTCGGCGGCCGTGCTCGACGCGAATCCTGGTAGCATTTCGCGCGGCCGCAGCTGAGCGCCGATCCGTTGGGCCGCCGCGTGGCTCTCCTTTACACTACAACGTAGCTACACTGTCAGCTTGTGGCAGAGCTACGGTTCGAATGGGACGCTGAGAAGGATGCCGCCAATCGGCGGAAACATGGCGTCTCGTTCGAAGAGGCGCAGACCGCCTTCTTCGACGAGGAGGCACTCCTTCTCGCCGACCCAGACCATTCTGAGAATGAGGCGCGGTTTGTCCTTCTTGGCCTGAGCGCGTCGCTCCGGCTGCTTCTTGTCTGCCACTGTTACCGCAGGGCAGGTCGGGTCATTCGCATCATCTCAGCGCGGAAGGCCGACCGGCGCGAGCGGCGTGGGTGAGGGAGTCGCCGGTGGGGTCAGGCGGCGGCGTGGCCGTAGGGGTGAAGGTGGGCGTGGGGGTGAGGGGCCGGTGTTTCCGGGGTAAAGGTGGGGGTGGGCGGAGCCAGCACCGTCACCCTGATTTTTTGCGAATTGACGCTCTGCCCGGCTACGGCCCAAATCTCGACCTCGCCCGGCTCGGTCAGGGTCAGGGTGGCTTCGGCCAGGCCGGCCTGCGCGTGGGCGATTTCCGAGGTCAGTTGGCGCTCGTTGAGGACGGCCGGATTTCGACCGGGGTTTCGTCGGGCACCAGGTGGCCGTTATAATCCAAGATCGGCCCGACCCGCACTTTGACCGTGACCGGGGCGATGTTGCTCTCCGGGGTCAGCTCGACCGTTTCTATGACCAGCTCCTGATCGGGGTTGGGAGCCAGTACATCCACCAGCCTGTAGCCGATGCCCTCCATCGAAACCGGCGACGCGCCGGGAAACTCGGCTTCGCCAAAAAGGGCGCGCACCGCCGCTTCGAGGTGGGGGCGCGGTTTTGCTGTAAACGCCGAAATAGGCGGTCAGCTTGGTGATTTCGGTGGTATCGAGATAGTAGGGCGCGTTGAGGGCCAGCACAATCGAGGTTTTGTCGCGCAAAATGCCGCTCTCCTGGGCCAGAAAAAGTTTCAGGGCGTCGGAGTCGCTGAAACGGCTGGTGTTCAAATCGAGCGCGGCAAAAATCAGCCAGTTGGCGGCCTGAATCCTGGCCTTGACCTCGTCGGGCGAAAGCTGCAAAACCGGGTTAGGCTGGTCGGGCGCGGCGGGCTGCTCCGGCGGCGTCAAAACCCCGCCCAGGGCCGATTTCAACTCGGAAAAGGTGATATTGCTGACCTGCTCCGGCTGAATCTGGCCGCTGGCCCCCGGCCCGTACAGGCGCAAAATGGTCTCCTGCAAGGCAAGGCGGGGCAGCACCTCGGTTGGCTGGCAGTCGTCGGTGAAACATTCGCGCACCAGGCGGGTGTCGGAAATAATCAGGATTTTCTGATCGGGGCGGGGCGGCTGCGGGATGCGCTGGCGCAGTTCGGCCAGCGAGGGGTACAGCAGGGTCAGGCTTTGCTGGGCAATCTCATTGATCACCGGACGGGGCTGGCTGGCGACTTCCAGGGCGCGGCCCGGCTCAATGTTGAGCGCGTCGAGGGCAGGCTGGCCGTAAAGCTTAAATTTGAGCCTCAAAATTCGCTCCACCGAGGCATCCACCTGTTTGGCAAAGGTCGGGTTGCTGAGATACTCGGTGCGGAAGAAGAAAATGGTATCTTTAATGTTGGGGAACTGATCCTGCCAGAGCGAGCGCAGGGCAAATTGGACCAGGCTCAACACGTCGTTGCCGGCCAGAAAGGCTTCTTTGGCAATCCGGCGGTGGGGAAACTGCTCCAGTGAGGGGTCGTAATGTTTGCGCACCGCCGGCACCCCTAGGGCATCGCTGATAATCAGGCCGCCCCGCTCGCGCCAGGGGGCAATTTCCGGCAGCGACATCAGGGTGCGCATGCCCTCGGCGTCGAAGCTGATCGGCACGGTGAACTGGCGGATGTCGCCCTGAAAGCCGCGATAGCGAATGTGGCTGGACATGAGCGCGTCGGTGACGCCCAGCGCGTCATCCGAGGCATAGACCGGGTGCTCGGACAGGTCGGCGGTGACGTGAAAAAGGGCGGCAGTTCGATGCGCTGCAATTCCTGCAACGATTTATCCACCGTCGCCACTTCCAGGTCGGGCAGGCGGTCGCTGCCACCGTGGCCGGGGAAGTGCTTGGCCACCGTTGCCACCTGGCCGCCGCTGCCCAGGTGAACCCCGCGAATGTAGGCCCGGCCCATCTGGCTGACCCAGAACGGGTCGCCGCCAAAAACGCGGATGCCGATGTCGCCCGCGCCGGTGGGGCGGGGGTCGTTCAGCACGTCGAGGCCGGGGCCGAGGACTAAATTAATGCCCATCGCCCGCAGCTCTTCGCCGACAATCTGGCCCACGGCTTCGGCCTTGGCGGTGTCCCAGGTTGCGCCCAGGGCCATTTGACTGGGGATGGGGGTGACGCCGCCGGTGATACGGGTGTAGGGATAGGCGTCACCTTCCTGGTCAATGGCGACAAAGAGGGGGATGCCGTTGGTATTAAACGAGATGGTTTTGAGGCTGTTGGTCAATTCGGCAATCTGGCGGGGGGCCGAGGCGTCGTTGTTAAAGTTGCTGTTGGAGGCCAGCAGGATAACGCCGCCGACTTTGTACTCGGTCAGAAGCATGAATATATCGGCGTCGGGGTTGGCGTTTGAGCCGGAAAAAGGGACCAGAAAAAGCTGGCCCACCTTGTCCTCCACCGACATGCGGCTCATCAGCTCCGCCACCGGGTCGGGCGATTGGGCCTGAGCGGGGGAGGATGAAACGGGTAGAAAGATTTGTAAGGCACAAAGAAGGAGAACTGTTAAAAAAAAGCGTCGCATAGGGGCAGGCCGGGACTGGTGTTTAACAAGTAACTACTCAACCATGTCATTTCGACCCGCACGGCGGGGAGAAATCTCCGAGGCCGATTAGCACGGTGAAATGACATGCGGGCTGAGTTGAAATTAGACAAGATTAACAGGATTTACAAGATGAAAAACAGCAAATAATCCTGCCGTAGGTCTTGTTAATCCCGTCAAAAATTTGGTATTACCGATAATGTATATACATTGTACCGATTAGTTTATGGTAATGCAATAAGAACAGAATGGGCAGAATGATAGAATAAAGATTCGTTAATTCTGCCCATTCTGCTCTAAACTAAAGGTAAAACTACAGGGGAATAAAATGGGAGGTTTCTCCCCGCCGTGCGGGTCGAGATGACACGCCGTCTCTCTCTTCCATGCTTCGCGTCTATCCTCTATTTTTCCACATCAATTTGCCAGCGGCCTTCTTTGGCTTCCTGGCTCAACGCCGGCAACGTGCGCGTCCCGCTGCGGCTAGTCACACTACGAAATAAAGTCAGGCCCGGACCGGCCAGGGCCAATAACAGTAACAGGGTTAACAGCAAGCGCCACAAGAGCGCCTGCCAGGTAAACTCAACAGCCGTATGGTTATTAAGCATAAAGTAACCTCAGTGAAGTTTGACGGGCACATTTTACATCACTATCTTATCACCACGCAAAAGAGAATTCCGGCCTGCAATCCCATATCCGGCTGACGATCAGAGGGACGGTAAAGCGTAGGTAAAGCGTAGGGTTCTGAATTTCACGGCCCCATTTGTCAATTATTAAAAAAAAGTTAGAATGTTAAAAATTCCCACAACATCCAACTAAAAATGTCAGACATAATCAGGGGGGACGACTATGGCCGGCCAATTAAGGGAGTATTTGCAGGACCCATTTCTGAAGCAAATGTACAGCCAAATCAGGCAGGCGGGACCGCTAAAATCTATTTTGGTGGATATTACCCATGTCTGTAATATTCGTTGCCAGGGCTGCTACTTTTTTGCCGAGGCGATGGACAAAACAAAGCGCCCGATGACGAAGCCGAATTTGATGCCTTCATCGAGCGCGAAAAAGCGCGCGGCACTAATTTTGTCTCGGTGGCCGGGGGTGAGCCGAGCCTGATGCTGAACCGGGTCAAAAAGATTTACGATAACTTCTGGATGATGCTTGTCACCAACGGGCTGCGCCGCATCCCCTACGAAGGCTTTGAGAATATGCCGATTGCCGTTTCGGTTTGGGGCGACCACGAAACTGATATTGCTCTGCGCGGCAGCGGCAAACGCGATATTTTCGCCAGAGGTTTGCAGAATTACAAAGACGACCCGCGCGTCTTGTGGTATTACACCACCACCACCGGCAACGCCCACCAGATCGAAGGCGTGGTTGAAGAGTGTGTGGCTAACGGTAATTATGTCCTGTTCAATTTTTACGGCGACCTCTCCCACCAGGGCGGCGATATTGCCCACGAGCGCGGGTTTGAGGAGGTGCGCCGCCAGATCAACCGCATGATCGAGCGCTACCCGGATAGGATTTTGCTCTCCTCCTACCTTAGCCGGGTAATCTCCAGCGGCCGGCTTTACCACGAAAATTGGGGCTATGAAGTGTGTTGCAGCATCAGCGCCGATAACCAAATCAATCAAGACCGCATCCAGAACGGCAAACCGTATAATGCTCACTTTCGGGCCTACAACCCCAACCTCACCTCCACCCGACGCTGCTGCATCGGCGAGTCGCGCGATTGTTCGACCTGTTACGATGTTTGGGCACACTTCTCCTGGGTGATGCTTAATATGAAAGCACACATGAATTCCAAACCGGAGTTTACCAACTGGCTGACCACCATGTACCTCTTTTACCTGATCAACCGCATCATTGATTTTGAAGCCGGCGTAAAACTGCTACCCCAACTCCATCAGCGGGTGAGCGGTAATTTGGACCTGCCCGCAGAGTTTAAGCTGGACCTGGCGGTACGGCTGGAGCAGCCGGCGTTGAGTTAGCAATAAATTGTAACCAGCTTTTCAAGGCGCGGCTTAACCAGCATTAATAGCCTATTGACCATACTCGCATTTATGAGTAAACTATAGCCTGTAAAGCTCCCCCGCGCCTGTCAACCATCTGTTAGTGACCCAGGAGGCTTTTGTGCCCAGTCAAGCTGCCAATAACCCTGGTATTTCTGTCACCATTCCTAATTATCAGTTGGTACAGATTTTGGGTGAAGGTCGTAACGCTGTTGTCTACCAGGCGTACCGCCAGTACGATCCTGATCGGCTGCCCCTCACCCTGAAAATTTTCAAGGATGCTTATCCTTCACCCAGCCAGCAAGCCCGCTTTCAACACGAACTGCGGGTGATGCAGCGGCTCGACTCGCCTTACCTGGTCAAAGTGATCAACCTCGAAGAACAGGCCGGCGTCTTTATCCTGGTCAGCCATTACGACGGCTTGCGCTCGCTGCGCGAGTGGCTGGCCCAAACGCCATTCTCGGTTGAACTTTTTCTCAAGGTCGCCCTCCATTTGACCCGCGCCCTGGAGGACATCCACCGCCAGGATGTCATGCACGGCGATCTGAAACCCAGCAATATTCTGATTGACGCTGCCGCCGATGCGGTCAAATTGACCGACTTTGGGATGTCCCGCATCCTGGAGCGGCAGTTGGCCTACTATCCTGATAGTGTGTCCGGCACGCTGCCCTACATCTCCCCCGAACAAACCGGGCGCACCCAGAAGCCGGTGGATTATCGCAGCGATTATTACTCTTTGGGCGTCACCCTGTTTCAGATGGCAACCGGGCGTTTGCCTTTTGAGGTCAAAGATCATCTGGCCCTGATCCACGCTCACCTGGCCGTCGAAGCACCCCAGGCCGCCGGCCTAAACCCGGCCTTGCCCCAACCGCTCAGCGATTTGATTGCCCAGCTCATGGCCAAAAACCCCGAAGACCGCTACCAGGAAGCCGCCGCCATTCGGGCCGACCTGGACCGCTGCCTGGCTGAATGGCAAACCAGCGGAACCATCGCCCCTTTTACCCTGCGTGCCGCCGACCAGCAGCACCGCTTTGAGGTCTCGCGTAAACTGTATGGCCGCGAGGCCGAGCTGCAGCGCCTGACCGAACTGCTTCACGGTTTGGGGCAAGGCCCGCCTATGCTGACCCTGGTGGCCGGTTCCGCCGGTATCGGCAAATCCTCGCTGATCCAGGCCCTCCAGCCGGCCATTTTGGCGATCCGGGGGATGTTTGTGGCCGAAAAATACGATCACCTCCGGCAGCGCAATATTCCCTATAGCGCCCTGGTCCGCGCCCTGCAAATTCTCCTCCGGCGGCTGTTGCGCGAACCGGCTGAAACCTTAGACTTGTGGCGAGAGGCGCTGCAAACGCCGTTGGCGTCAACGGCGCGGTCATCAGCGAAGTGATCCCCGAATTGGAACTGTTGCTGGGACCGCAGCCGGAGGTTCCCACCCTGCCGCCGGACCAGGCCCAGGGCCGTTTTACCACCACCTTTATGGAGTTTGTCCGCGCCTGTAGCAGCCCCCGGCAGCCGCTTATCCTCTTTTTGGATGATTTGCAATGGGCCGACGAAAGCAGCCTGGATTTTCTGCAAGCGTTTCTGGCCGATCCTCAGCCGGCCCATCTCCTCATTATCGGCGCGTATCGAGACTCGGAAGTTGGGCCGGATCACCGCCTCAAACGCTTGATTGCAGCTTTGACCAATCTGGGCCGACCGCCCGATCAGATTCACCTGACCGCCCTCGATCTGGCCTCGATCAGGCAACTGCTGACCGATACCTTGTTATTCCACCACCGCAATGGCCAGTCAATGGAGTTGCTGACCGATCTGCTCTATCAAAAAAGCAGCGGCAACCCCTTTTTCATTACCACCTTGCTGCAAACTTTGCATGAGAACGGCTTGCTCACCCTGACTGACTCGCACCAGGGTTGGAAGTGGGATATGGCTGCCCTCCAGCAGGTCCGCCTGAGCGATAACGTGATTGACCTGCTGCTCCAAAAGTTGGACCGGTTGCCGTTAGCCACCCTCGATTTGCTCAAGCAGAGCGCTTGCCTGGGCAATACCTTTAGTCTGACCACCCTCCATTGGATCAGCCGTCTGGATTATGAAACCCTGTACACCCAGCTTGGGCCGGCTCTTCAGGCCGATTTGATCCGCGAGCAGGGCGAGACGATCAGTTTTGAGCACGACCGGGTGCAGGAAGCGGTCTATCTTTTACTGTCCGAGAGCGAACGGCAGCAGCACCACTGGCAGATTGGGCGGTTGCTGCTCGGTTATTTTGACGAACACACCCTTGACGATCAGCTTTTCACGGTGGTCAACCACCTGAACCAGGGGCGCAGTCTGGCCCATGATCCCGCCATCCGCGCCCGGCTGGTCGAGTTGAATTATCAGGCCGGGCTGAAGGCCCGGAACAGCATCGCCTTCGACGCTTCGCTGGCCTATTTTGAAATGAGCCGGGGGCTGCTCCCCGCCGATAGCTGGTCCAAAGATTACGCCCAAACTTACCGGGTTTGGTCTGAGCTGCTGATGGCCCAGACACTCCTGCTTCGGCACGAAGCGGTTTTTGCCACCGCCGATGTCATCCTGGCCAATGCCCAATCCGATTTGGACCGCGCCCGCTGTTATCGTCGGCTGGTTTCACTGCACGCCTGGCAGAGCAATTTTGCCCAGGCCCTGGCCGTCGGCAATCGAGCTTTGGCCCTATTCGGCCAGCCGCTCCCCGCAGATAAACAGGAGGCTCGTCAGGCCATCGGCGAAGCCATGAAATATGTGCTGACTCATCTGACCGGCCATGAAGCGATCCTCAATTTAGCGGAAATGACCGATCCAACAGCGCTGGTGCAGTTAGAAATCCGCCACGAATTGACCCCGGCCCTCTATCGCACTTCGGCGGAACTGCTCGTGCTCAATAATTTTGCACATGATCCGGCTGGCCCTGGAGCACGGCAGCCATCCGGCCTTGAGCATTGCCTTTGTCGGCAGCGCCGTAGCGATGATTGTGCAGGGCCAGCTCAAGCAGGCCGTCTTTTTCAACCAGTTGGCCGCCGACCTGTGGCAGCGCTATCCGACCGCCTTTGAAACGGCTCAAAATATTGTGGCCGCCAGTTGGAGTTCGCCGGTGGTGCTGCCCGACCTGGCCGCCATTCGCCGCCAGAACCAGTGGGGCCAGCAGCTCTGCCAGAATGTCAGCAATATTTTTTACTGGGGCACGTCTTACTGCCTGCAAGCTTTGACCGATTTGATTGACGGCCAGAATTTCAATCAAACCCTGGCCGCAGCCCAGGAGTCTCACGATCATTTCTTCCAGCGTCACACGGTCGAACGGTATCGCCAGTTTATCGTCACCGTCATCGAAACTTATCTCAAACCTCTGTTGGGTCTGGAAGCAGTCAATTTAGAGGGGTTGGAACAGGAGTTGGTTGAGGCCCAATTCTTTCACTGCGTTTTCACCTGCACATTTTCACCGGCATGGTGCGCTACACCTTTGGCGATTACGCCGCTGCTCTGGATCACCTGAACAAAGCTAAAGAGACGGCGGCCAGCCAGCCGGCGGGCTTGTTCAACCCCATCTGGCAAATTTATCAGGTGTTGGCGCTGTTGGCGCTGGCCCAGGAAGAAGAGGCCGAGGAAGAACAGCGGAACAGCGGAGCAGCGGAGCAGGCCGAGGAATTGTTGTCTAAAGTTGAGGCGTTAAATGAATTTAGCGCCACCTTCAAACCCTACACCGCCTTTGCCCGGGCCGAACTGGCTATACCCGCCGCGACCCGCTCTGGCACTCGGCCTATTTTGCCGCCATTGACCAGGCCACCACCGCGGAGTATACCCTGCTGCTGGCGCTGATCCATGAGCGGCTAGCCCGGTATATGTTGACCGCCGGCTATCGCGCCGGTCGAGGCCATTTGGAGGAAGCCCTCTTTTTGTTTGAACAGGTTGGCGCAGCAGCCAAAGCCCAGCAGCTTCGCCAGGTCTATGCCTTCTACCTCCGGCCCATTTCGAGCCAGGAACCGGGCGGCCCCCTGAGTTCTGCCGGTAGTAGCCTAAGTGTGGGCAGCAGTTCTGAGAGCAGCCAGACTCTCCTGGCGCTGCATCGTGACCTGGATGCCTATGCCATTGTCAAAGCCAGCCAGGCCATTTCCAGCGAAATTGATCTGGAACGGGTCTTGAATCGGGTCATGCGGACCCTGGGTGAAGTTTCGGGGGCGGAGTCGGCTTTGCTGATTTTAGAACAGGATGATCAGCGCTTGATCCGGGCGCATTATCAGGCCCGCCATAATAAGGTGGTCGCCGGTCTGGACGATGCTTTGCCCGTCCGTGGCAGCGGCCTGCTCAGCGAGGAAGTGGTCCGCTACGTTCATCGCACCCGCCAAACCCTGCTTCTGGACGATGCCCATAACTCCGGCGAATTTAGCAGTGACCCTCACATCCTGCGCAACCGGGTGCGCTCGGTGTTGTGTGAGCCAATCCAGGAACGGAACCGGCTCATCGGCAGCATTTACCTGGAAAATAATCTCAATTCGCACGCCTTCACCTCGGAACGAGTCGAAGTGGTGCGGCTGCTGGCCACCCAGGCCGCTATCTCTATTAGCAATGCCCAGGCCATCGTGGCCCTGGCCGAACAGGAACGGGTGCAGCACGAACTGCGCATTGCCCGCGATGTCCAGCTCAGTTTGCTGCCACAGCAGGCTCCCCACTACCCTCACTTCGAAATCACCCAAAGTTCTTATCCGGCCCGCCAGGTCAGCGGCGATTTATACGGCTATTATCAGCGGCCCCAGGGCGGCCTGGCCGTCGCCGTCGGCGATGTGACCGGGAAGGGCATGCCCGCCGCGCTGCTCATGAGCGCGGCTGTGGTGGCCCTGGCCGGAGCGATTGAAGCCGACCTTTCCCCCGCCGAAACATTGACCCGCACTGACCGCGTTTTGCAGCCGTTTCTGGATACCCGGCAAAATGTGGGCCTGTGTCTGGCCTACTTCGAGCCGGGTCGTTTGCACGTGGCCAATGCCGGGGCCATTGCGCCCATTGTGCGAGACAAAGAAGGGACGCGCATGTTGCTGGAAGTGGGCGGGCTGCCCCTGGGGACTCATCTCTCCGGGCAGTTTCCCTATGAAAACACGGTCATTCCCCTGGCTGCAAACGATATTGTTATCCTCACCACCGACGGTCTGGTTGAAGCCACCAATGCCGCCGGCAAAATGTATAATTTCGACCGCTTTGAAGCCGCTATTGCCGCCGGACCCACCCACAGCGCCCAGGCGATGCTCGACCATCTCCTGGCCGAGTGGCGCAGCTTTGTCGGCCAAACGGAACAGCAGGATGATTTGACGATCGTCGTGGTCAGGGTGACGGAATAACTTTATTAACCTGAGTTCGACATTTTACCGAAAATCACCCTTCGATACGCCCTATCGGGCTACTCAGGATGATTTTCGGCTCCTTATCGCATCCTGAGTAGCCTGGAACGCAGTGAAAGGCGTATCGAAGGGTGCGTCCTGAGCTTGTCGAAGGGGCTGCGAGGTTAAGAAACGTCGCGCTTGTTCTCTAACCCTCGAACACAGCCAGTATTCGAGGGTTTTTGATTCCTTCGGGTTTGAGCTTAATGCGCTCCGCGTTGGCCCAAGCTTTGAGCGCTGAGCGCTCTGTCTTTGGCTCCAACGCAGAGCATTGGAGCCAGTCTGAAAAACCCTTGACAAGCGGGTAAATTTGGAGTATAATTGGTTAAAAATTTAGCCTAGACTAAATTTTTATTTAGTTTACAATAATAAACTATGCGATTCAACAAAAATCTCAAGGAGTCTTTTTATGTCTGATCCTTTAAGCACCCTCATTATCACTGCCTTCGTAGCAGCGTTGGGGCTGTGGCTGTTTTGGCCGGACAAAGGTCTGTTCTGGCGTTGGCAGCAGACCCGGCCTATGACCCGGCGCGTGCTGACCGAAGATGCGCTGAAGCACATTTACGACTGCGAATATCATGGGCGCGCTCCTACGGTGCAGAGTCTGGCCGGGGCGTTGAACAGCAGCGTCAACGAAATCGTCGGATTACTCACCGACATGCAGTCGCACGAGCTGATTACCTTTGCCGGCGACAGACCGGAATTA
>JAAUSP010000199.1 GCA_012032575.1 Anaerolineales bacterium | reverse complement strand
GTCAGAAATTTACTGGCCCCCGACCCCTGACCCCTGACCTCTATTTCCCCAGCATTGCTCGTCCCATAAACAGCAGGTTGGCCGGGCGTTCGGCCAGACGGCGCATGAAGTAGGGGTACCAGGCCGAGCCGTAGGGCACGTAAATCCGCACCGTATAACCCAAATCGGCCAGGCGCTGCTGTTCGTCGCGGCGGACGCCGAGGAGCATTTGAAATTCAAATTGGCTGGGGCTGATCCCCCGCGCCTTGGTCTCACAGATGAGCCACTCGATCAGTTCCGGGTCGTGCGAGCCGAGGATGAGATAAGCGTTGCTGGCCCTGGCCTCGGGGGTAAAAAACTGCTCCATCACCCGTTTGGAAGCCTCGTTGATCTCGGTTTTGCTTTGGTAGGCTAGGTCGGACGGTTCTTTGTACGCGCCTTTCACCAGCCGGATGGCCCCACTGTGGGCGATAATCGCCTGCACGTCGGCGGGGGTGCGGTAGAGATAGGATTGAACGGCCAGGCGGACGCCGCCGCCAAAAGTGTCCAGCAAACGGTGATACACGGCCAGGGTCGCGTCCACATCGGGGCTGCCCTCCATATCAATTTCGACCATGTTGTGGTGCTGGCGGGCAGCCTGCACGATGTCGGCCACGTTTTCATAGAAGAAATCGGCCCCAAAGTTAAGACCCACGTGAGAAGGCTTGAGCGAAACATCGGCGTCCAGACCCTCGGCCTCAATCCGGCGCAGAATGTCGTGAAAGGCCGCGGCGGCCGCGCTGGCTTCGGCCTGGGTGGTGACGCTTTCGCCGACCTCGTTGATAATGGCTTTGATTCCGCGCCGGTTCAAATCCTTGACCACCGCCACGGCTTCGTCGAGGGTTTCGCCGGCCACAAAACGCCGAGCCGCCCGCCGCGCCGGACCAAAATGGGTCACAAAACGCCGGGCGGTGTCACTGGTTGAGAGTTTTGATTAAAAAATTACGCATCTTGACGTTGAAAGTTGAACGTTGGAAAGTTGAAAGTTGAAAGTTGGAAGGTTGAATGTTGAAAGGTGAACATTGGAAGGTTGAAGGTCAAACGTTCAACCTTCAACCTGTTAACCTTCAACGCTTAGGCTCGGATGATCTCCAAGATCCGGTCGCGCTTTTCTTCCATCATGGCTTTTGATTTGGCCTCAAGATTGAGGCGGAGCAGCGGCTCGGTGTTGGAGGGGCGGACATTAAAATGCCAGTCGGCATAAGTCACCGACAAGCCGTCGAACCACTCGATCTTGCCGTCGCTGAAGGTGGCGGCCAGTTCGTCCAGTTTGGCTTTGACTTCGCCGGCGATGCGGGTGTTGATCTCGCCGGAGATGAAATATTGGGCTTCGAGCGGCTTGAGCAGGTCGGACAGTTTGGCCTTCTTTTTCGACAGCATCTCCAAAATCACCAGCGAGGGGATAATGCCGGAATCAGCAAAGAAGAAATCCTTAAAATAATAGTGGCCTGTCACCTCACCGGCGAAGACCGCGTCTTCTGTGGCCATGCGCGCCTTGATAAAGGCGTGGCCGACCCGCTCCATCAGCGGCGTGCCCCCGGCGGCGCTGATCAAATCGGGCACCGCCCACGAGGCCCGCACGTCGTACAGAATATTTGCGGCGGGGTATTTCTCCAAAAAGTATTGGCCCAGCAGGGCGGTCAAAAAATCGCCGGAGACAAAATCGCCCCGGTCGTCAATGGTGAAAAAGCGGTCGCCGTCGCCGTCAAAGGCATAGCCGACATCCGCGCCCTCGGCAGCGACGCGGGCTTGCAGTTCGGCCCGGTTTTCGGGCTGGAGCGGGTCGAGGCCGTGATTGGGCAAACTGCCGTCGGGGTCCAGGTACATGCCGGTCAGCGTCACCGAGGGCAAGTGCTCGTAGACCCGCTTGAGGATGGGGCCAACCATGCCGTTGCCGGTATCGGCAATCACCTTGAGCGGGGCCAGGCTGTTGACATCAATCAAGCCCAAAACATAGTTGACAAACTCCCCGCTCAAATCCATTTCGGTCATCCGGCCCTGGCGAGTCGGGCGGGCAAAGGCGTCGGTCTCGATGATGTGGCGCAAATCCTGGATGCCTTCATCGCCGCTGAGCAGGTACGGCATCTTTCTGACCATTTTGAAGCCGCTGTACTGGGCCGGGTTGTGCGACGCTGTGACCATCATGCCGGCCTGGTTGAGAGTGGCGCAGGCGTAATAATACTGGTCGGTGCTGACCATGCCGATATTGATCACATCGGCCCCCTGGTCCATCAGCCCGCGCGTCACCGCGTCGAACATAGCGGGGCCGGACAGGCGCATATCCCGCCCGACGATAACAGTATCTACTTTGAGAAAAGTGGCAAAAGCGCGGCCAATCGCATAACCGGCTTCTTCGTTGAGTTGGTCCGGGTACGTCCCCCGAATGTCGTAGGCTTTGAAAATACCAGGATTAATTTGCATCGCTCTGTCTTTCTTTATTGATAAAGCATGTCATTTCGACCGAAGGGAGAAATCCCCACCGCCTCGTCTTGCAAGAGAAGGTATTAGGGACGCTTCGCGTCGCTCTTTCGTCGCTCGAAATGACATAGTCGTGTACCTGTGTCAGTAAATAAACATTATCGGTAACAACAAATTTTTGACAGGATTAACAAGATTAACAGGATTATTTGCTGTTTTCATCTTGTAAATCCTGTTAATCTTGTCTAATTTTTATTTCCGATAATCTATAATAACCGGCCAATCGGCTCAAAGTCCGGCGGCCTTGAAGGCGGCCTGGACGATGGTCTGGGCCTCGGCCTGGATAGCGCTGAGATGATCGGGTCCCTTGAAACTCTCGGCATAGACCTTGTAAATATCCTCCGTGCCCGAAGGCCGGGCGGCGAACCAGCCATAATCGGTCACCACCTTCAACCCGCCGATTGGCTCACGATTGCAAGGGGCGTGGGTCAACTTGGCCGTAATCTTGTCACCCGCCAGGGTGTCAGCCGTAACCAGTTCCGGCGACAGGTTTGACAGAGTTTTGCGTTGGGCTGCGCCGGCCGGCACATCGGTGCGAGCGTAGGCCGACTGTCCAAATTGTTCTTCCAGGGCGCGATAATGCTCGCCCGGATCGCGGCCGGTGCGGGCGGTGATTTCCGCCGCCAACAGGTCGAGAATGATGCCATCCTTATCGGTGGTCCAGACCCGGCCGTTCAGCCGCAGAAACGAGGCCCCGGCGCTCTCTTCGCCGCCAAAGCCCAACGAGCCGTCGAGCAGTCCATCCACAAAATATTTGAAGCCGACCGGCACTTCGCACAACTGCCGGCCCAACTGAGCCGCCACCCGGTCAATCATCGAACTGGAGACCAGCGTTTTCCCGACGGCGCGTTCTGGCTCCAGCCGGGGCGATTCTGGAACAAATAGTTGATGGCCACGGCCAGGTAATGGTTGGGATTCATCAGGCCGGCGCTGCGGGTCACAATGCCGTGGCGGTCCACATCGGGGTCATTGCCAAAGGCGATGTCAAAGCGGTCTTTCAGGTGGATCAGGCTAGCCATCGCGGAAGGCGAGGAGCAGTCCATGCGGATTTTACCGTCATGGTCCAGGGTCATAAATGAAAACGTGGGGTCAACGGCGGGATTTACAATCTCCATATCGAGGCCGTAGCGCTCGGCCAGCGGCTCCCAGAAAGCCACACTCGCGCCGCCCATCGGGTCCACCCCGATTTTGAGGCCCGCGGCTTTGATGACGGCCAGATCTATCACGTTGGCCAGATCGGACACGTAGGGCGTGATGTAATCGTAGGCCTGGGTTGTATCGGCTTTGAGCGCCCGGGCGTAGGGCATGCGCCGGACCTCTTTCAAGCCGTCCCGAATCAGGGCGTTGGCTCGATTCTGGATGAGTTTGGTCGTATCGGTATCGGCCGGCCCGGCTGAAGGCGGGTTGTATTTGAAACCGCCGTCGTCGGGCGGGTTGTGCGACGGGGTAATCACAATGCCGTCGGCCAGCCCGCTGGTTTTGCCCTCGTGTAGGTCAGGATGGCGTGCGAGATGACCGGCGTCGGGGTGTAGCCCCCGCCGCTTTGCACCACCAGCCTGACCCCGTTGGCGGCCAGCACTTCGATGGCTGTGGTCAGCGCGGGTTCGGACAGGGGGTGGGTGTCCTGTCCAATGAAGAGCGGCCCGGCGATGCCGCGCTCCAGGCGCAGTTCGGCAATGGCCTGCGAGATGGCGGCAATGTGCTGCTCATTAAATTTACCTTTAAGCGACGTGCCCCGATGCCCCGACGTGCCAAAGGCGACCTGCTGCGCCGGGTCGTCCGGGTCGGGCTGGTAGGCATAGTATGCCGTGATAAGCCGGGGAATATTGGTTAATAACTCACGCGGTGCAGGCTGTCCTGCGAGTGGATGAATAGCCATGATACCTCCCAGAAAAATAAATGAAGCCTTTTTATTCCGGCCAATTATTGGGTAAATGTGATGCGTGATGCGTGATGCGTAAAAAGTCACGTATCACGCATCACGCATCACGTATCACTGATAAGATTGTTATTTCTGCAAAGCAGAGTTCCGCTGCCATTCACCGGCCAGCGTGCTGTAAACAACCAGATCAACAAAGGCGTCGTGCAGCCATTCGGCCTGGCGCAGAATGCCGTCCTGTTGAAAGCCGAGGCGTTCGGGCACGGCCCGGCTGCGGGTGTTGGCGGCGGCGCAGCGGATTTCGACCCGGTTCATTTTTAGCTCGTCGAAGGCGTAGTCAATCAGTTTCCGGCAGGCGGCGGTTACCAGCCCACGCCCCTGGAACGACTCGCCCAGCCAATAGCCCAACTCGGTGGTGCGGTTGTCCCAATCCAGCCGATTGTAGCCAATCTGCCCGGCCATCTGCTCCCGGTAAAAAATGGACAGATCAAACCCGGCGTTGTCGGCCAGGCGTTTGAGGTTATCTTTGATATAACTGCGGCTGTCCTCCAACGAGTAGCCCGGCTTGACCCAGGGCATCCAGGTCCGCAGATGAGAGCGGTTCCGGTCAACCAGGGCAAAAGACATCTCGGTGTGGCGCTCTTCCAGCAGGCAGAGTTCGATGTCATCGTTGATGCGGAGTCTTAACATAGGGTATTTTTCAATTCCAATCTACGGGTGAAGTGAGTTGTCCCAACACCGCTCGCCGCACCCAATCCAGACCCTGGATGACCATCCAGCGGCGGATGTGATCACCGTCCTGGTAGTTGCGACCGCGCTGGCTCAACTCCACCCCGGCGGGACCATGCACAGCGATGAAGGTCAGCCGGTCTTCCGTCCCGTCGGACAGCGGGCCGAGGATTGCCAGACCCACTCCCTCCGCCGGAGCGACAGCCTGCGCCAGCGCCCCGGCGAAGGCTGCGCCGTCCGCCGGAACAGCGGACAGGCCGACCGCTGCCGCTGCTTCTGCCGGTGTGTTGGTCGTCACTTCGGCGGCCAGCGCCTCGCGGAAGCCGGATTCAATCAGTTCGCGGCCCAGTTGGCCGCCGGTCAGCGTGTCTACCACACCCAGCTTTAAGCCTTTTTCGGCCAGCAACCGGCCCAAAACTCCGGCGACGGTTTCTTTGTCCACCCCATAAACGGCCACCCCCAGCAGCTCGCGCAGCCTGGCCTCCATCGGAGCAATCAGCGCGTCGGCTTCGGCCTCGGTGTCGGCTTTGGCGGTGATGCGCACATCGGTTTGCCCCGCGTGCGCCGACAGCCCTACGGTCGGATTGTGTTCGAGCATCAAATCGCCAATGGCCCGGTCAATATTGCTCTCGCCCACCGCGCAGGTCCGCAGCACCCTGGCCTTGATAATTTTGGCCCCGCCCATGCGCTCGATCAGCAGCGGGATGACGGTGTGAGTCATCATATATTCCAGCTCGCGGGGCACGCCGGGCAGGGAGATAATGAAGCCGCGCCCCCGTGTGTCCTCACTCAAAAAGCAGGGGGCCGTGCCGGCGGCGTTGGGCAGCGGCAGCGCTCCTTCCGGCAAATAAGCCTGACGTTTGTTGTTGTCGGCCATAGGCCGGCCAAAACTGCGAAACCGGGCCGCAATCTGCGCTTCCAGTTCCTCGCTGTAAACCAGTTTGCGCCCGGTGGCGTTGGCCACGGCCTGGCGGGTCACATCGTCCACCGTCGGGCCGAGGCCGCCGGAGGTTATGACCACCGGCGAGCGGTCGAGGGCAAGGTTGAGCACCTGGGTAATGCGCTCCTCGTTGTCGCCCACGGTGGTTTTGTAAAATAAATTCAGCCCGATGCCGCGCAGCATCTTGGCCATCATGGTGGCGTTAGTATCCACAATTTCACCCAGCAGCAGTTCACTGCCGGTCATTACAATTTCGGCGTGCATGGTTATCCTCAATTACGATCTATTTGCAAGTTGAAACAGGCTAAATTATACTACGTTTGGGTAAACGGCAAATTATAGTGATGCGTGATGCGTAGAAAGTCACGTATCACGTATCACGCATCATCCAAACTATCTGTCCCGGCGAAACAAAAACCATCACCATTAAACAATGCCAACCATAACCGCCAACGATATTCAATTGTATTACGAAGTGGTCGGCCAGGGCCAGCCCGTTGTCTTGATTTCGGGGGTGGGGCAGGGCCGCAACTACTGGGATTTGGCCGGTATTTTGACCACCTTAGCCCAGGATTTCCGGGTTATTTCCTTTGATAATCGCGGGGTGGGGCAAAGCAGCATGCCCGATGCCCCGTACACCGTCGAGATGATGGCCGCCGACACCCTGGCCCTGCTCGATCAGCTCCAGCTTGAGCGGGCGCACATTATCGGTCATTCGCTGGGGGCGATGATTGCCTTTGAGTTGGGACGCAGCCACCCGGAGCGAGTCGGTGGGGTGGTGATGATGTCGGGGCTGTATCCCGGCCCCACTGCCGTGCTCGCCCTCCGCCGCGGCGACCGAATTATTACTCAACCGCCAGGGCGACCCCGGCGAACTGGCCAAACGGGGCATCCTGGTAGCGACCGCCCCCGGATTTGAAACCAGACACCCCGATTTAGTTGAGGCCCTGATCCAGATTGCCCTCAACCGGACTCAACCGCCCGCCATTTTCCTGCGCCAGCTCGGCGCATCTCAGGCCTACCTTCAAACCGATAAACTCCTCCCCCCGGCCACTTTTCAGCCACCGTTGTGCCTCCTTTTTGGCGAGGCCGACCACACCACCTCCTTCCCCAACGGCGAACTCATCAAAGCCAAAATTCCCCAGGCCCACCTTCATCTGATTGCCGCAGCCGGCCACATGCTGCCCATCGAGCAGCCGGACGGATGGATTGAAATTGTGAAAGCGTTTTTGCGTGATGCGTGAGACGTGGTGCGTGGTGCGTAACACTTGACCCCCGACCCCTGATCCCTGACCCCTGACACCCGACACCTGACACCCAATATAAGGAGGTCCCCATGTACATCGGCGACTATCTGGGCCGGCGGACGATTTACAGCCCCGACGCCCTGGCGATTGTGGACACCGGCAAAACGCCGGAACTGCGGTTGACCTTTGCCGAGATGAACCACCGAGCCAACCGGCTGGCCAACTGGCTCAAAAGCGAGGCCGGGGTGCAAAAGGGCGACCGGGTGGCGATTCTGGCCAACGACGGGGTCGAACACCTGGACCTGTTTTGCGCCTGCGGCAAACTCGGCGCGATGCACACCGGCTTCAACTGGCGGCTGCATTGGCGCGAACTGCTGGGGATTTGCCAGAACGTCACCCCCAGGGTCATCCTCTACGGCGACCCATTCCGGGAAACCATCGCTCAACTGGCCCAGGCCGGAACCTCCGTTACCCACTGGGTTCATCTCGACGGGCCGGGTATCGCCGGCAGCATCCTCTTTGACGACATCCTGAGCAGCGCTCCGGAAACGCCCGTCACCTGCGAGTCGCTGGAAGCCGAAGACACGGCGGCCCTCCTCTTTACCGGCGGCACCACCGGACTGTCCAAAGGGGCGCAGATCAGCCATCGCCAGGTGGCCTGGAACGGCTACAACACCGTCATCCACGATTTGGGCCACGGCGATATTTACCTCAACGTTTTTCCCATGTTCCACGCCGGGGGGTTGTTTGCCTACACCCTGGCCCAGATGATCTTCGGCGGGCTGACCATCCTGACCAAACGGTTCGACCCCGAACGGGTCCTGCACCTTATCCAGCGGGAACAAGTGACCATTTTTGCCGCCGTGCCGGCCATGTACCAGATGTTGACTCAAGCAACCAACTGGTCGCAGGCCGACCTCAGTTCGCTGCGCTTTTGCACCAGCGGGGGCGCGCCGCTGCCCGTGCCGCTGGTGGAGTATTACACCCGCGAAAAGGGAGTTCGTTTCAAACAGGGCTTCGGCATGACCGAGTTTGGGCCGGGCCTGTTTGCCCTCCCGCCCGAAGACGCCATCCGCAAAGCCGGCAGCATTGGCCGGCCCAACTTTTTTATTGACGCCCGCATCGTTAACCCGGCCACCGGCGAGCGGCTCGGCCCCAATCAGGTGGGCGAGCTGATCCTCAAAGGTCCGAGCATGGCCTCCGGCTACTTCAACAATCCCGCCGCCTGGGCCGAGGTAGTGGATGCCGAGGGCTGGCTGCACACCGGCGACCTGGCCCGGTACGACGAGGAGTGGTACTTCTACATTGTTGACCGGCTCAAAGATATGTTTCTTTCCGGCGGCGAGAATGTTTACCCCACAGAAATCGAGGCCGCGCTGTACAAGCACTCGGCGGTGCTGCAATGCGCCGTCATCGGTCTGCCCGACCCCAAATGGGGCGAAGTCGGACGGGCCTGCGTGGTGCTGAAACCGGGCCAAACCATCAGCGAAGCTGAACTGCTGGAACATTTGAGCGCTCACCTGGCCCGTTATAAAGTACCCAAAACCGTCGTCTTTGTGGAGTCACTGCCCATTTCCGCCGCCGGCAAAATCCTCCGGCGTGAGCTCCGGGCGCAGTATTTAAAGAATGGATAGATGAAAGATTGGAAGGCTGGTAAATTTTGCCGTATTCGCTAAGATGTTATACAAACGGCTCGACTGTAACAGCAGCCCGCCGGTATAATGTGCGATTTGTTTATGAACGAGACAAAGGTTGGTAAATTTCCAACCTTGCAACAGGAGAAACCAATGAACAACTCCCCCTTACTGCCCGGCATTTCTGCCGCTATTGTTGACACGCCCCGGTTGAAGACCTGCCTGTTGAGCAGCGGGTCCGCCGATGGGCAGCCGGTCGTTTTTATTCACGGTAATATTGTCTCCAGCCGCTTTTGGGAAGAGACGATGCTGGCGCTGCCGCCCGGCTATCGGGCGCTGGCCCCGGATATGCGCGGGTTTGGCGAATCGGAAACCAGGCCGGTGGAGGCGACGCGCGGCCTGCGCGATTTCTCGGACGATCTGCACAGCCTGATTGAAACCCTGCATCTGACCGGCGGCGAACAGCGAGTCCACCTGGTGGGCTGGTCGGTCGGAGCCGGGGTGGTGATGCAGTACACCATAGATCATCCCAACACGGTGGCCTCGCTGGTGTTGATTGCGCCGATGTCGCCTTACGGTTTTGGCGGGACCAAAGATGAGGCGGGGACGCCCTGCTGGCCGGATTATGCCGGTTCGGGCGGCGGCACGGCCAGCCCGGAGTTTGTCCGCCGCCTGGCCGCCGGCGACCGGAGCGAGGAAACGGATGCTTCGCCGCGCCAGATAATGAATAACTTTTTCTTTAAACCACCCTTTCGCGCCGCCCCGGAGCGAGAGGAGGTCTTTCTCTCGGCGGTGTTGCAGGCCAGAACGGGCGACGAGAATTATCCGGGCAACCTGACCACTTCGGCGAACTGGCCGGGGGTCGCGCCCGGGCCGATGGGGATGAACAACGCTATGTCGCCCAAATTCTTCAACCTGGCAGCCTTTGCCCAGGTCAACCCCCAACCGCCGGTCCTGTGGATTCGCGGCGACGGCGACCAAATTGTCTCGGATACCTCGCTGTTTGATTTTGGCTACCTGGGACAGTTGGGCGCAATCCCCGGCTGGCCCGGCGCAGAAATCTATCCCCCGCAGCCGATGATTGCCCAAATCCGCGCCCTGCTGAACGACTATCAGGCTCAGGGAGGTCGGTACCGCGAAGAAGTCATTGCCAACTGCGGTCACTCGCCCCACATCGAGCAGCCGGAGACGGTGTGGAGGTTGATCGGTGAGTGGATAGGATAGGTATTCGGCAGCTCGCATATTCCAAAAACCATTTCGAACTTGCTATATGTATAATTATACATACAATATATTATGAAATTCGAGTGGGACGAGGCCAAACGACAAACTAACCTCCATAAGCACCGCCTCGATTTTGCTGAAGCGGAAATCATCTTCTCTGGAGCTACCTTTACCTTTGAGGATAACCGCTATGCGTATGGCGAAGACAGATTCATCACCCTGGGTTTGTTAAAAGGGGCAGTAGTGGTTATCGCTCACACAGAACGAAATGAGGTTATCAGGATTATTTCGCTGCGAAAGGCAACAAAGTATGAACAGCAACTCTATTTCCAGAGTTTCTCAGACTGACTGGGAAGCCCTCGATCAAATGAGCGATGACGAGATAGATTTAAGCGATATTCCCGAAGTCACGGCTGAACAAATGGCCCACGCTCGACTCAGGGTTGGCGGCAAACCTGTTTCAAAGAGTAAGGTTCGGGTTAATATTTATCTGGATGCGGAAGTGATTGAGTATTTCAAAGCGCGGGCGGGAGGGCGAGGTTATCAAACGTTAATCAACGAAACGCTGAAGGAGAGCATGCAGGTTAATCGGCTGGAGGAGATATTACGACGGGTCATCCGAGAGGAATTGCAAGTTCAGGAATGAGGGACAGGGAGGCCAGTTACCCACATATTGAAGGAGAAAAACTATGACTGTATGGCTCTATCAAATGAATGCTGAAAGACCACTGCAAGATGGCAGCTTCTACACTCCTGATGATTTTCGAGAAGATGTCGAATCAGAAGAATATCTCGAATGGCTAACAAGAGAGATTCGACCCAAAGAAATGGACCCCAAAGCTGGTGACACAATTCTTTATTGGTTTGTAGTATCGGGAACTAACCAACCCGGTTTATACGGTTTGGGAGTAATCTTCGATTGTTATGAATGCCTAAAATATAATACCGAATACAACTGTATTTATCACTTGCCTGTTTTTCCAAGTGAAATTTTGAGCGATACACCAATTTATGATGACGAGATTCAAGAAATAGTAGATGAAATAAGAGGGAATCAGAAAAATTTTGCGACAATGTTCGCTATTAACGATGACTATATCCAAAGTTTGTTCGCCAGGATTCAGGAAGAGAGTAGTTTGGAAGAAGAATAGCGAAAGCTGAAAATCCTCCAGCCCTCAACGCAAAGCGTCCACCCTCACCGGCTTGACCAATATGCCACAAATTCCTGAACCGGGTTATAATTGGCGTTGTCTTTCGGCGTCACTTCCAAATCGGCCAGGGGAACGGTGCCTTTGTTGGCGCCGCGCTGCACCTTGACCACCACGCCTTCGTAATCGTTCATCGGCACGTCGGCCAGGCCGAGTACGGTCAGACGCTGGCCGACCGGGAAGGGGTTGCGCAGCGTCAGCAAACCGTCGTCGGCGTCTTCATCTTTGGTCCGGTTGGCTTCAAAAGGAAATTGTAGCTGCGTTTTGAGCCAGGCAGGCCAGTCACGCTGCTGCCATTCGGCCATTTTAGCTTCTTTTTCGGCGGAAGTTTGAAACTGGGCCATGATGCACCTCTACTTTCTTGAGTAACTACTCAGCCATGTCATTCGACCGAAGGGAGAAATCTCCGAGGCCGATGCAGCACGGTAAAGATTTCTCGGCCTACGGCCTCGAAATGACATGAGTACGAATCATTATCATCCTGATCCGTGA
>JAAUSP010000198.1 GCA_012032575.1 Anaerolineales bacterium | reverse complement strand
CAGCGCCAACTCCTCTACATTGCCGATCCTTTTAACAGCCAGGTCCACCAGTTCAGCCTCAGCCTGACCGAGTCGGGCGAACTCACCGCCACCCATCACCTGAGTATCGGCGGTTATGGGCGCGAACCCGGCCAGTTTGCCTACCTGCAAAATCTGGTGGTAGACGATACCAGCGGACGGCTTTATGTCAGCGATATGGCTAATCGGCGCATCCAGATTTTTGACCCTGAAGGGCAATACGTCGCCCAGTTGGTCGCTCCCGGCAATTGGCAGGCCATGGGGCTGGACTTGGGGCCAGACGGGGCCGTTTACGTTGCCGACGCCCTTAACAACGTCATCTGGGTTTTCGAGCCGGATGGTCGGGTGCGCCAGCGGGTCGAGGTGCAGTCATGAAACTTCGCGTGCCGCTTTTTTTAAAAGTTATGCTGCCGATTGTCGTCCTGATTCTGCTGGCGGTGAGCCTGACCGGCTATCGGGTTTATCAGGCCAGCACTGCCCGCTGGCAGTCTGAAATGGATACGCGCCTGGAACGGGTGGCGACGCTCCTGGCCGGTACAATTGACGTTGAAACTTTAGAAACCGTGCGCCAACCGACCGACATTGACAGCCCGGCTTATCAGGCGGTGGCGGACCAACTTGAGCAGGCGGTTACCGCCGCCAATCTGGCCTGGGTGGGCCTTTATTACCGTGAAGGCGACTATTTTTACTACTGGGTTGACCAGGATTACTCCGGCGTGGGCTATCCCTTCTTCTATGCCACCCCGGAACATTTTGCCGCTTACGACGACCGCCAGCCCCGTCACGTGCAATACACCGACGAATTTGGCTCTTACTATGGCTATGTGGCCCCCATCATCGTTGATAGCCGAACAGTGGCTCTGGTTGAAGCCCTGGTAGATTTGGAGTCACGCAATCTGGTTCAGCAAGACACGTTGGCCCGCGTTTGGCCGATCCTGCTGGGCGGGGGCGTCGTGGCGGCTTTGCTGTCGTTGCTCATTACCGTTGTTGCGGTAAACCGGCCCCTGCGCCAGTTGCAGCACGGAGCCTTGGCCCTGGCCCGGGGGCAATTTGGTTACAAGATTCAGTTGCGCGCCTGGGTCAGAGACGAACTCCACGAGGTGGCCGATACCTTCAACCAGATGTCCGGCCAATTGGAGCGGCTGTACCGGGAACAGACCGAGCGCGAACGCATCCGACGCGAAATCGAGATTGCCCGGACGGTGCAGCAAGCGCTTTTCCCGGCCCAAATCCCACGGGTACGCGGGCTTGAAATTGCCGCCTTTTGTCGCCCGCACCGCGAAACATCGGGCGATTTTTATGATTTGTTGGCTTTAGAGGGGGACCAGTTGGGCGTGGTGATTGGCGATGTCTCAGGCAAGAGCATTCCGGCGGCGCTGGTGATGGTGGCCGCGCAAAGCACCCTGCGCGCCGCAGCCCATGCCCACCTTTCTCCGGCCCAGGTGTTGGATCAATCCAATGTTTTGCTGCAACGAAATATGCCGCGCGGGATGTTCGTGGCGGCCAGTTACGCCCGCCTCGATGCCTGGTCGGGCGAAATGGTCTGGGCCAACGCCGGCCAGATTTACCCGGTCTTGCTGCATCGCGTCCGCCCGACCGACCCCCTGGCTTATCCTCGTTACCTGGAGGCCACCGGCGCGGCCTTTCCCCTGGGACTGAATGCAGCCATCAATTATGACGACCAGCCGCTCAAACTGATCCCCGGTGACACCGTGCTGTTTTATACCGATGGGGTGATTGAAGCCATGAATCCGACCCATGAGCTTTACGGCTTTGAACGGCTGGAAACCTTGGTCCGCTCTTTAGCCGACGATCTGTCGCCCCAGGCATTGATTGACGCTGTCCTGACCGACGTGGCCTTCTTTGTCGGCCCCGCCGAGCAGCACGATGACATAACCCTGGTAGCGGTTAAGCTGAGTGGGGAGGAGTCAGCCTGAAGCTGCCCACCTGAATTTATCCCACCAACCACATAAATTGATACGGCTCCAGCCGGATATCTTCCGCCAGGGTGATGGTCTGTCCGCTGACCAGGTCGGTAAAACTGTAACTCAGACCGTGCAGCCGGATTTCGTTAGCCGCGATGATCTGCGCCTGCTCGGTGAAGTTAGCGAGCACCAGCAGCCGCTCGCCGTTGTGGCGGCGAGCGTAGCCAAAGACGTGATCGTTATTAGTCGGGATGACTTCCATTTCGCCGTTGGTCAGGGCGGCGTGTTGTTTGCGCAGTTCGATCAGGCGGCACAGTTGGCCGAAGATGCGGCCCTCGATGGCGGCGGGGTCGCTGCGGCGGGGCATGCGGTCCGTCCACTCGGCAAAGGGGCGATGGACCCAGCGGCTGTCTTTGGCTTTGGCCGGGTCGCTGCGATAGCCGTAATCGTTCAGCGTGCCGACCTCGTCGCCCAGGTAGATGAGCGGGATACCGCCGATGCTCAGGATGACGCTGTGTAATAACAAAATGCGGCGGACGGCCAACTCGATTTCAGCCGGGTTGTTGTCTTGCAGCGCTTTTTCCAGCCCGGCCAGCGAAGCCAGCGTACCGGAAATGCGGGCGTCGCCGGTGCGGGGGTTTTCCTGGAAGGGCAGGCCGCGAGCAAAGCTGCCGGGAAAGCGCCCGGTGTAAAAAGCGTTGAGAAAGCGGCGATGGTCGTAGCCGTTGATGCCCAGGCTGGCGGCGTCTTCGTCGGAGAAGGTCCAGCCGATGTCGTCGTGGACGCGCACGTAGTTCACCCAGGCGCAGCGGGGGTCAATACGGAAGCGCTCGCGCATCGAGTAGGCTAGCATGCGCACCTCGCGCGTGGCCAGCGAATTCCAGAGCAGGGCCATCAGCAGCGGGTTGTAGGAAAGCTGACATTCGGCGGGGCTGATGTATTTGACCACCTCATCGGGGTGGACAATGGCCTCGGATTTGAAGAGCAGGCTGGGGGCGGCGATGCGGGCCAGCGCATTGAAGCCCTGAATAATCATGTGCGCTTCGGGCAGATTTTCGCAACTGGTCCCCATCTGCTTCCAGATAAAAGCGACCGCGTCCAGACGCAGCACCTCGACTCCGGCATTGGCCAGAAACAGCATCTCCTCCATCATGCGGGTGAAAACTACAGGATTTTCGTAATTTAAGTCCCACTGAAAGGTATAAAAAGTGGTCCAAACCCACTTATGGAGCTCGGTCCAGTAGGTAAAGCTGCCGCTGCCCCGGTCGGGGAAGATGTCACGCAAATTTTGCTGGTACTGGTCGGGCACGGTCCGGTCGTCAAACATGCGGTAATAGTCCTGATACTCAGGCTGATCGGCCTGGGCGCGCCTGGCCCAATCGTGCTCGTTGGAGGTGTGGTTGAAAATAAAATCCACCACCAGGCTGATGCCTTCGCGGCGGAGTTCGGTGGCGAGTTGGCTCAGTTGGGCCATCGTGCCCAACGCCGGGTTGACCTCGCGATAGCTGCTGACGGCATAGCCGCCATCATTTTCCTCAGCCGGGGCCAGGAACAGGGGCATCAGGTGCAGATAGGTCAGCCCCAACTCTTTGAAGTAGGGGATTTTTTGACGAATACCGTTCAAATCCCCGGCGAAGAGGTCCACGTAGCAAACCCCGCCGACCATTTGCTGCGATTGAAACCAGAGCGGGTCGCGCTCGCGGGTTTCATCCAGCGCTTTCAGTTCCGCCGGGCGGGTCAGCCACATGCGGGCGGCAACGGTCAGGATTTGTTCCAGGTGGTAGAAGAAATCGTATTGTTCACCGTAGAGGTGAAAGAGCAGTTCAAACAACTGCGCGAAATTGGCCTTAAGGCGCGAGGTGAAAATCTGCCAGTGGGCCGGGTTAGCCTTAGCTTCTTTCCGAAAAGTAGCTTCCAATCGGGGAAGCAGGCGGGTTAAGGTCAGGTCAGCGTGTTGTTCCAGCCAGAGTGGGTCGGGCATAGGTAATTAACCTCGATGATAGTTTTGAACCTGGACGAGCCGGAGCCAAAAAGGAACACAGAGTTGCACAGAGGTTTCGCTGAGGCACACAGAGAAATCTAAAAATTTCTCGGCGGAACTCCGTGACTTCTCTGTGTAATAGAGATTATCGAAAAAAATACGCCTTCTCATGTCATTCCGAGTGGAGCGGAGCGGAACGAGGAATCCCCCGTATCTGGTCTAAAGAGCGACTCTGTAGAGATTTCTCGCTCCTTCGTCGCTCGAAATGACATGTTGGAGACTTAATTCCGATAATGTCTAATAACTTCTTGCGCACAAACAAAAATCCGACTCGCCGGGCTTTTAGTTCAACCGCAGCCAGAAATAGTCAAACGGTTTCAGCGAAACTGAATACGGCACGGTACTGATTTCCGGCAGACTCGCCGCCAGCCACCCCAACAGGTCGCGGGGAACGTGGCCGGCAAAGTCCGACAAGTCGAGCGTGGCAGTTTGAGCCCGGTCGGACAGGTTGTGTATCGCCAGAATAGCCGCATGCTCGTTTTGGCGCAAATTGGCCAGGATGGCATTGTTGCCGGTTCCCAAAAACTGATAGCCGCCTTCAGCCAGCACCGGGTTGGCCTTGCGCACGGCGACCATGTGTTTGATAGTGTGAAAAAGCGAGGCCGGGTCGGCTATTTGCGCGGCGACATTGATCTTTTGATAGCCGTAGGTCTCGTCGTCAATCAGCGGCTCGTAAAAAGTTGCGGGGACGGCGGCAGAAAACCCCCGGCGCCGGGGTCGCCGGTCCACTGGCATGGGGGTGCGGACGCCGTTGCGGTCAAACAGCCAGATGTTGTCGCCCATGCCGATTTCGTCGCCATAGTAGATGATCGGCGCGCCGGGCAGGGCAAACAGAATAGAGTTGGCCAGCTCGATTTTGGCGCGGTTGTTGTCCAGCAGCGGGGCCAGGCGGCGGCGAATGCCCTGGTTCAGCCGCATGCGCGGGTCGGGCGCGTAGAGCCGCCACATCAACTGGCGGTCTTCTTCCGTGACCATTTCCAGGGTCAGCTCGTCGTGGTTGCGCAGAAAAACGCACCATTGGCTGTTGGTAGGGATGGCCGGGGTGTCAGCCATAATCTGGATGATGTCGCTGGCGTCGCCGAGTTTGAGCGCTTTGTAGATGCGGGGCATGACCGGGAAGTGAAAGGCCATGTGGAATTCGTCGCCGGGCACTGCGGGATCATCAGGATCGCCGCCGAAGTAGGGACGCAAATCCCAGGGCCACTGGTTGGCTTCGCCGAGCAGGATCGCACCGGGGTAATCGGCGTCGAGCAAGGCCCGGACCCGCTTGAGGTAGGCATGGGTTTCGGGCAGGTTTTCACAGTTGGTGCCTTCGCGCTCAAAGAGGTAGGGCACGGCGTCGGCGCGAAAGCCGTCAATGCCCATATCCATCCAGTATTTGAGCACGTCAATCATGAGATCGGCCACAACCGGGTTGTCGTAATTCAGATCGGGCTGGCTGGCGTAGAACCGATGCCAGTAATACTCGTCGCTGGTTTCGTCGTAGGTCCAGTTGGAGGGTTCGGTGTCGAGGAAGATGATCCGGGTTTCCTTGTATTTCTGGTCGGTGTCGCTCCAGACGTAATAATCGCGGTAGGGGTTGTCTTTGGCTTTGCGCGACTCGATAAACCAGGCATGCTGGTCGGAGGTGTGATTGAGCACCAGATCGGTGATGACCCGCAGCCCGCGAGCGTGGGCTTCCTGGACCAGCTTTTTGAAGTCCTCAACGGTGCCGTAGTCGGGGTGAATGTTGAAGTAGTCGGCAATATCGTAGCCGTCATCCTTGAGCGGCGAGGGGAACATGGGTAATAACCAGATACAATCTACGCCCAGTTCTTTCAGGTAGTCCAGCCTGGGGATAATGCCCAGCAGGTCGCCTTTGCCGTCGCCGTTGCTGTCGGCAAAGGCCCGGATGTGGAGTTCGTAGAAAATGGCGTTTTTGTACCAGAGTGGGTCATTGGATAGGGACATGCTTTGTCTCCAATAATACAAAATTTAGAGGAGTGAGCATCCTCAGATGCGAACGGCTTTGGCATAGTTGGTCTTGGCTTATACTCATAACCATCCCCGATCAATCTCAATCATCCATTTTTCGCCAAGCTCGTAATTACGATAACTTGAGTAGGGGTAATCAACTACACGCTCTACCAAGCCAGCGCGAAGAGGGTTTCGATGGACATAATTCAACTTTTGGCGTAAAAAACGCTCCGTGTAAACATTCTCATCCCAATAACTATCCTGCCAAACCTTGTTATCACTGCGACCTGTTTGCTCCCCTGCTTGTTCAAAGGCTGTGAGCCAATCAGCGAGTCGCTCCACTTCTGCCTGCCGAATAATGCGAGTCGAGGTAAACTTTTTAAAGTCACGCATAACATCTGAAACCACAGCTTCGCCAAAAGGCCACATAATCAGATGGATATGATCTGGCATAATTACGTAGCCTAACACCTTAAACGTTTGTTTGTAACGATAAAAGTTGAGGCTATCAATCAACGGAATAATGAAGCTGGGACGGGTGAAGATTGGCAAGCGGTTGTAAACAACAGTGGTAATGTAATAGATATGTCCTTCGATGTTATATCTCGCCAAGCCCATTTTAGGTACATCCGCCGTTCGGCATCTGAGGATGCCTCACTCCTCTAAATTGATCCCGGCCATTTTATAATCCCATCATCTTCGTGATGATGGATCAATAAACTTCCGGCACAAAGGTCTGATCGGTTATCGGCGGGCGGACGTAGCCGCTTTTGTCGGGCAGGGGCGGAAGTTCGATGGGTTCCGGGGTTAAATCCTGGTAGGGGATCAAACTCAGCAGGTGGCGGATACAGTTGAGGCGGGCACGCTTTTTGTCGTCGGCGTTGACCACGTACCAGGGCGATTGTTTGATATCGGTATATTTGAACATCTCATCTTTGGCCCTGGAATATTCAACCCATTTGGAGCGAGATTGCACATCCATCGGGCTGAGTTTCCAGCGCCGGGTAGGATCATTAATGCGGGCCTGAAAGCGGTGTTCCTGCTCTTCATCACTCACCGAAAACCAATACTTGATCAGAATAATCCCGGCCCGGACCAGCATCCGCTCGAATTCGGGACAGGAGCGCAAAAACTCGCTGTGTTCTTCTTCCGTACAAAAGCCCATGACCCGTTCCACGCCGGCCCGATTGTACCAGCTCCGGTCAAACAGGACCATCTCTCCGGCGGCGGGAAGCCGGGCCACATAGCGCTGAAAATACCACTGCGTTTTTTCCCGTTCGGTCGGCGTGCCGAGGGCCTCGATCCGGCAAATACGAGGGTTGAGACTCTGAGTAATCGTCTTGATCACGCCCCCTTTGCCGGCGGCGTCGCGGCCCTCAAAAATGACCACGACCTTCAACCCCTTAAACCTGATCCATTCCTGCAGCTTGACCAGTTCGATCTGAAGTTTGGCCAGTTCCTCTTCATAGAATTTGGTTTTTAATTTTTGGACCGGGTCACTCGCTGCCGGTTGATCTTTACCATTATGGACGACACCTACGCTGTCAGCCTCATTTTGCTTTTTGGTCTTTTCGGTTTTTTCTTTTTTTGACACGATGCCCTCCTCGCCATTGAGAAAGCAAGCCATTAAATTTGAGGCTTTATAAATCGCACCCTTCGATACGCCTTTCACTTCGTTCAAGGCTACTCAGGATACGATAATAAACCAAAAATGTCCCTTAATTTGAATCGGTCAAGGGTCAAGCCAAAAATCCATTTTCAGCAATGACATGTTGATACCACAGGGCGCTGTCTTTGGGGAGGCGCTGCTGGGTGGCATAATCTACCCACACCATGCCAAAGCGCTGGAGGTAGCCCCTGGCCCACTCGAAATTATCCATGAGCGACCACTGAAAGTAACCGGCCAGCGGGACCCCGTTCTGCATCGCCCGATGCGCCGCTGTCAGGTGGCTGCGCAGGTAAGCTATCCGGCGCTCATCCTTGATTCGGCCCTGGCCGTCCGGGCCGTCGGCGTAGCTGGCCCCGTTTTCGGTGATAAATATTTTGGGCGGGCGATACTCAAAGTGCAGCCGGTTGAGCAGGTTGTACAGACTATCGGGGTGAACTTCCCAATTCATATCCGTCCACTCCGAACTGGGGGCGGGAAAAACCGTCTGGGGCAGATTATCGGCGGCGTCTTTATTGCGCACGACTTCACGGGTGTAAAAATTGACTCCCAGAAAATCGGTTTGGGTGGCGATAGCCGCCAGATCGCCCTCTTTGACAAAACTCATCCCATTGGGCAGATAGCCCAACGCCCCAAAATCGGCGACCATATCGGCGGGATAACTGCGCTTGTAAAGCGGGTCGAGAAACCAGCGATGAGAGTAGCCATCATGAAATCGCCAGGCGTCCCAATCGGCGGCGCTGGGCGAGGCCGGGTCGCCGGGGGTGAAGTTGAGGGTAATCGCAACCTGTGCGCCGGAACTGTTGCGGCGAATCACCGGGACAGCCCAGCCGTGCGAAAGCAGGAGGTGATGGGCCGCGCGCAGACTGGCCGTCCCATCCTGCCAGCCCGGCGCGTGCTCGCCGATGTGGTGGCTCAAAAAGGAAATGCACCACGGCTCGTTGTGGGTGATCCAGTTTTTGACTCGATCCCCCAACGTGCGGGTCACAATATCGGCATATTCGACAAACGCCTCGGCGGTGGCGCGGACCGGCCAGCCGCCCTGATCCTGCAACACCTGGGGCAAATCCCAATGGTACAGGGTTATGTATGGCTCGATTCCGGCGGCCAGAATACCATCCACCAGGCGGCTGTAAAAATCCAGACCAGGTTGGTTCACCTGGCCGCGTCCCTGTGGCAGGATACGCGGCCAGGCAATTGAAAAACGATAGGCTTGCAGGCCCAGTGATTGCATCAAAGCAATATCGGCCGGCCAGCGATGGTAAAAATCGCAGGCCACATCGCCGTTGCTGCCATCCACAATTTTGCCGGGCGTATGAGCAAAACGATCCCAAATGGACTCGCCGCGTCCGTCTTCATTCCAGGCCCCTTCAATTTGATAAGCTGCCGTGGCCGCTCCCCAGATGAAATGCGGTGGGAATTTGATAGGTTGATCAGATGCTTGTGATGTCATGGTCATGTAATTTGGGGACTACTAATCTCCAATCTCCAATCTCTAATCTCGTTATCCCTTGACCGAACCCGCCAGCAAGCCGCGCACAAAGAAGCGCTGGAGGGAGAAGAAAACCACCAACGGCAGCACCATCGAGGTGAAAGCGCCGGCAGTCAGCAAATGCCAGTCGGACCCGCGCGAGCCGACCAAATCGGCGATGCGCATGGTCAATACCTGGGTGTCGGGCTTGGCCCCGATGAAAATCAAGGCCACCAGGTAGTCGTTCCAGACCCACAGAAATTGGAAAATGGCGAAGGAGGCCAGCGCCGGAACCGACAGGGGCAGGATCAGGCGGGTGAAGATGGTAAAGTGGGAGGCCCCATCAATAAAGGCAGATTCCAGAATATCTCTGGGCAACCCGCTGATGTAGTTGTAGAGCAGGTAGGTTGCCAGCGGCAGCCCGAACCCGGCGTGAGCCAGCCAGACAGCCAGAAAAGTACCATTCAAATCGAGGGTCACGTAGTCGCGCAGGATGGGGACCAGCGCTATTTGTAAGGGGACAACCAGCAAAGCCACGACCATGATAAAGAGGATGCGCCGGCCCGGAAAACGCATCCAGGCAAAACCGTAAGCGGCAAAAGCAGCAATTAAAATGGGGATAATCGTCGCCGGAATGGATACGGCGATGCTGTTCAGAAAGGCATTACTCAAGTCAGGCCCTTCTTCGGTTACGGTCGAGCCGTCCGGTTGGGTCACTTCAAAGGTTTTGCCCGATAAAACGTTGTCGTAGTTTTCCAGGGTAAAATTGGCTTTGGTGGTCCAGATTTTATCCTGAACTTCTATTCTGCCCAGCCGGCGATTGCCAATCCAGATCAGGCGGCGGCCATCGGGGGCCGTTACCCCTGCCCTGAGTTCTTCAAACGTGGCCGTGACTCCGCCTATCTCATACGGTTGATCGCGCGGTACGTCCTTGGGCGACTCAATGACTTCGACCGTGGCGTAATCCTGGTGCGGAAAAATTGTCCACCAGCCGGAGGTCAGAATATCGTTCCGGTTCCGAAAGGAGGAGATCAACAAGCCAAAGGTCGGAATAGTCCAGAGCAGGACTAACAGGAGCAGCGCTCCATTCACGATAAGATCGCTGATGAGTTTTTGTTGTTTGACCGATGTACCTTTGGGTGCTGTCGTATTGACGCTCATCTTAAAACGCCTCCCGTTCGCTAAATTGCTTTAAGTTGTAAATCATCACCGGGATAACGGCAATCAACAGGATAATGGCGATGGCCGAGCCAAAGCCAAAGTTGCGGGCGGTAAAATATTCCCGGTAAAACTGCGTCGCGATAACCTGGGTGTCGTACTGCGCCCCGGTCATAACCCAGACGATGTCGAAGATTTTGAGGGTAAAGATGACAACGGTGGTGCTGACGGTAATGATGGTTCCCATAATATAGGGGATCATAATCTGGAAGAAAACCTGAATTTCAGTGGCTCCGTCAACCCGGGCCGCTTCCATAATTTCGCCCGGAATACCTTTGATGGCCGCCGAAAACAGGACCATCGCAAAGCCGGTTTGCAGCCAGACTACAATCACAATCAGGAAAAAGTTATTCCAGGGCTGCAACAGCTCAATCCAGGCTTGTGGCTGCCCGCCAAATAGCGCCCAGATGGCGTTCAGCAAGCCAATCTCGGCGTTAGCCTCGTAGATAAAGTTCCAGATAACGCCGGCGCCCACCATCGAAATGGCCATAGGCATAAAAATCATAGCCTTGGCTGCGGTTTCAAAACGGCTGCGGTCGGCCAGCACCGCAATCAGCAGGCCAAAAATAACCGACAGGCTGGAGCCAAAAATAATCCACAGGATATTATTTCGGAAGGCGGTAAACATGATGCGGTTGGTAAAAATGGCAATGTAGTTGTCCAGCCCCACAAAATTGCTACTGCTGTTATCAAGCAGGCTGATCCAGAGCGTACGCAAGGTTGGGAAAGCCAGATACCAGATCAGAATGGCTACCGCCGGCCCAACAAAGACAAAGGGCTGGATCCAGCGGACCCAATTTTTGGGCAGTTTTTCAACCAGCCAGTTTGAAACACCGTACAACAAAGCAACCCCGCCAACGCCCCACAAAATAGCCACCAGGACAATAACTAATTTGGGAGCCTGGCTATCACGCAGAAAAATAAAGCCTTGCCACAAAATCACAAAAGTGAGGATGGGTACAAACAGCGAAATCAGTACCTGTCCGATTAGACCCGTGATCCATTCCATTACGCCTGGAGAGCGATCTTCTATCCGTTCTATATCTGTCGCTTGTTGCATAGATAGCCTCCTTACTATCGAATTATAAATTTGTCGTTACTGCTCAGCCTTCACGCCATTTCGGGGCCGTAGGCCGAGAAATCTCTACCACGGCGCATCGGCCTTGGAGATTTCTCCCTCGGTCGAAATGACATGGCTGAGTAGTTACGTAAGGCTGAATAACGCCTATCCTTACCAGCCTCTTAATTCCCAAATTAATCCTTCGGCTTATACCCTCTCGTTCCCTAAACGGATCAGGGAACGAGAGGGGTAAATCAAGCTAACCCCAATGTTCAAACGCTGTTTGAACACTGGCTTAAAAACTATACGCTATTTACTTCTCCGGCCAGCTTTCATCAATTTCCTTGAGGGCGGTGTCAAGGTCAGCCGCGCCACTGACCCAGTCAGTCATACCCTTCCAGAAGGAGCCAGCGCCCACCTGTCCAGGCATCAGTCTGAGCCATCAAAGCGGAAGGCGGTTGACTCCTTGACTATCCCGGCTATGCCGCGCTCGACATCATCGCCATACCATTCCAACTGCACATCATTGTGGGGAG
>JAAUSP010000197.1 GCA_012032575.1 Anaerolineales bacterium | reverse complement strand
CCGGACGTGACCGCGCCGACCGCCCCGGTGCGCTGGAGTTTATCGCGGATCAAGCGCTGCGCCAACTGCTCCGGCGTTTCGTCGGGATATTTCGCCCGTAACGCCTCCACCCGCCGGGTCGCCGCAGCGATGTCCACATCGTGGATCACCCCGAAAATCTTTTTCATCACCACGTTAGCCAGATCGTCCACCTCTTGTTGCACCGCCGGCGGTTTGGCCTCAACCGTTTGCAGTTCCCGGTTCACCGTCGTCATAATTTCCTGCGCCTGGCTTTTGAGTGATGGTTCGGTCATAAGTTGGGTTATCCTCTCTGCGATGCGTTAAACGTATAACGTTTGAACGTTCAACGTTTAACATTATAACCAAAATCGGCGGGTTGCCCAATGATGCCTTGTAGCAGGGGCGGGCTTGGGTTATAATAGTGAAGACGCAGCAAGCAAAGAAATGTTCATGAGCCTGGGGCACGCTACTGATAATGAAAATTGCGACCTGACCCCTGGCACGTGACACCTGACACTTATTTTCAGGAGACAGCCGATGCCCTCACCTTTTCCGGGGATGGACCCTTATTTGGAAGGTTATTTATGGCCCGATGTTCATCATCGTCTGGCTACACAAATCAGCCGGCAATTAGCGCCCCAAATCCAGCCTAATTATGTGGCCCGGTTGGAAATTTCGGTGATCGAAGATGCCGCCTTTACCGCCGAGGTTGGGGTGATGTACCCCGATGTTGAGGTTTTGAAGATCAAACAGGCCAGTCCTCCTCCCCCAACTTCCACCGGCGGAGCAGCCGTCCTCGAAGCGGAGGCAATTCTGACGGCCCCCCTCACCATTCCGCTGCCCCAGGTGCGCCTGGTTTCGGTTGAAATCCGCGATGTGGCCCAGAACCAGCTTGTGACCAGCATCGAAATTCTTTCACCGGTCAACAAGCGCGAGCCTCATCTGAGCCAATATCGCTTGAAACGGCTGCGGCTGCATGAGGCCGGAGTCCACCTGCTGGAAATAGACCTGCTGCGCCGGGGCAGCCGGCCCTGGATGCACCCGCGCATCCCTGAGACACCCTACCTGGCCCTGTTGACCCGCGCCGAAATCCCCGCCGTCGAAGTCTGGCCGATCCGCTGGCAGGATAACCTGCCCGTTCTGCCCGTGCCGCTGCGTCACCCCGACAAAGACGTACTTCTGGATTTGGCCGCCGCCCTGACTGCCGTTTATGATGAGGCGTACTATCACCTTTCGGTTGATTACAGCCAGGAGCCGCCCCCGCCGCCGTTGGCAGAAGGGGAGACAGCGTGGCTGCGAGAACAGATAAAAATTTAAAGATAAGGGAGAAGATTTTAATGACGAAATTGCTAACCATCTCCCACAACCGTCAGGATGAAACCCCTGAAACCAAAGCACTTTGGTTTCAATCCCTATCGCTCTCAGAGCGAATGGATTTACTGTGTTTTTTACCGATCTCATCTTGACCAATAACCCTCGCATTGGGGAGCAAAAGCATGCTCAATCAGTTACAGGGCGTGTTCGCGTCCTTTCAAAAACATCAGGTTAGGTATGTGGTTATCGGCGGTATTGCGGCAGTACTGCACGGCGTTCCTCGCGCTACCTTCGATCTGATATTCTTATCGAAGCCACGCCTGATAATGCCCAACGCCTCCTGGATGCGCTTCTGGCGGCAAACCTGGGGACTGCGGCGCTTACCTCAGCCGATGAACTGCTGGCCCACGAAATTACAATCTTTAACGATTGGGTTCGGATTGACGTACAAACGTCTACGCCGGGCTTACTTTTTGAGCAAGCCTGGCAAAATCGAGAAACGATGGCTTATCACAACGAAATCTTCCATGTTGTTTCCCGAGCTGATCTAATCGCTTCCAAGCGGGCCGCGCCGCCAGGTTGACCTGGAAGATGTGAGATTATTAGAGGCCGGCGATCAGGCATAAACGCGACGGTTAGTGGCTGGCAACGTTTGATATTTTAAGTGGTCGCTGCTTTCTGCCAGTCTCCCATTTCCGATCAGGACAGGCTGATAGCTGAAATAGGCTGAGTAACCCAAAAGCATAAACCGAAATGACTTACGAAGAACTGCTCAAACTGATTGAACAAGCAGCCAGAGATGGGGTGACAAGACTTGACCTCAGCAATAAACGGCTAACTATGCTACCTCCAGAGATTGGCCAACTCACCAACATAACCGAACTTAATCTCAGCGGCAACAAACTTACTGATCTTCCTCCTGAAATTACCAAACTTACTAACCTGGCCATCCTTGATCTCGCCTTCAACCGACTCACCAATCTGCCCGCTGGAATCAGCCAACTTTCCAATCTAACTAGCCTTGATCTCGGTTTCAACCTCCTAACCACTCTGTCTCACCAAATCACTCAACTCTCCAACCTCAAAGGACTTTACCTTAGTAGCAAACTCCCTAACTGCCTTGCCCCCCGAAATCGGTCAACTCTCTAACCTCAAAGAACTTTACCTCATAGATAATCAATTAGCCATCCTGCCTCCAGAGATTAATCAGCTATCTGATTTGAGGATACTTACTCTCAGAGTCAATCAATTGAGAGTACTGCCCACGCAAATTAATCAACTGTCAAACTTGATAGATCTCGATCTCAAAGGTAATCCGCTTCCAATTCCACCAGAAATTCTAGCAAAAACCCACGAACCTGCTACTATTCTCAACTACTACCTCCAACTCCAAATTAACCAGCGTAAACCTCTCAACGAAGTCAAGCTACTCATTGTAGGTGAACCGGAAGTAGGTAAAAGCTCGCTGGTCAAGCGGCTGGTAGAAGAGCGGGCTGATTTACCCACCGCCAAAACCGAAGGCATTGCCATCCACCGCTGGCCTCTCACCCTCAACAACCAACAAATCCGGCTCAACGTCTGGGACTTCGGTGGGCAAGAGATTATGCATGCCACCCACCAATTCTTCCTGACCAGGCGCAGCCTCTACCTGCTGGTGCTGGATGCCCGCAACAGTGAGGAGCAGAACCGGCTGGAATACTGGCTCAAAATGATTGCCGGCTTCGGCGGCGAGTCGCCGGTGATTGTCGTCGGCAACAAGATTGACCAACAGCCGCTCGATCTGGATAAACGCGGGTTGATGTTAAAATATCCTCAGATTCGCGCTATCATCGAAACCTCCTGCCTCGACGGGCGGGGGCTGGCCGAATTGCAGGCGGCTATCGAGCGGGAGGTGGCTGCGCTGCCCCACGTCAACGATCAATTGTTACAAAGCTGGTTCAACGTCAAAACCGGGTTAGAAAAGATGGAGCGGGATTACCTGTCTTACCACGAGTATCTTGATATGTGCCAGGCCGAAGGCGTCGGCGACGACCTCAGCCAGCGCACCCTGATCGGCTTTCTGCACGATTTGGGGGTGGTGCTAAATTTCCAGGATGACCCCCGGTTGGAAGAGACCAACATCCTCAACCCGGAGTGGGTCACGGGCGGCGTCTATAAAATTCTGAACGACCCCGACTTGATGGCAGAACATCACGGCGTGCTGGAACGAGTCATGCTTAACCGCATTTTGGATCCGCAGCGTTACCCCCGTGACAAGCACTTGTTCATTGTAGATATGATGCGCAAGTTTGAGTTGTGCTTCGACTTTGAAGGTTTCACCGCCCGCAAATTCCTCATCCCCGATTTGCTGCCGAAGGAAGAACCGGACACTGGCTCCTGGACGGGCGCTTTGGCTTTTCAGTACCATTACAGTGTTTTGCCCGGTAGTATCATTTCCCGCTTTATTGTGCGGATGAATCACCTCATTCACGAACAAATTTACTGGCGCAGCGGCGTCGTTTTAGCCCACGAGGGCAACACCGCCCTGGTCAAAGCCGACCGGGAGGATCGGAAGATTTTTATCTGGGTTGCCGGGCCGGAGTCAGGCCGGCGACGTTTTTTGTCCATCATTCGTGCCCAATTCGATGCCATTCACCGCACCATCCCCGGCCTCGAAGTCCAGGAAAAAGTGCCTCTCCCCAATCACCCAGAAATTGTGGTGGACTATCAATACTTGCGGGATTTGGAAGAGATGGGCGAAACGCACTTCGTGCCACCCGGTCTGCGCGAGCGAGTCAGCGTTAAAACGCTGCTGGATGGCATTGAAGCGGAAGAAACTCGTCGAGCGGGAATTGACAGAATATCTCGGCAAGAGGAGTTGCAGAGGCTTATTCGCAACTCTTTTCGCCGTTTGCAAAAACTCAAAGAAGAAGAAGCCCTCAAAGGTAAATCAGCCAGTTTGAGTTTGGAGATCGAAGATATTGAAATCGGAATTAAGAATTTGCAAATGGAACTACGGGCAATAGAATAGAGGCAGGAAAGCAGACGAAATGCAAGGGACAACACAAGTCAAACAGGATTTGAGCAGACTTCTAAAAAAACTGATTGTTGGCTACGCGCCCCAACAAGTCATTCTGTTTGGGTCTTTTGCTTATGGTAAACCCGACCAGCACAGCGACCTTGACCTGCTTATCGTGAAAGAAACTAATAAACCCCCTTTTCAACGCCGGGTTGAGGTCGGACGTATCATCCAGGATCAAAGCCGAATGACCCCAATTCAACCGCTGGTTATTACTCCCCAGGAACTTAAAGAACAACTTCGAAAAGGTAACCCTTTCCTCATCGAGATTCTTCAGCAAGGCGAGGTGTTGTACGATGCCGATCGAATCAAAGCTGCCGGATGATTGGTTCGCTAAAGCGGATAAAGACCTTCAGCGGGTTGATATTCTGCTTGCCGCCGATGATATTGAAGGCGCTGGTTTTCATTTACAACAAGCAGCGGAAAAATATCTCAAAGGATTTCTGCTCAGCAAAAATTGGCCTCTCAAACGAATCCACGATCTTGAAGTTCTGCTTAATGAGGCTATGAGCTATAATGCCCAGTTTCAAGACTATCTTGATACGTGCATTATGGTTAGAGAATTTTACGTAGAGGAACGCTACCCTTTTATCACTGAGTCGTTGCCCCCAGAGCGACAAGACTTAGAAACGGCTGTTCAAGCCATCCATGAAATGATTGTCCTCATCCTACAAGAGACAAAACGGGCTGGCGATCCCGAAGGGGTAAACTGTATCAGCGAGGTATTTTGAACAACTTATCGAAATTGACCCAACACATCCAACAACTCTCCCCCGAAAACCAGGCCAAAGTGGCCGAGTTTGTCGCTTTTTTGCAGTGGCAGGAAGTCCAAAAACAGGCTGCCGGGGCGGAGGGCTGGAGTTTCAGCTTTGTCGAAGCCTTCAAAGAGGCGGCGATTTTTGCCAGCCGGGCGGCGGCGGGGATGGATGTCACCCTGGCCCCCGCAACCGTCGGCGGGGAGACGCGGCCGGCGTTGTGGGCGCATCCGCCGCTGGCCGGGCAGGCGGTGATCGAGTATCACGTGCCGGTGCCGCAGCCGGTCAGCCAGGTGCGGCTGCGGCTGGCTTTTGGCATCCGCGATGGAGCCGAGATTGCGCCGGATAATCTGGTTGCCTTCAGCGTGCGGGTCAACGGGCTGCGGGTTTGGGGCCAGCAGAGCAACGCCCAAAGCTGGCAAAGCGTTGAATTTCCGCTCAAACTCAACAGCGGCGACATCGCCCGCATCGAATTTGCCACCGAAGCCCTGGGCAGCCATCAGTGGACCTGGGCGGTATGGGGGGAACCGGAATTGCGGGGGATAGTGGTTAAGTGATGCGTGAAACGTGATGCGTGAAAATTTCACGTATCACGCATCACGCTAATACGGTCCCCCGAAACCCCGAAAGAACGAACGACTTTCAACCATTAAACCTTCAACTTTCAACCGAGGACAAAAAATGACCACTGTCAAACTAATCGAATACGACGAAGCCGGCCCCGATGTGCGAGCCGTCTATGACGACATCAAAGCCACCCGCCAAACCGAATATATTAACAATTTCTGGAAAGCCCTGGCCAACCACCCGCCGACCCTGGCCCGCGTCTGGCGCGATTTGAAGGAGGTGATGGCCCCGGGCCGCCTCGACCCGCTGACCAAGGAGATGATCGCTATCGCCGTCAGCGCCACCACCGGCTGCGCTTACTGTATCAACTCGCACACAGCGGCGGCCAAAAAGCTGGGCATGGACAACGAAATGCTGGGCGAACTGATGGCCGTTGTCGGCATGTTCAACACCACCAACAAGCTGGCCGAAGGCTATCAAGTCGAGTCAGATGTGTTTCCGCCGCTGGAGTAGTGGGAGAATTAGAGATTGGAGATTAGAGATTCATAATCTCCAATCTCTAATCTCCTCTGTACACACTCGCCAACCCCGGCAACAAATCTTCCATGCGTTGAATTGGCTTCGCCACATCAAACAGCAAATATTGGCCGGCCTCGCGCGGCGTGGCGTGGTGAGCGCTGGCCAGTCGCAGGTGCTGCCGCGTCACTTTTTGATGGCCCCCGCGCAACGTCATATGACCTGCTACCAATGCTCGCTGCGGGTAGAAGTTAATCGCGGCCTCTTTCAGCAGCGCTTCAACAAAGATAGCATAATCGGCTGCGCCGTATTCCTGCTCGCAACGGGTAAAGAGCGCCGGCCACAGCAGCGAGTTGAACTCGGGATATTGGGTCGCCAAAAAACCCCGCAGCAAATCATTGTAACGCGGATCAGTCGGGCCGGAGACGGCCAGGTAATAATTGGCCATTAAATCGTAGGGGGCTTGCTGTATTTTGGCATAACCCTGCCGCAACGACTCCACCTCCTGACCAGCCATAATGTCGTCGGCCCAGTCGAACAGATGCCGGTGGTTCCAGTTAAACAGCTTGCGGGCATTGATCGGGTTAGCCAGAGGAGCCGCCGCCCCAGCGTGGGTCAACATGACCCCGGCACGGGTGCGAAGATAAAACGGCAGCGACTCAAAGAGCGCTATCACTTCGGCCCGATGGGGACTGACCGCCAGCGCCGCTTCAAAGGCGGGCGTATAGGTCCGATTGCCTTTGGTCAGAGCAAAGTGATAAAGATGGGGTAATTCGTGGTTGCCGCACAGATAAATAACGGCCTGACCATAAGTAGCCTGCAAAGCCAGCACATCCAGCACCAGCTCCAGCGAAGGGTCAGGCGCATCCTCTTGTTCGCGGTGGATCATATCGCCGGTAAAGATAAGCCAATCCGCCTGACCGCCAGCTTGCAGCGCCACAAAGCGATCACGGTAACGCCGGTAAGCGTCCCAATCGCCATGCAAATCCGTAACCACCATCGCCACCCCGGCCTCTAACGACCAGAGGCGAGGGAAGGGTTTTGCCGGAGCAAGACTCATAGGCAGCAGGCAGTAGGCAGCAGGCAGCAGGTAGTAGGTAGTAGGTAGTAGGTAGTAGGGTTAATATGCCCTTACTCCTTACTCCTTACTCCCTACTCCCTACTTCTTACTCCTTACTCCCTATCCTCGCTTTCATCCACCATGCACTATTATGAAAATCGGCTACGGCATTGCCGGGGTGAACCAGGCGGTCGAAGATAGGCCGGTCTTCGTCCTTGAGCGACATCTCCAGCACCGGCAGGGCATCCTCGACCTGGGCCAGGGTGCGCGGTCCAAAAATGGGGGCGGTGATGCCGGGCTGGTCTTTGCACCACAACAGGGCCAACTGCGAAGCAGTCACGCCGCGCTCACGGGCCAGTTCGACCATTCTGGCCCCGACTTCGCGCCCGCTCAGGTTGACCCGCTCATTCATAAAGTTGCGCCCTTCGGCCAGGCGCGAGCCAGGCGGCGGGGCCTCGCCGGGTAGATATTTGCCGGCCAGCAGCCCCATGGCCATGGGCGACCAGGGCAGCACGGCCAGATTATACTTTTGGGCCAGCGGGATTAGCTCGTTTTCAATGCGCCGATCCAGCAAATTGTAGGGCGGCTGCTCGCTGGTGTAGCGCACCCAACCGTACTGCCGGCTGAGAGCCAGGCCTTCCATAATGGTCCAGGCCGGAAAGGTGCTGGAGCCAATAGACAGCACTTTGCCCGCCCGCACCAGGTCATCCAGTGCCCGCAGGGTTTCCTCGTGGGGAATAAAAGGGGAGGGCCGGTGCAGTTGGTACAGGTCAATCCGGTCGGTTTGCAGCCGGCGCAGCGAGTCCTCGCAGGCTTTGACAATATGATAGCGCGATAATTCCTGGTCGTTGGGGCCGTCGCCCATAGCATTGTACACTTTGGTGGCCAGCACAATTCTATCACGCTGCCCGTTTTCTTTCAAGGCCCGGCCGACAATCCGCTCGCTTTCACCGCCGTTATACATATTGGCCGTATCAATAATATTGATTCCCCCGCTGAGAGCGCGGTTAAGCATACGGATAGACTCGTCTGCCGGCGTCGGCCCGCCAAAGTTCATGGTACCCAAACACAACGGCGAAACCTTGACCCCACTGCTGCCTAAAACACGATATTCCATCAGAGTGCCTCCTTTTTAATACAATATCTTACTCAAAAACAGCTTTGTCCGCTCGTGTTGAGGTTGGGTGAAGAGTTGGTCCGGGGCCGCGTCTTCGACAATGCGGCCTTCGTCCATGAAGATGACCCGTCTGGCGGCGTTGCGGGCAAAGCCCATTTCATGGGTAACGACGACCATCGTCATGCCTTCTTTAGCCAGGTTTTGCATCACCTCCAGCACTTCTTTAATCATTTCCGGGTCGAGGGCGCTGGTCGGCTCGTCGAAGAGCATGATCTTGGGATGCATGGCCAGGGCGCGGGCAATGGCGACCCGCTGCTGCTGCCCGCCGGAGAGGTGGCTGGGATAAACATTTTCTTTTTCGGGGATGCCGACGCGGGCCAACTGCTGCCGGGCAATCGTCAGCGCCTCTTCCCGGCTGCGTTTGCGGACTACCGTCTGGGCGATAGTGATGTTTTCCAGGGCGGTCAGGTGTGGAAAAAGGTTGAACTGCTGGAAAACCATGCCGATTTCCCGCCGTACCGCGTTGATGTCTTTGGTTTTACGGCTCAGATGCATGCCGTCCACCCAAATATCCCCGGCGGTGGGCATTTCCAGGTGATTGATGCAGCGCAGCAAGGTTGACTTGCCGGAACCGCTGGGACCGATGATGACCACCACTTCGCCCGCTTTGACGGTCAGGCTGACATCATTGACCGCCTGCACCGAACCAAAATGTTTGTCCAGGTTCCTGACGACAATGATGCCTTCGTCACTCATCGGTCTTCAGCTTTCGTTCCATCGCCTTGACCCCTAACGACAGCACAATGGTCATGGTCAAATACAAAAAAGCCACGGCGGTATAGGTTTCCAGATAGCGAAAGGAACTGGAGGCGTACAGCTTGCCCAGTTGGGTAATATCGCGCACCCCCAGCGCTGAAACCAGGGAAGACTCCTTAAGCATGGCGATAAAATCGTTGCCCAAGGGCGGCAGCACTCGCCGCACCGCCTGGGGTAAAATGATATAACGCATGGCCTGAAAATAACTCATCCCCAGCGAGCGGGCCGCCTCCATTTGCCCCCGGCCAATGGACTCAATCCCCGCCCGGAAGATTTCGGCTGAAAAAGCGCCGTAACTGATAGCCAGGGCGATAATAGCCCGCGCCACAAAGTCTACATCACGGATACTTAAGGCCGTGAGCGAGTTTTCCGGCGGCAGCAGGCCCGCTTCGGCCAGGCCCGCCCCCAGGCTGTTGATACCTGTAATAGCCCAGGGTGTGACCACAAAAGCGGTGTACAACAAGGTCACTAAAATAGGTACGCCGCGCATAATCTGCACGTACAGCGTGGCAATATTATAGATCACCGGGTTCTTGGAAACGCGGGCCAGGCCGGTCAACAAGCCAATGGTGATGGCAATGGCATAGGCTGTCAGCGTGACCTGGATGGTGGTGATCAGACCGGCTTTAACAAAGTCAAAAACGTCGGCGTAGGTTTGGTTGTTGTAAAAAGCATAGGCCAGGGTCAGCCCAGCCAGCACTATCAGCAGAAACCACCAGGGAAGTCGGAACAAGATTGTCATGAACGCGGGTATCTTTCTATGAAGTGATCCATTCTACAATTGGCGGGGGGATTTGGCAAGCATAGCCTTGATCCAACAGGTTTTTTGCCCCGAATTGCACGAATTTTCACTAAAAGATTTTTGTGCCGAAGGTTTGTGCAATGGGTGGCAAAATTCTTACCCGTGTACAAAGACTCAATAGTTAAGGTATTAATTTGATTGGCTTGATTACAAAAACAATGGTAGGATAGGCCCACTTTAGGCAGGGGATGTTTACTTACCCGCTAAACCAATGCTTTCTGTGAGGCTAAGGCTAAGGCTAAGAATAACCTTGCATTAGTTCCTAACGAAATTATGTCATTCCGACCGCAGGGAGGAATCTTCGTTACCAATGCCTAAAATGTTATGGCGAGCAAGAGGATTTCTCGCTGGCGTTCGAAATGACATGCCAGGCACCGGGTACACCAAATCGCGACGAATTTACGCAATCATGTATTAAGAATAAGGCACCAGTCGTTTTGTCCTGCTTAGCCTTAGCCTTAGCCTCAGCCTAAAAGTAATTACAACAAGGGAGATATTATCATGGAGAAAATTGGATTTATTGGCCTGGGGATTATGGGCCAGGGCATGGCCCAGAATCTGTTAAAAGCCGGGTTTCCGTTGACGGTCTGGAACCGCACTGCCAGCAAAGCCGAGCCGCTGCTGGCCGCCGGGGCTGAGGCCGGCCAGCACCCCGCCGACGTAGCCGCCCGCAGCGACATCGTCCTGATTTGCGTCAGCGATACACCGGATGTGGAGGGCGTTATCCTGGGCGAAAACGGCGTACTGGCCGGGGTAAAAGCCGGCAGTCTGGTGATTGATTGCAGCACCATCAGCCCACTGGCCACCCGCAACCTGGCCGAAAAGCTGACCGAAAAGGGAGCAGCAATGCTCGACGCGCCGGTCAGCGGCGGCAGTGAAGGCGCGGCGCGGGGGACTCTTTCGATTATGGTCGGCGGGGAAGCCAAAGATGTCGAGCGGGCCACGCCGGTCTTTGAGGCCATCGGCAAGAAGATTACCCACGTGGGACCCGCAGGCGCGGGTCAGACCGTCAAGCTGGTCAACCAGATATTGGTGGTCGGCAACTGCCTGGCGATGTGTGAGGCGCTGCTGTTTGCCCAGGCCGGCGGGGTGGATACAGCCAAAGCCCTGGAAGCAGTTGCCGCCGGCGCAGCCGGCAGTTGGATGTTGAGCAATCGCGGTCCCCAGATATTGCAGCGCGACTGGCGGCCTGGCTTTACCATTGACTTGCAGCAGAAAGATGTCCGCCTCATCCTGAATGCCGCCGACGAACTGGGTGTGCCGCTGCCCGGCACCGCTTTGATTTTTCAGCTTTACCGCACTCTGCAAGCCCAGGGATTGGGCAGTCAGGGCAATCACGCCCTGGTCAAAGCCCTGGAACACCTGGCCGGTTTCGAGATAGAAGCGCTTCCCCCGGCGGGCAGTTGAGTGAGTCTGGCTGCCTCTGTTCACTTATGGCGGGATACCTCATAGGTTTTTCAAAACCTATGAGGTCTGTATAAAACATCCTTGACGGGGCCAGGAAATAGTTTTATACTCAGTGGATCCAATTTCCGAGGACACGAAGCGGGCACGCCTACGTGCCGAACGGAGCCGCACGTGGGCGTGCTGGCTGCTCAAATTTGGACCTACTGATACTGAAAAAAGGCGGGAAATAGCAGAAACAGCAGCTATTAAAGCTGTCTAGAAAAATACGGCGCTCTAAGAAGAAACAAACTTTAACCACCGGGTTGAAAAAGAAGGGCGAGCGAACCAACAGGTTCACTCGCCCTTTGTCTATCATCAGTCAAACTCAAGTTTGACCTACTCATTTCCGTTACTCCGTCGCTGGCGGAGCGTTCTTGAAGGCATTAAACAACGCTGAGAAGTTAGGTGAACGGTCCCCTGCCGGACCCTTGTGTAACGGGCTTC
>JAAUSP010000196.1 GCA_012032575.1 Anaerolineales bacterium | reverse complement strand
TTTCGGTTAATGAAACACCATGCGTAAAGAACCAACTAAAATTCCAACAAGAATTCAACTGGTATCTAAGCCTGTTTGTCCTGGTTTTAATATTGATCGTGCCGCCAATTTTGTGCAGCCTGTTCTACCTGTCGCAGGTACCGGAGGTGATGTGGCAGCGCGATGACCAGCTTACCTTTGATCGCATCTGGATGTACCGGGAGCGCCGCCCTCTGGGGGTTGCATACCAAACGCAGCGGGTGGTGGAATATTACAGTCCCAGCGAAGTCTGCGTCCAGAATGATCTGCAATTTTTCCTGTGGGGGGCGGTCAACCGAAGCCAGACCTGCCTCTTCCGGTCATCGCCTGGTTTTGTCAGATAATCGGTGGCAATCCACCGGAGAGGAATGCGGTAAATAATTGTCAATTGTGAATTGTCAATTGTGAATTGTTAATGAAATGTCTTCCCGTTCACAATTCACAATTCATCATTCACAATTCACAATTACTCAGTTTCCTGGCTCACCGGAAGCGGGGATGGGCACGGACTCGCCGCTGGCGGCGGCAATCCAGGGGGCCAGTAGCGATTGAGCCGCTGTCGCCGGAATAGCAAAGGCAATCCCCTCGGCCACTCCGCGATCCTCGCTCTCGCGGATGATAAAGGTATTGATGCCAATGACCTCGCCCCTGGTGTTCACCAGCGGGCCGCCCGAACTACCCCGATTAATGGCCGCATCGGTTTGGATCAGGCCGTCAATCACGTGCTCGTTGATTTCCAGGGCGCGGTTGAGGCCGCTGATAATGCCAAAACTGACCGAACTGGGAAAATCCCCCAAGGGGCTGCCAATGGCGTAAACCCCTTGCCCCGGACGAACCGCTTTTGAATCGCCCCAGATGATAGCCGGTAAATCAGTCACATTGACGCGAAGTACGGCCAAATCGCGCGAGGGATCAGAAGTAATCAACTGCGCCTCAACCGTTTGGCCGTTAGCCAGAATCACACTCAAGCTGCCCGCATTCTCAACCACGTGATGATTGGTGGCGATAAATCCCCGGCTGTCCACAATGACCCCGGAACCGACCACCCGCCCATCCTGGGGGTTGACCGAAAAAGCCTGCGGCTGCTGGTTGATTACCGTCACCACCGAAGGAATAATCTGGGCGATAACGTCCTCGGTGGAGGCGGTGGCAGCGGGTGGCAGCGGCGTCGGGGTAGAGGTTGAAGTAGCTACCGGCATTGGGGTTGGCGTGGGAAAAATTGTCGGCGTGGGGGTATTCCGCCAAACGACAACCTGAGCATCGTTGGCCCATAAAATTAAGCCCCCGCCGACCAGTCCGCCTAACACGCTCCCCAAAATAAAAACAGTCCCCAGCAGCGACACCCACAAACAGCCGGTCGTTTCAGGCCAGGGCAGTACCCCAAACAAAAGCGCGGTCGCACTGCCGGATGATTTGGTCGAACTGGGTTGAGGGCTGGTCTTGATAGAGATCTGGCGCGTTTTATCAACCGCCGAGGGGCCGTGAGCGCTGGCGTGGCGGGCGCGGGCAATATTGATCGGGTTGATAATGCGGGCGTCGTCCTCGTTGGGACGGGGCGGCTGTTGGTCGCCGGGGTTTCCTGGGGATGGCTCAGTCATTTAGTACCTTATAAGTTCAAAATCCAGTAGCGTAAATAAAGTTAGGCAGTTCCAAGAAAATAATTATTCGTGTTGCGTATTGCGTGTTCCGTCCACTTTACCTTACGCAAGACGCAACACGTTTTGGCTCAGGGCAAAACTTCAATCCCGCTGCCGGCGGTTACCTGCCCGATTACCCAGGCCGGCTGATCCCGCTCGGCGCAGCTATGCTGAAAATCAGTCACCCGCTCGGCTGGAACGGCCAGCAGCAAGCCCCCGGATGTTTGCGGGTCCCACAGCAACCACTGCCGGTCATCGGGGATGGTGGGGGCAAAGGTGACATCTTTTTCAAAATACATCTTGTTATTCGACGCGCCGCCGGGAAAGATAAATTGAGCCGCATAGCCGGTCGCCCCATCGAGCAGGGGAAGCTGGTTTAATTCCAACACAAATTTACAGCCCGACGCCTGGGCCATTTCCATCCCGTGCCCCAGCAAACCAAAGCCAGTAATATCGGTGGCCGATTTGATGCCGCCTACCATTTGCCCGGCCTGCGCCGCCGCCCGGTTGAGCCACTTCATCGAGGCGACCATTTCGGCTACATGGGCCGGGTCGGCCAGGTCGCGCTTGAGGGCGGTGCTGATAGTCCCTGTGCCGAGCGGTTTGGTCAGCACCAGCACATCGCCGGGTTTGGCTCCGCCCTTGGTAAAGATACGGTCGGGGTGAACCAGGCCGGTTACAGCCAGGCCGTATTTGGGTTCGTCATCGGTCACGGTGTGACCGCCAGCAATCACCGCTCCGGCTTCGAGGACCTTTTCGGCCCCGCCGCGCAGAATTTCGGTGATGATGGCCGGGTCCATGTTGGCCGGAAACGCGCCGACGTTCAGGGCAAAGGTGACTTCTCCACCCATAGCGTAGACATCGCTCATCGAGTTGGCCGCGGCAATCGCCCCGTAATCGTAAGGATCATCCACCACCGGCGTAAAAAAGTCGAGGGTGTTGATGATGGCTTGCTGGTCGTTCAGCTTGTAGACCGCCGCATCGTCGGCCACGCCCAAGCCCACCAGCAGGTTAGCCGGACTATTGCCATTGAATAGATTGTGTAAAGGACGCAGCACCTGCGCCAAAGCCTCGGGGGCCATTTTACTGGCTCAACCCGCGCATTTGGCCAGGGCGGTCAATTTGATTTTCTCGCCGGTCAACGCCATCACCCCCGTTCTAATTGTGAATAGTAAATTGTCAATTGTGAATGGGTCATTGATTGTTGATTATTGACAATTGAGCTACGTCCATTTTACTCTATTCTAAAAGTAACGCAACAATCTTAAAGGAGACTCTTTTTTGAACTATGGAAGCAGGGTTATAATGCCTGAGGTTGTTATCGGCCTAATTTGGTCGGAAATTAGTTAAACACCAGGCTACCTTCGGGCTATGGTTATCTGGCTGAATGGACGCGCAATCCTATCAGATCTATCTCGCTACGGCGTCCAAACGGGGGACCAATCGGAGCTGCTGTTGTTGGTGAGGTTGGTGACATTATTGCCGTCAAGGGTCATGACAAAAATCTCGTTGTTGGTGGTGTACCGGGAAAAGGCCAGCCAGTTGCCATCGAGCGACCAGGCCGGGTAATTTTCATCAAACGGGGAGTTGGTCAGGTTACGTTCCGCTCCGCCACTGAGTAGATCGGCCAGATAAATCTCGACATTGCCATCGCGGGTGCTGACAAAGGCAAGCTGCTGGCTATCCGGCGACCAGACCGGGTTCGCGTCAACCGAGCCGCTCCGGGTCAGCCGCTCCGGGTTGGTGCCATCGGCATTGACCAACCAAATATCAGATTGGGCTTCTCGTTCCGAAACGACAAAGGCAATCCGCCGGCCGTTGGGCGACCAGACCGGGGAACCGATATTGACCGGCCCGCCGATGGTCGCCCTGACCAGATCATTGGTGACAAGCTGCGCTTCGGAGCCATCAAGCTGCATGGTATAAATTTCCGGTCGGCCGCTGCGAGAGGACACCAAGGTAAGCTGCTGACCACCCGGAGCAAAAGAAGGGTCCCAGTTGTCCCACTCCCGCCCGCCGATGTCAACCGGGTCTTGGCCCGCCAGATTAATGGCCGTCAGTGAGAGCCGGTCGCCCCGTTTGCTGGAAAAAATAAGTTGATGCCGCTGACCGGGTCCATAACTGGGTTTAGGGTAAAGTGGATTGACATCCAGACTGTTATCCTGGCCGGTTAAACGGATGACATTGCTGCCGTCCCCATTCATAATATATAAATCGGCCTGACTCAACCGATCTGAGACGAACACTATTTGGCCCGGAGGTGGAAAAGAAATGGCCGAGCTGGTCGCCTTGGTTTGGGCGACTGCCGTTTGTTCCGCCTGAACCTGGGCCAGTTGACTTTGGGCCGCGGCGACTGTCGCTTTGCCGGCTTCTTCGGGGGTGGTCGTAGGGGTGACAGTTGGGGTGGGCGTATCATCAGGTTCCGTACCCTCTGAGGAACCGTCGGTGACTGCGGGGGAAGGCGTGGGAAGCGGCGTGGGGGTAGCCGTGGCGGTCGGAGCTTGAGCCTGGGCCGTTAAAACGGCAGCCAGATTGGCGGCCAGGGTAGCAGATTTACTTTGCTCACTTTCCAGAGTTTGTTTGACAAAAAAAGTCTCGGTGGCAAACCCTTTGACGCTGTTAAAGCGCTGCGCCGACTCCGTTCCGGCGGCTTCGGCAGTGGCGCGCTGCTGCTGGGCATTGAATTCGGCGGCGGCGGCGCTGTCGCGCTCGGCTTCGGCTTTGACCTGGGCGGCCTGGGCTGTTTCTCTGGCCTTATCGGCGGCAGATCGCTCGGCATTGGCCGTGCCCTCTTGCTGCACGGCAACCCCGGCATTTTGGTAGGCCAGATTGGCCTGATTGACCGCCACCACCGCCGCGGTGATAGCAGCGACCGCCAGCAAACCGATGATCCCAATGGTCCACTTCAATACCTGATGGCGCTGCTCCCGTTTAATCGCCTCTTCTCTGGCAGTTTCGGCTTTACGGCTTTCGGCCAGAAATTCTTTCACCAGCCCAATTTTGGCGTCAGGATGAGTGAAGGCCGCGGCTAACGGCTCCCCCTGATAAAGTTTGCTTTCGTCCCAGTCGGTTTTTTGCCAGTCGCGGGCGGCAATAATCAGGGGATGGTTCTGCTGCCATTCCCAATTGGCTTGCAAAATAGGATCAATGAAGCGATCATGCACCAACTCATACCAGGTGCCGCCCGCTCTGGACTCGGCCCGGATCAGGAACAGTTTTTCCAAAGCGGCGATGACACTTTTGGGGAGTTCACCCACTGCGCCACTCTGCGGGTCCTGCAGCACCAAAGCGCGGGTTTTAGCCGGGGTAATCAGTTGGCTTTCAAACCAGTTGTGCAGGTCAAACTCGGTCCGGCCCGGCTCATCGCTCGAAACCAGGTCAATGGCGTCGGCATAAAACTTGGCCAAGGCCCTATCCACAAACTGGGCCAGGTCGCGGCCGCCGGCCAGCCGGATCAAATCGGCCTCGGTAATCTCGGTTTGGGCGGAGTCCGGCCCTAAACTTTCCCAAAGCTGAAAGCAGACCACCTGCAACTGCACCGGCTCGATAAATTCACCGGGCTGAGTTTCGCGTTGGTCCGGCACGCGAATCTGGCGCAAATTATCTATCAACGTCTCGGCCACGCCGGGGGCAAAGGGCCGGCCATATTGCGCCGCCGGTCTTCTGGTTGCTTCCAGGGCGGCCTGGCTACCCATGCGCTGCATATAAAAACGAGCCTGGAGTTTACCCGCCAAAAGGTGGGCGTAGGGGTCCAGCGCGGCGACGTAATCTTCGCGCAAGGTCAGCACGACCCACAGCAGAGGATCGGCGGCCATCGCCCCATTGAGCTGGCGGAAGAAATCTTCCCGGTCCGTCCAGCGTTCCGGGTGGGTGGTGATAATTTCTTCAAACTGGTCAATGATCAAAACATGATGCAGGGCTGCGTCATCTGCCTCGCCGTCAAGCTCTGCTTGAGGGTCATAACAATAATTTTCGCCGTCGGTGCTGGTCAAACGGGCCAAAAAGTCAGCCAGAGATAGATCAACCAGACGGTTGGGGGCGCCGCTGCCGCGTTCCAGACTCAGCATGAGGTTAAAAATAAAGATATTGCTGACCCGCCTGACCTCCGGCGGTAAATCGCCGCTGACACGGCTGATGGGCAGCACCACAAAACCGGCTTCCTCCAACAAGGGAGCCAGGCGGGTGTTGATGAGGGAGCTTTTGCCCGCGCCCGATTGGGCGTAAAAGAGCGTCAGCCGCTCCGAGATCACCAGCGAGCAGAGTTCCTGGGCTTCCCGCTCACGCCCAAAAAAGCGCTTGCTTTCCTGCCGGGTGAAGGTGCGCGGGCCGACATAGGGGTTTTGAGTAGAGTCTGCCATAGTTTACCTAACGCAAACTATCCCGGAGATGCCGGGTGTATTGGTAAATATCGCCCCAGTAGACTTCAAGCTTGGCTTCGAGCTTGAGGTAATCCTGAAAAAATTTTTGCTCCACCGGGGTAGGTTTTAGCTGAATCGTAAAAATACCGGTATTGGTCATCGAGGCGCTTTTGATGAGACCCCAAAAGATGACCCGAAAGGCCCAACTGTCCAGATCATAGCCCAGGAGAATCAAGGCGGAATCGGAGATGGCCTGGCGGATGCGTCGGGGGATGGGATCGGTGGGCTGGCCTTTGAGGCGCGAGATGGCCACCAGAAATTGCAGATAATCGTCCTCGGTCAAAACCAGGGAGTCGGGGCGCTCGTCAAAGCCGTGCAATGGTAAACCAACGGCTCTTGCGGGGTAGGCTGGTACGCTTTTTCCGGCTCCAGCAGCGAAGGGGCGTCAAACACCGAGGGGATAACCTCCAGGCCCTCGTGCCAGCGGCAGATTTCGGAGCGAGGCGTTTTGCCCGCTTTTTTGAGGGCTTCTTCGACAAAGTTGTGATAACTGCTGGTCAGGTAAATAGGCAGCGGTAAATCGGCCAGAATGAGCAGGGGGTCATCGGCGGCCTGGCTGAATTTGGGATAACCCAACCGGGCAGAAAATTCGGAGAAGTTGATATCATCCACCATTTCTTCGGCTTCGGCCAATAGCTCGACCGAAGTTCCCTGCGCTTCGGCCAGACGGTAGAGCTGATTTTTGACAAAGTTCAGATAATCTGATTTGAGTTCCCAATCATCAATGACAGTGGTAATCCGCTTGAATTTGGTCATCTGAAACAGGTCGTGGCGATTTTCCAGGGGGTAGTCAATATATTCGGCATAGCCTTTGACCAGATTGGTTTGCCCGCCCAATACCAAATCATTGGCCAATTCATTGCTGACGATCGGCACGACTTTGCCAATTTTAATCCGTTCGATAAACCCTTGTTTCAAAGGCCCCAGCGTTTTATTACCGGCAATCCTGGTGATGGGCATGCCCTTTGCTCCTTCACTTCCGTTGAAAAACCTTAAAGTCCATTATACGACAGAATGGACAAAAAAGTAGTTATATTCGATTTTCAGAAGTGGGTAAAATTTGCAGGGAGAACAGGGCAGACAAAAAGGGGAATCAAGCCAGCACTTTGTCGAGGGCCAATTCGTCTGGCTGAGTGAGATAAGTAATCGGCTGCAATTCACCACCGGGGACGAGGCGGAGGCCGGATAACTTCAGGAAACGGTTGACCGGAAAGGAATTCAGGATGCGCAACACTACTTGCTGCATCTCCGCAGGTAATTCGGCTAAAGCAGTTAATTGAAAACTGGGTGGTCCAAACTGGGTGGGCCGGATAAGGTGTGAAAAACCACTCAACAACAAGCTGAGAGGTTCCCGGCTATTCCGATTATAGCGCAGTGTAATATTTTCAGTCAGGTCAACACCAATACCGCCTTGACCCGTTTGAAAAACGATCTCCAAAATATCACCTTCTTTATCATAGCTGTAAAGAATAGTTTGGCCTTCTAAGGAGATTTCCCGCTCGATTAACCAGTCTAAATTATTAGTCATTTTCGTCTAACCTTTTGGGTAAATGCCTTCGCAGGCAAAAACAACAAGACACCGAAGATTCTCATCTATCCGTCTCCACCCACAACCGCTCCCCATCCGTGCTGAACTCCACCGTCCCCTGCTCGTCGGTGCGGAAGACGGTGATGCCGTGCTCGGCGTAACGTTCCAGCACCTCCGGCGACGGATGGCCGAAATCGTTATCTTGGCCTACCGAGATGACCACAATCTGCGGATTGACCATATCCAAAAAGGCTTCGCTGGAAGAGGTTTTGCTGCCATGATGGGCGCTTTTGAGGACAGTAGCGGCCAGGGGTGCTTGCTGCGACACCAAACTGCGCTCAATCGGCTCTTCAATATCCCCCGGCAGCAAAAAACTGATCTGGCCCATTTCCATCCGCAGCACCACCGAATGATTATTGACCGAGTCCTCAGCGGCAGAAGCAGGGCCGGGGTTGAGCAGCGTCGCGGTGATACCCTGTCCCAGGGTCAGTTCAGTGCCCGCTTGAGCGATAACCGGCGTCAGTTGCGCTTCGGCCAGTTGGATTTCCCACTCGCGGTAAAGGTCGCTGCTGCTGCCCACATCGGGGAGAAGAATCTGCCCCACCTGGTAGCGATCCAGCAGCGGCGGCAGGCCGGCCAGGTGGTCGGCGTCGGGGTGGGTGTTGATGACCACATCCAGCGAGTGATCCCAAAAGGGCATTTCCTGGCCCAGCCGCCAGGTCAAATCGGTGGAGGTGGGGCCGCCGTCAATCAGGATTTGCCGGCCTGCGGGGGTAGTGATGAGGATGGCGTCGCCCTGGCCCACATCCAGCACTGCCACGTGCAGCCGGCCATCGGGCAGTGCCAGCACCGCCAGCCAGACCAGCAGCGCTCCCACCGCCCCGCCGCCGACCCATAACCGGGTACTGGCCGAGCCGATTTCGGGCAGGTGAAAACGAGGCTGTGTTTCCTCCTCCGTTCGCGGGCGGTTGGCCGACCAGATGCCCGCGCCAATAGCGGCATAAAACAGCCCCAACAACCACAGCGGAAACTTACCCAAATCGAGCGAGGCAAAAGGCAGCCGGGCCGTCCATTCGACCATTTGAACCGTCCAGGCCAGGGGCAGCCAGACCAGCCAGCCGAGCGCCTGGCCCAGCGGCAGCCACACCATCCCGCCCAGCGCGGCCAGGCCTCCCACAATCATTACCGGCGGCTGGGCCGGCAGGATCAGCAAATTGGTCAGCAGCGATACCAGCGAGAGCCGGCCAAAATGGTAGACAATCAGCGGGCCGGTGATGATCTGCGCCGCCAGGGTCACAATCAGCAGCTCGTTGAGCAGGGCCATCCCCAGGCCAACCTGCTCCGTTTTGAGCAGGCGTTGCAGCAGGCCAAAAAATGTCCGTTCCAGGGGCGGAACCAGCAGAATCAGGCCCAGGGTAGCCATAAAACTGAGCTGAAAACCGACATCGGACAGGATGAGCGGGTTGAGCAGGGTCAGGACAAAGCCGGAAAAAATGAGCGAATTAAGGGCCAGTCCCGGACGCCCTACCCAGATCGCCAGCACAAAAACGCAGCCCATTACGGCGGCCCGGCTTACCGCCGCATCCGCGCCGACCAGGAAGGTGTAGATAATAATGCCCCCTATTGCCAGCGGCGGCGCATACCGTTTGCCCAGGATTTTCTGGCCTAATAACAAAAATATCCCGGCAATCAGCGAAATGTTGCTGCCCGAAATAACGATGATGTGGGAAGTCCCGGTCAGGTTGAAGGTTTCATACAGCCCTTTGGGAATGCCGGTTTCGATACCGAGGAGGATGCCGTTCAGCAGCGAGGCGTAGGGTTCGGTCAGAATGCGGTTGATGGTTTGGGCCGCCCGAGCTTTGAAGGTCAGCAGCGCCGTCCAAAAAGGGTTGCCCTGATCACCGGCGATGAGTTCGATGCGGGGCCGGCGCATCAGCGAATAGATGCCAAAACGCGCCAGGTAATCCTTATACGAGAAATCCTCCATTACGGGCGGCGTTTCCAGTTTGCCAGCCACGGTCAGGCGGTCGCCGTAAAAACGCTCGGGGTAGCGGGGGGCGCGGACCAGCAGCAATCCGCTGACCGGCAGGATATCCTCACCCTGCTGGAGCGACTCAGCCTCCAGGCGGAGGTTGATGTACGTGTCGCGTACATCCGGCTCGTCAACCACCAGGCCGGTAATTCTGACCGGGCGGGGGGCGTCGTTGTAAAACGCCAGGTCGGTTTCATCAAAGATGGGCTGAAAAAAGAGGACGCGGAACAGACCGGCCAAAAAGGTCAGGGCTGTGATGGCCCACAACCGGGCGGGCGGGTTTTGCCGGTAAAGCAGCAACGCTCCGAGGGCCGGCAGCGCGGCCAACAGCACCAAAATCCAGGGCAAATCAAACCAGCCAGCGAAAGCAATCCCGGCCAGCCAGGCCAGACCGAAGCGGATCAGGAGAGTCATGAGGTTGCAAAGTTGGAAAGTTGGAAGGTTGGAAGTTGGGTGAATTTCCAATCTTCCATCCTTCCAACCCTCCGGCTACAAGTCATGCTTTAAGGTGGGTGAGATAGCGCTATCTTAACAAAAAACGTTACCGAATCTCAAAGATACCGGTAGCAACGACCGAGTCGTTGACGTAAAGTTCTAATTTGTAAAGCCCGTCACCGGGGGGATTGAGGAAGCTGTAAAATTGAGCGTCATCACCCCAGCGCCATTTCTGTTCATCACGCCACAGCTCAACCCCGTTTTGATACCACACCGCCGCAAAATCTACCCCATCCACCATGCCGCTGTAAGGGTAAACGGCATAGACCGACTCGGTGCTCTGGGGAAAGAAATCGTTGGGATTGATGGCCTCAATATTGGGGGTAATATCGGCGGCAAACTGGATTGGCCCCATGCGAACACCGGAGGGTGCCGGGGTGCGCGGCCCTGAAGTTGGCACGGCGACGATTACGGTCGCCGTTGGGGTGGGGGTAGGTGTTTCAGTGGGCACGGGAGTGGGGGGCACCGGGGTTGCTGTTGGCGGAGGTGGGGGCGGCGGTTCGGTTGCAACAGGTTGGGCGGCTGTAGCCGGGCCAACTGCCGCTTCGACCGGAGTCTCAGAGATAGAAACCGGCGGCACGGTAGCCGAGGGGAGCGGTGTAGCTGTAGCCGCAGCTTGAGCCTGCTGCATCGCAGTAGGCGTGGCTGCCACGGCGGGCGGTTCGGTTGCAATAATGACTGTTTCGGTAACAAAAGCAATGACGGGTGATTCGACCGGCGGAATGGCGGCGATATTATCGCTTGCAGCGGGAAAACCGAGACGCAAAGTAGCCAGCCAGCCCCCCAAAAATAGGGCGGTCAAGGCGCTCAACATAAACGTGGCAATCCGCGCCCGCTGAGCACGCAGCGTTTCTTCTTCACGCACGATTGGAAAGATGGCGCTGCGGGCCTCGCGGGCCGAACGAAGGGCGATGAGGGCGGCAATCACCGCCGCGCCGATGCTGACACCGGCCAAAATAAGCAAAATGGTTGGCAATGAAACCACGCTCGTATTACTCCACAATCTCAATCTGCTCCGGCTGCTCGACTATAATTTCCGGGGCATTTTGATACATTTTTATCTGACCCGTCACCCGCACCAGTTTATCGCGATAATATTCGTGAGGCGGAGCGGGAAAAAGCGGCCAGGCATCGGCAAAAATGGCGACTTTGAAGGTGGTTCGGTAATCCTGATCAAAATTCAAAAGCACCACTTTTTCCGAGTCATAGGTATCTACCACTCGCCCTTCCACCGTCACGGTTTGACCCTCGTAAGCGGCGGCATCGGCCCAGGAGATGATAGTGCCGGGGGCAACGGCAGCATCTACCTCGACGGGTTCAGCCGTAGCGGCCGCTTCGGTAGGCGGGGCTTCCGAGGCCGCTACCGGGGTTGTAGGGGTGACGGTGGGCGGCGGCAAAGCCTGCGCCTGCTGGCAGTCACAATTGCTAACCACCGGCTGACCCAAGGTCAGGGCCACTTCAATCTGCCAGGGTTCTTTGATAATGATTTCCGGCGTACCCTGATACTCTTCGATAACCCCTTCGATCCTGACTAATTTGCCGGCGAAAAGCGTTTCGGGCGGAGCGGGGAACTTGGGCCAGTCATCAGGGAAAATGACCGCCGTAAAAACCTCCTGGTTTGCCCCCTCAAAGTTGAGAAAAACGGCGCTGCCGGCGTTGTGTGTCCGCGAAACCGTCCCTTCAACGGTAATAGTTTCGCCGATAAAGCTGGCGGCGTCTTCAACTGGAATGACGTCATCGCGGGGCCGGTGGGCCAGACCAGCTTTTCAACCTCGTCGGAAGGAAGAACGCTCTGGGCTGGAGGCGGCGGGGTATAGGTTGGATAAGGGGTATAAG
>JAAUSP010000195.1 GCA_012032575.1 Anaerolineales bacterium | reverse complement strand
CAGGTCGGGCAGGCGCGGGCCGTCGGGCACGTCAAAGCCGTAGCGGTCCACAATCTGGCCGAGCAGGGTCACTTCGCGCACGCCCTGGGCTACCAGGCTGCGGGTTTCGGCGGCAATCTCGCCGATGGAGCGGCTGCGCTCGCGCCCGCGCCGGGCGGGGATGATGCAAAAGGTGCAGACATGGTTGCAGCCGTAGATGATCGGCACGTGGGCGGTGATAAGCTTATTTTGCTGGTGCTCGGGCAGGACCAGCCGGGTTTCTTCATCTTGCAGGTGGTGGCGAAAGGCCAGGGCGGCCTGCTCGCTTTCGCGGGCCAGCAAAAAGTCAACCAGGGGACCGGGTTCGCTGGGCGGCATAAACACGTCCACGTGGGGAAAGGCTTTGACCAGTTGGCTGCCGCCTTTGGCCCCAACCATACAGCCCATCAGGGCCAGCACTTTATCGGGCCGGGCCTCTTTGAGCGGCTTGAGGCTCCACAAAAAGCCGACAGCTTTATCTTCGGCGCTCTGGCGCACCACGCAGGTGTTGAGCACGACGATGTCGGCCTCGCGGTAACTGTCGGTGTAGTGATAGCCCAGCTTTTCCAGCTCCGAGCCGACCCGCTGCGAATCGGCCACGTTCATCTGGCAGCCGGCGGTCCAAATGTGATACTTCATGCGAAAGTCCCCTTCAATGTGATGCGTGATACGTGATGCGTGATGCGTGAAGATTTATCACGCATCACGCATCACGTTGCTATCTATCAGAAATGTCGCCGGTCCCTCTTTCACCCCCGGCAAATCCTTCGGCGTGCGCCGGGCGCGCGGGTCGAGTGAGTCGAACCCGTCGAACGGCGCGTCGAGCCGCTGTTGGCTCATTATAATATACTCTGGATTGAGGTCAATGCCAAGCCAGGTTCGGCCCAAAACCTGGGCCACCCGGCAGGTGGTGCCGCTGCCCACAAACGGGTCGAGCACCAGATCGCCGCGATTGGAACTGGCGTTGATGATCCGCTCCAGCAGGGCTTCCGGCTTCTGGGTGGGATGGGGCAGCCGCTCGGCACTGCAATAGTGAACGTGGGAAAAGGTCCACACGTCGCCGGGATTGGCCCCGGCCATGTTGTTGCGCTCCCGGTAATATTTCTGAGGGATACGCACCGCGTCGAGGTTGAAGGTGAACTGCTCGGAGCGGGTGAAATACAAAATATCTTCGTGCCGGGGCGAAAAGCCGGCTTTGCGGCCCATGCCCTGGGTGTAATGCCAGGTAATCCAGCCGTTGAAGTTCACCCCAGCTCCTCTTCCAGCAGCCTAAACAGGCGCGAGATAAAGCGGACACCCATAAAGACGTAGAGCGAGCCGTTCGGCTTGAGCAGGCGAACCGCTTGAGCCAGCCAGTCCCGGCTGAACGCTTCATACTCGGCCCAGGCTTTCCGGTCGAGGTTGTTGCCGTAATCTTTACCTAAATTGTAGGGCGGGTCGGCGATAAGCAGGTCCACGCAGGCATCGGGCAGAGTGGACATTTCGGCAATGGCGTCGCCGCAGATGAGCCGGTTTACATCCATTACCTACTGACCACCCATCGGCAATGAACGAATACGAATACGGCTTGGCTCAAAAATGACGACACTTCCATCTTCCAAAGCTTTTTGAACAGCGGGTAGATTTGTTATGAGCAAAGCCAATTGACTTTCAGGTCGCCGCTCAGTTCCTTTGCGAAATAAGATGATTGAGGGTTTGCTTTCTTTCCACAACGCCAATAGCATTCCAAAATCAGTGTCGGCCGAGATCACAACCCGATCTTCAGCAGCAGCACGCTCAAATATTTCCTGATCACTGGCCGCTTGCATTCCATAATCACGGACATGAACAGCGTCATAGCCCTGTCCGTTTAAGCCTTCAGCTAAGCGAGGTGACAAAGCATTATCTACCAGAAATTTCATTGGGGCACGAGCAGGGGTAATTCACGTTCTCGAACCGCCTCAGCAGCAAAACGCAAAGCTTCGCGAATATCCTCACGCTCCAAATCTGGGTAGGCGGCCAAAATTTCCACATCACTCATACCTTCGGCAACCATCTCCACTACTGTAGCCACAGGGATACGCAAGCCTCGGACGCATGGTACGCCCCCCATTTGATTAGCATCAATGGTAATTCGAGTGAAGTTCATCATTTTTTCCTTCCTGCCCTATCAATAGACGCTTCTAATTCCGGTTGCGCAGCTTCGACAGCAGGCGCAGGATTTCCAGGTAGAGCCAGACCAGGGTGACAATCAGGCCAAACGCGCCGTACCATTCCATGTATTTGGGTGCGCCGCGCATGGCCCCCTGCTCGATAAAATCAAAATCCAGCACCAGGTTGAGGGCGGCGACGACCACAACCACCAGACTGAAACCGATGCCGATCAAGCCGCTTTCGTGGATGTAGGGAATGTGGATGCCGAAAAAGCCCAGCACAAACGAGGCCAGATAAAACAGGGCAATCCCGCCGGTGGCGGCGACAACGCCCAGGCGGAAGTTCTGGGTCACTTTGATCAGGCGGGAGCTGTAGGCCACCAGCAGGCAGAAGAGCGTGCCAAAGGTCAGCCCGACCGCCTGGATGACAATCCCCGGATAACGCGCCTCGAAGGTGGCCGAAAGACCACCCAGCAGCAGCCCTTCCAGCAGGGCATAAATCGGCGCGGTGACGCCGGCCCACGAGCGCTTGAAGATGGTCACTATAGCCATAATCAGCCCGCCAATCGCCCCGCCGAGCATCCACAGCGAGATGCCCGCGGCAGCCTGCGACGGTTCCGGCGTGCTGAAATATTTGCTCCAAATCCAGGCCGCCGAGACGCAAACCAGCAGCAGCAGGATCAACGTTTTATTGACCGTGCCCTGGATGGACATCGTCTCGCTGGCCGGGGCCAGGCCGGTAAATACTTTTGAGCTTAGGGCGGGGTTACTTGAGCGCATAGGTTATCCCTCCTTAGAATAATGGAGAGATTCTAGCACAAGTTGGGGATATTTGCCATGCGCTGATGAAAATGAGACGAGGACACGAGGACGCGAGGAGGCGAAGAGCTTTTTCGCCTCCTCGCCTCACTCGTCATCGCCTCTATTTTCAGAAACTACGCCTTAGAAAAAACCAGCCCGATCATATCGCCACACCGGGAGCAGCGAGCGCCGAACTCGCCCCGATGCTGGCAGACCTCCAGAAATTCCTGTTCAATCGTAACCAGCCGGGTTTCGTAGCCGCCGCCGTACTCATTCCTGCCGGCTCCACACCGGGGGCAGTGATCCCCACTCGCGCCCGAATGATTACAAACTACGTGATTTTTGACCTTCCTGCGGATAAGTCCCATTTTGTCACCTCGCCGATGAAGATTAACAAAACTGAGGAACGAAGATCAAATAACTTGGAGATTGGAGATTGGGAGATTAGAGATTGGAGATTAGAGATTATCAATCTCCAATCTCTAATCTCCCTACGCAGTGGAGGTCATTTGATCTATTTCCTTAACATTACCCTCAGTGTACCACACAACTCCCGCCGAAAAATTACATTTTCCTTTTAAGATTATTCCAATTGACGGACGCTTTGGGAATATTATTTCGTTAACAGCTTGTTACGGATTTGAATCCGTAACGGCCGGACTTTCGTCCACCGGGTGGGGTTAAGAAACACAGAGCTTCAGGGATATAGGTTTATTTCTATAAGCCGTTCTCATTCTTCCACTCGATCGGACTCGTTAAAGTGAAGCATCTTTGTCGTGACACGGCCTGCGGGAGTCAAGGGCTGAATAAAAGCTCCTTCAAGTCGAAAATGAACTGACTGGCGCAAAGCTCCTGAAATCGTCTCTGCCATCAGTTTTGCCGGGTTATCTTTTCCTGGGCCTGGGCCTTAAGCATAATGACAATATGCTCAATCTGACCTATCTCATCTAGCTCGGCTTGTTCTTCTGCTGAAGCCAGTCCGGCGGCGTTAATCGCTAAAAGCCGCTGTAGTCTGGTCTGTGCTCGCTCGGACACATGATAGTCCAACACTTCGCTCGGTGAGGGACTGGTAGTTAAAAACTCAATAATTTCCGAAACGGTTTGTACCGCCGGTGTTTTAAATCCAACCAGGCTTAACTCCAAAATGGTAGGCAGCCAATCGTACAGCGGTTGCAGCCGTTGCGCCAGCCGATCCGTGATTTGCATCGTGATTTCGACCATTTTTATCCCTATCTCACTTCCAGTTCAACCGCTTAAAAATCAAGGCTAAACTTAAAGCTTTATAAGTTCCATCAAGATTCTAGCACAACTTTAGGAGATTTACCATCCGAGGCGAAAATCTGGTCAAGGAGAGGCTTCATTCCCGCATGGGCAATCAGACTGTCAATATCGGTGTGTAGATTACACAGGGTCAGATGATTTGTTGATAATATCATAGGAGGCAAATGCTTATGACAACCCTGGAAAACATCCATCAATATGCTCAAATGTTGCCGGACTCCCTCCAACAAGAGGGGCTAATTCTCCTTTGCGTAAGGTGAGAAAATAAGTATAATTCTTCTCAATTCTCACCTGCTCTCAATTCGATCTTCTAGGGGCTACCGGCAAAACCTCAAACTGGCCGCTGGACAGGTAGCCGCGAAATGGCTGGGGCACTTCGCCGGGGAGCCAGTTGGGCGCGGTTGTTTCGGTATAAAGGTAGCGCAGGCCGTTGGCCGGGTACACCACTCGACTGCCGGGCCGGTTATCAAAACCGGCGACGCCCAGGGCCACGTGGATGGGCAGGATCAACAGGGCTACCTCATACCCCATCGCCGCCAGCAGCGCCGCCGCCAGAATAGACTGGTCTTCACAATCGCCCTTTTTCTCTACCAGGGTTTCCAGGGGAAACTTGGGGTACTCGATCAACTGGCCCGTTTCCACACACAGGTCGTCGGTGTAGCGGATGTTTTGCTGGACAAAAGCCAGGGTGTTGCACAACTGCTCGTAGTAACTTAATTGCTGGGTCTGCCCCAATTCAATCAGTTGATCTGCCAGCGTTTCGATTTCCGGGGTCGAGAGGGTGACGTAAGAGTCAAAGTGGCTGGGACTCAACTGGCGGGGTCGCTGATGAAAATGAAGATAGCGCTGCCGGTTGACCCACAACTCGGCGAAAAAGCGCGAGCCGGGCAGCCGGCGGCTGAGACCGGGCCGGGTGGGAAATTCCCAGGTGTACCACTTGTGTACCTGAGCCTGCGAGTCCTTTGGCCGGAACCGATCAAGCCAGCGCTCGACCAGAAGGCTGAGCCGGCTTTGGGGCGGGAGCAGTCCCATCCAGCGGGCCAGCCACCAAACCGCAACAAAAACAGTGCTCAAAAAAGTTGACAGGCCCGCCACCGTCAGCAAAACAGTCAAAACAAGAAAAATGATCGAGCCAGGGGAGAGAGTCATAGCAGCATCACTTTTGGGAGATTGGAGATTGGAGATTCACACCAACAATCTCCAATCTCCCTTTGAATAGGGTTCAACTGAATTGTTGTTACCAACACCATATACCGGACCGGCTACGAAATCATTGTAATTGCATTACAGAAAACTGTAAATGATACTTTAGAATTAAAAATTAGATTATCTTATCAACAAGGAGGCATCACAATGGCAATTAAATACACCTGGCTTGGACATGGCACGCATGCCCTGGAAATTGGCGGCAAACGGCTGATCGTTGATCCCTTTTTTACCAGCAATCCGTCCGCTCCCATCAAAGCCGATGCAGTGCAGGCGGATTACATCCTGGTCTCGCACGGCCATTTTGACCACTTGGAAGACCTGATAAGCATAGCCAATCGCACCGGCGCGACAGTCATCGCGAATTTTGAAATTATCAACTGGCTGCAAGGCCAGGGCGTGGCCGAAGCCAAAACCCACGCCCACCATATCGGCGGCGGCTTCCATTATGATTTTGGCTATGTTAAATTGACCATTGCCCACCACGGCTCCGGCCTGCCCGATGGCAGCGGCGGCGGCAATCCTGCCGGTTTCCTCATTACCGCCGAGGGTAAAAAAGTTTACCTCACCTGCGACACCGGCCTGTTTGAAACCATGCGCCTTTACGGCGAAGAAGGCATTGATTTGCTGGTCCTGCCCATCGGCGATAACTTTACGATGGGGCCGGATGACGCCCTGCGCGCGGTCAAGCTGATTAACCCCAAGCTGGCTGTGCCGAGCCATTACAACACCTGGCCGCTCATCGCCCAGGATGGCAACGCCTGGGCCAAACGGGTCGAAGCGGAAACGGCAACGAAGGTGAGAGTGTTGCAGCCGGGCGAGTCAGTGGAGTTGTAAGTTGAACTGCCGGAGGATGCGTGTTGCGTCATAGCATCTACGCAACACGTTTTACCCTTCCCCCGGCTGTTTGCCCACATACTGAGCGCGGGGCCGAATCATCCGGTCGAGTTGGTACTGCTCGATGGCATGGCCAATCCAGCCGATGGTGCGGCCCAGGGCAAAGAGGCTGATAGCGCCGCCGGGCGGCAGTTGGAGCGTTTGGGCCAGCGCCACCAGGCCGAAATCAACCGTGGGATATTCGCCCATCAGTTCAAAAACGGCGGCGGCGACGGCCTGAGTCAGTGCCAGGGCCGGAGAGTCGGGATAGGCGGCGGCGGTTTGATCCAGCAATAACCGGCCGCGCGGATCACCGCCGGGGTAGAGGGGATGTCCAAAGCCGGGGATGGATTCGCCCCGGCGCAGATAGCCGGCGATAGCCGTCTGGACTCCGGCGGGCGACCCGGCTTCGCGCAGAAAAGCTTCGACCCGGTCCGTCATCCGGCCATGTTTGACTCCCTGCAAAGCCGCCAGACCGGCCTGGACCACCTGATAGGGTGTCGAACCGGCCGAAGCCACACAGCGGGCGGTAAAAGAAGAGACGTTGAGTTCGTGGTCGGCGCACAGGATCAAGGCGCTGTTGATTAAGCCGGCTGCCTGGGGGTCATGCTGCATCCAACCATGCCGCAGCCGCTGGCTGAGGGTATTGCCGGTCTGATCGCCCGCAGTAATGGTTGCCAGCAGACGCATAATCCGCACCCCCGTTTGCGCCACCACCGGCGGGCGTAAATCGTAGGCCGCCCAATCATCCACCGCCGCCAGCGGCAGCAAAATCTGAAAAGCTTCCAGCGCCGGCACGCCCGCCAAATGCTCCCGCACCTCCTGACAGCGCGGCGGCAGCGGATTCCAGGCAGCGCCAAACAAGGCCGCCGGGTCGCTGACCAGTTCCCCCGTCCAGATTAAAGCCGCCACCTGTTCCACCGTACAGCGAGTCGCTAATTCCAGCGCATCATAGCCCCGATAGTACAGCCGGTCGTCCGCCAGCAGGGTAATGGCCGATTCCAGCACCGGCGCGCCCCAATGCAAGGCGCTCTCGGCCACTTTGGCCGGGTCGCGTCGCTGGACCTGCCGTTCCTTGAGTTTTTGCACATCTTCCGTCCGATAGCGCGGGTGCGTTTGCTGCTGCCGGTCGCCTCGGAGCGAATCAAGCCCCGGCTGACATAAGCGTACAGCGTCGGCAGGCTGATGTCTAGTGCCTGAGCTGCTTCCTGGGCGGTCAGATAAAGCGTTTTGTTTGTTTCCATAATTCTCACACTGTAGGGTCATCCGTTGAATTTGGCAAACTGACCAACACCAGCATCGTGAGTTCGAAGTTTCAAACACAATAGACAAGATTTACAAGATTTTTTACCGATTTTATCTTGTAAATCTTGTTAATCCTGTCGAGAAATAAAAAATCCTGAACTGAGATTAATTATACTATATATTGATTTGATAATCAATATTGACAATATATTTTAATTCAATTATAATGCAATCGTGAAAGGGATAACCATGAACCGGGTGATGATTGGGGAAAGTAGTCAAACGGTTTAAGCCGTTTGACTCCGCTAAATTTATTTTCAGAGAGAGACACCATGAAATCCAGCGTAGACCAAATTCGCCGGCGTTTTGACGCCGATGTGGAACGTTTTTCCAATTTAGAAACCGGCCAGTCGGCCACCATTGACGCGCCGCTGGTGCTGGAATTGATCACCAGAGCGGCGGCGGCGGTGAGTCCGCAGGCCAGCAGCGTGCTGGATATTGGCTGCGGGGCCGGCAATTACACCCTCAAACTGCTGCAATTATTGCCCAACCCGGATGTCACCCTGGTGGATTTGAGCCGGCCCATGCTGGAGCGGGCGGTCGAGCGCATCAGGCCGGCCACTCGTGGAACCATCACCACGCACCAGGCCGACATCCGCGAACTGGAACTGGGGGAAGGCCAGTTCGATGTGATGATGGCGGCGGCGGTTTTTCACCACCTGCGGGAGGAGGCGGAGTGGGCGGCGGTCTTCCGCAAATGTTTTGCGGCGCTGAAACCGGGCGGTTCGTTGTGGATTTCGGACCTGATCCAACATTCCACCCCGGCGGTGCAAAGTTTGATGTGGGCACGCTACGGCGATTATTTGACCGGCTTCAAGGGTGAAAGTTATCGGGAGCAGGTTTTTGGTTATATCACCGAGGAAGACACACCGCGCCCGCTGATGTTTCAGCTTGACCTGCTGCGGCAGGCCGGCTTTGGCGAGGTGGAAATTCTGCACAAAAATAGTTGTTTTGCCGCCTTTGGGGGCATAAAGAAATGGAATTGAGGGAACTATATGGAACTGAAGGAACCAAAGGGGTGAGTCCCCTTAGTTCCTCGTTTAAGGGTAGGAGGTAAAAAAGTTATGACTGAAACATGCACACCGACAAAATTGGTATCGGGTCTGGAAGGCGTTGTCGCTGCTGAAACCCGGCTGAGCAGTGTGGACGGCCAGGCCGGCGAACTAATCATTGCCGGCTTTCCGGTCGAAGAACTGGCCGGCCGGGCCACCTTTGAAGAAACGGTTTATTTGTTATGGCACGACCGGCTGCCCAACGCCCAGGAATTGACCGCTTTCCGCGCTGCCCTGGCCGCTCGAAGAGAACTGCTCCCCGCCACGCTCGATTTGCTGCGACGGCGGCGCTGAGCGGTTCCGGCGATTGACGCGCTGCGTATGGCCGCCGGAACCCTCAGTTTGGCGGGGCCGGCTGACCCGGAGCAGCAGGCGTTGACCCTGGTGGCGGCTTTTCCGACCATCATCGCGGCCTACAGGCGGCTGTTGCAGGGCCAGGAACCCCTCGCTCCCCGGCCCGATTTGAGCCACGCCGCTAACTATCTGTTCATGCTTTTTGGTCAGACACCCACCCCGGAGCACGTGCGCGGCCTGGAAACCTATCTCAACACAGTGGTGGATCATGGCATGAACGCCTCGACCTTTACCGCGCGGTGATTATTTCGACCCAATCGGACCTGATTTCGGCGGTGGTAGGGGCGCTGGGGGCCTTGAAAGGGCCGCTGCACGGCGGCGCACCCGGTCCCGCCCTGGATATGGTGTTTGAAATCGGCGAGGCCGACCGGGCTGAAGCCTATTTGCGGGACAAACTGGCGCGCGGTGAGCGGCTGATGGGCTTCGGCCATCGCATCTACAAAGTGCGCGACCCCCGCGCCGAAGTTCTGGCGGCGGCAGCGGCGCGAATGTTCCGGGGCAACGGCCATCAGGCTCTTTACCAACTCTCCCGCCAGGTCGAGCAAACCGCCGTCGCCCTGCTGACCGAGTACAAGCCAGGCCGCAACCTGCAAACCAACGTCGAGTTTTACACGGCGTTGCTGCTACACGGCCTCGATTTGACCGCCGATTTGTTCACCCCCACCTTTGCCATTGGCCGGGTGGCCGGCTGGCTTGCCCACTGCTTCGAGCAGCAGCAGCTTAACCGGCTCATTCGCCCGCAGTCGGTTTATGTTGGTCTCAAGAATCGAAGGTGGATGCCGTTAGAGGCAAGATGATACGTGATGCGTGATACACAACCGAAAAACGAGAGATGAGCCTCACCCGGCCCATCTCTCGCCCTTTGGCTCGTACTACTTGCGGACTCGAGCCAGAGGAATCTGAAGTTGGTGGGGCCTTCGTTCGGGCTTGTCAAAAGGCGTGCCATCCACATGCTTTGCGCCCATAAATAACATACCGTGATTGAAGTAAATCAGGTCATAGTCAGACACGATTTGACCGGCTTCGATGTTAAACAGGGGAAAAGGTTTTTGCAGGATGTCTTGTTTGACCCCCGCTTCAAACGGGGGCAATCCTTCGACCGGTATTTGATTCAGCATTGCCGCCGCATCACCGTGCATGGGGGTCACGCCAAACCCCTCGTCGAGCACATAGTCAATCTCCCAGGCCCCTTCGGCAATGGGATGAGGGTTGCCCCAATGCAGACTACCCTTGAATTCAAATTCCAGCAGCGGGAGTGTCCCGTAGTTATCGGCGTACATTGTAATAACGCCCACAAATTTGTCCCGACTCAGATAACTGAAATGGCGTTTAAGATAGGTGGGCATAATTTTGCCTGTGCCTGTCCTATCTTCCGTAGGTCTTAACTCAACACTCAGACTTTCCCATTCACCAATAGCAAAATCCTGAACTTCTTCCAGGGTTTTGGGTAACTGCACCCGGCGGATACCTTCTTCGCGCATGGTTTCGAAAGACATAAGTTAATCTCCTTGTTTTTGAATAATCGTTCCAGAATAAAAGCAAATAAATACCTCCAATCTCAGGAGGTGTGACAACAAGCTGTTTTCCTGACTGAATTATTTCGCTGATTCCTCTGGGGCGTACCTCCTGTTTAAAGATTACTCCAACAACGACATCACCACCGCCACAATATCATCGAGGGCCTGGCGGTTGGGGGTGATTTTAGCCATGACCCGGATACCCAGGCTGGCATTGACCAACATTCGGGCGACAGCCCGCCAATCCCGTTGGCTCGAAAGTTCCCCTCTGGCCTGGGCTTGGGTTAAAAGTTGGTAAAACATCTCTTCGGCAGTGTTCAGGTTAGCTTGAACCCTCGTCGTCACCTCCGGGTCGGAGGGAACCAGTTCCATGGCCGCATTCACCATAAAACAGCCGCCCCGGCTGGAATCGCGGATCGCCTCATCTACCTGTTGGGTAAAAATATAAGCCACAATCGTTTTAATGGGCGTGGTTGGGTCAGGGAGAGCAGTCTCCTGGCTAGACCTCCTCAGGTAACGATCCAGGGCATCCAAATAAAGAGTATGTTTATTGCCAAAGGTATCATACAAACTGCCTCGCCCAATGCCCAAATAATCCACCAAATCTTGAATGGAGGTGGCTTCATAGCCCTTGAGCCGGAATAGCTCTAAAGCTTTATCAATGATTTTATCCTGGTCAAATTCTTTGGGTCTGGCCATCTTTACCTTGCTTCAAAACCAATCGAGATTATAACTGATTTTGAACGATCAGTCAAAAATAAATGATAAGTGTCCGCACATTGACTCTGTTTTCGGCCAGGGTAAAATATCTGGTGAGAAAGGGGTGTTTGATTATGGCGACCATTACGCTGCAAGACGCCCTGGATGCCGCTACCATCGAGGGCCACCTGTATGAAAAATTAGCCGATGATAAACTCCGCTGTTTTGCCTGCGGCCATCGCTGCCTGATTTTCCCCGGCCAGCGTGGGATTTGCCAGGTTCGTTACAATTATAACGGCGTGCTGCGCGTCCCCTATGGTTACGCTGCCGGCATCCAGAGCGACCCGGTGGAGAAAAAACCTTATTTCCACGCCCTGCCCGGCAGCAATGCGTTGACGTTTGGCATGCTTGGCTGCGATTTTCACTGTGGCTATTGCCAGAATTGGGTCACGTCCCAGGCTTTGCGCGACTCCGCCGCCGGAGTCATGCCCACCCACTTTACCCCCGCCGATTTGGTTGGCGCGAGTAAAAAGACCGGGGCGCGGCTGGTCGTCAGCAGTTACAATGAGCCGCTGATTACGGCCGAGTGGTCTATGGAAATTTTTAAGCAGGCCAAAGCCGCCGGGCTGCTGACCGGCTTTGTTTCCAACGGCAACGCCACCCCGGAGGCCCTGGACTTCGTCAAGCCTTACACCGACTGCTACAAGTGGATTTGAAATCCATGCGGCAGCAGAATTACCGCGAGTTGGGCGGGCAGGTCAAACACGTGCTGTGGACCATTGAGGAGCTGCACCGGCGTGGCTTTTGGCTGGAAGTGCTGACCCTGGTCATCCCCGGCT
>JAAUSP010000194.1 GCA_012032575.1 Anaerolineales bacterium | reverse complement strand
CAACCGCCCCGGCTTCCCCTGGCGTCCCCCCTGTCTCATCCCCCCCGACAGAGCCTGGCGGGCCGGATTGGCTGGGGGATACCGCCGCTAAACCCACTCCAGTGCAACCTCAACCAGCCCCCCTCCCCTGCCCGACGAAGCGCCCTATGAAATGACCGTGCCCGATTGGCTGGAAGGTCTTGTGGCTACGCCCGATCCGGTTCGGGTTGAGCCGGCTGAACCGGAACCGGCGGCTGACATGCCCGATTGGCTGACCGGTATCAGTCCGGGTGGGGCGGATGAAGAGCCGCCAGTGACTCCGGCTGTACCGTCGCCAGAAGCATCGTCCTGGGATGCCCCCGATTGGATTACTTCGGGGACCACGGATGAAGTCCAAACGGAAGAAAATCCCGGCCCGGCTGTCCCGCAAAACCAAAGTTGGTTTGCCCAGGGCCAGGACCTGCCCTCCCTGGACTGGTTATTTGACGCTGAACCCGTTCCCGCATCACCCCCAACCGCAGCGCCGCTAACCCCCAAAGGGCTGACCGGCTGGTTGTTTGACCCCGGCACCGAAGCCCCCCCGCCTCCCGCCGAGACTGAGACTGAGGCTGAGGCTGACTGGTTGCAAGAACTGGACCAAAATGCCAGCCCCGATTGGCTGGCCGAGGAGGAAACTTCAGCAACAACCCCGGACTGGCTGACCAGCCTGCAAAGTGAGCCAACTACGACGGAGGAGACCCCTCCGCCGACGGCAGGTTGGCTGGACGATATTACCGAAGAGGTCCCACCCTGGTTGACCGACACGACCCCGCCGCCGCCACTGCCTCCGGCCCCAGAATTGCCGGCAGCGGCTGAACCGCCGCTTAGAAATTTGAAATCGCTCAAGCGCCTTTCGCCCCAGCCGGAAGTTCCGCTTGAGTCGTCTTTGCCCGATTGGGCCGCCGGCCTGATTCCGGCAGAAACGGAAACGGGGCCAGGCACGGCTGATTTGCCGGACTGGGCCGCAGACCTGGTTCCACCGGGGGCCAGCGCGGCCGAAACAGCCGATCCGGAGGTACCCGATTGGGCCGGACCGCTGCTGCCATCTTCTCCCGAACCCAAAGCTGAGCCGCCGCCGGCTGCGCCCCCCCGACTGCTGTCACGCTTGAGCAGCATAGCAAAACCCGCGCCAGAAACACCTCCGCCGCCTGTCCTGCCCGACGAAACGCCGGCCTGGTTGAATAACCTGTCAACCAGTTCTGCTCCAACCGAAGCACCGGCCTGGATGAGCGAAACCGGGCCACCCCCTGGTCCATCCAGTTGGCTGAGCGATTTGCCGGCCGAAACCGACGAGACCCCTGATTGGATGGCCGAGTTATCGCGGTTGAGCCAGGATGTCAGCGAAACTTCAGGCGAGAATTGGCAGGTCGAAGAGAGTCCGGCTGAGGATGATTCGACCCTGATGGAACGATTGGGCTGGTTTACCCAGGAGAGTCCGGCGGAACCGCCCGCCCCTGCCCAGGCAGCGGCCTTTGCAGAGCCGGATTGGCTGGCTGAAACTCCGGCGCAAGCAGAGGGAGTGGAAACGCTGACCGGAAGCGCCGCCGCCGAAACCGATTACGAAATTCCGGCCTGGCTATCCGACCTGCCAGGGAGTGCGCCCGTAGATCAAGCTAAGTTATCTGGCAGTGCTCCAGAAGCGGAACTGCCAGACTGGTTCAGTACCTCAGCCGAGTCGGCCGCCCCCGAAACTTTATCCACCCAACCCGCTGAAGCCGATTTGGCAACCCTGCCCTGGCTCACCGATGTTCCCGCCGCAGACCTTGAAACACCGGCCTGGCTTGATGAAGCCGCCGCAGAGCCGGCAGCCGCCCCTTCATTAGACCGGTCAACCTTTGGAACTGAACCCGACGAGGATTTGGGAACACCGGACTGGCTGACTGATTTATTGGAAACAGCCGAACCGGAAGCGCCTTCGGTTCAGCCGGTCGAAACGGCTGAAAGCGAGGTGGACACACCACCCTGGCTGGCCCAATGGCCCAATCTGACCGAAAATGTCCCCTCCACCGAGACAATTGACAATGAGGAGATGCCGGCCTGGCTGGCCGGATTGAGTGAAACTCCTGCCCCGGCCTGGAATGACGAAGCTGCCGAAAGTGAACTCGAAGCTCCCCCTGGCTGGTCAATCTGTCCGAATCGCCGGAGGTTGAGCCGGAAAGCCTGGTTTCCGAGGCCGAACCGGAAACACCGGCATGGGTAAGCGGTCTGGCGGAACCTTCGCCTATGCCCGTGGAGCTTGAGACCGAACCGGAGCCGGTCTCCTGGCTGGCCGATTTGCCGGAGCCATCTGCCCCGGACACAGCAGAAGAAGCGCCAAGCTGGCTGGATGATTTGCCCCCGGTTGCAGGGCTGGAAGACGAGCCAGAACTGCCCTCCTGGTTAACCAGCCTGGCCGCTCCCCCGGAAACCGCAGAGCGAACGGCGGAGCCGACACCCACCGCTGCCACCGGTCAGGCTGAACCCGACTGGTTAGCCGAGCTGCCAGCGGTAAGCGAAGCCGGCCTTGCCCTCACCGCTGCCGCTGCAACAGGTGAAACTGAAGGGGCAGAGGAAATACCGGCCTGGTTGAATGAGCTAACCGATGCGCCTCAGGTAAAACCTGTCGCGCCGGCTGACGAGATCGAAACCGGACGCGAACCACCCGATTGGCTGCGGGGTCTGGCTGAAGAATCTGAAGAAACGCCGCCCTGGTTAAGCGAGGTATCCCCAACGGAAGGCGAGCCAGACCAACCCGATTTGGCCGAAGAAACCGAAGCGGCTATTCCTGCCTGGCTGGCCGATTTGCGCCCCACGGCCCAGGCTGAAACGGTCGAAACGCTTGAACCACCTTCCTGGTTAAACGAGGCTGAGAGCAGCCCTGAACTACCGGCATGGTTGAGTGAACCGCCCGGGACAGCGGCGGCTGAAATCGAGCCGGGGGGCGGAGAACTGGAAATGCCCTCCTGGCTGACAGATATGACCGGAGCGGCTGAGGCGATTGAGCCGGCAACAGCAGAAGAAACACCCTCCTGGCTGGTTGAGCTTTCCCCAGCGCCGGAACCCGAACCGGCGGCTGCGGAGCTTGAGCCTGAAGCTAACCTCGAATTACCAGACTGGCTGCGCGAAACTTCGCCCGCCCCCGATACTGAAACTGACCTGGAAACGCCCTCCTGGATGCAGGAACAGCCCGGTTCAGCCGGGGCTGAACCGGAAAACCTGGGACTCCCCTCCTGGCTCACAGGAGCAGCAGCCGGAGCGGCGCTTGGGGCTGTTGTCTCCGAGATGACCGAACCGACGCCCGAAGCAGAGACACCCTCCTGGCTAACTGAACTTTCAGTAGGGGAGGCTGAACCTGCTTCAGAAACTATCGAAGCTGGAACAGAAGTCGAAATACCCTCATGGCTGAGTGGGGTAACGGCTGAGACGAGTGAAGCGGCGAGCCGCAATGGAAGAACCGGACTGGCTGGCAGAGCTACCCCAACCGTCCGGATCGGAAATACCCTCCTGGATGAGCGACCTGCCCCAAACCCCGGCAGTCGAAGCTAGCGACGGCCGAAGCTGAAACAGAACTCGAAATGCCATCCTGGATGAGCGAGCTGCCGCAGGCTTCGACGCTTGAATCCCCTGCCGAAATGGTCGAAGCTGAAACAGAACTCGAAATGCCGTCCTGGTTGAGTGAATTGCCGCAGGCTTCGACGATTGAAACCCCTGCCGAAACGGTCGAAGCTGAAACAGAACTCGAAATGCCGTCCTGGTTGAGCGAGCTGCCCCAAACTCCGGCAGTCGAAGCCGGTGAGGCCCAGGCCGAAACCGAACTCGAAATGCCGTCCTGGCTGGGCGAATCACCGGAAGCACCGGCGGCTGAGGTTGAACCCGGAACGGAAGAACCATTGGAGATTCCCTCCTGGCTGGCAGGAGTCGCCACGGGAGCGGCGATTGGAGCAGTCGCCGCCGAAACAAGCGAGACGGTAGAACCGGAGGTGGCTGACGAGACGCCAGCCTGGTTGACCGATTTGGCCCCCTCGCTGGAAAGCCCAACCGAGACTGCGGAGACCGAAGCCGAGTTGGAAATACCTTCCTGGCTGAGTGAGATTCCCGGCGCTGCTGAACCCGAAGCAGCCGCTGAAGAAGCCGGGGCTGATCTCGAAACACCGGACTGGTTACGCCAGGTGTCGGAAACTGCTCCAACTGAGACAACAGCAGAAACCGGTCTCGATGCGCCCGACTGGTTAAGTGAGATGACCGGAGCGCCGCCAACTGAAACGGTGGAGCCTGTCGAGGCCGAGTTGGAAATCCCCTCCTGGCTAAGTGATCTGCCTCAGCTATCCGACAGTGAAACTGAATCACCCGCCGAAGCCGAACCTGATCTGGTGATGCCTTCCTGGCTCAGCGGCCTGCGTGGGTCGTCGGTTACTGAAACGGAGGCAGCAGACGCAGCCGCAGAAGCTGACCTGGAAGCACCGGCGGCTGAAGCCGAAGCGGAGGAGCAGGAAGAGCTGGTCATTCCGGCCTGGCTGACCGGGATAGTCGGAGCGGCCACGGGAGCCGCTGCCGTCGCAGCGGCGCAGACGGTCGAACCCGCCGAAGAAGCGCCGGAATTTGAAGCTATTGCGCCGGCAGCCGAGGTCGAAGATGAGTTGGAAATACCGTCCTGGCTGCGTCAATTACCGGGTGAGCCAACCTCTGCTGCCGAGACAGCGGAGATGGAGCCAGGTGAGGCCGAGGCCGACCTCGAAATGCCCTCCTGGTTAAGCAGTTTACCGCCGCTCGAGGAGACCGCCGGTCCGGTTGAAATGCCGGTCCTGGAGACAGAAGAGGCTGCCGCGACGATTGAAACAGTCGAAGTGACCCAGCCGGACGAGGGCGAAGAAGAACTGGAAATTTCGCCCTGGCTGGCGGGCATAGCGGCAGCAACAGGCGCAGCCGCCGGAACGGTGGCGACGAGGCGCGAACCGGCAACCGCCGAACCTGCTCCGCCCGAAATAACTGCTGAAGCGCCTGACGGGTCCGCAGGCGAGACCCCTTCGACCGAGGCGGAGAGCGAAGAAGTACCGGACTGGCTGGCCGATTTGTCTACCGAAGCGCTGAAGCTACCCTCCTGGTTGAGCGATACGCCTGAATTTGCGGCAGCCCCGGCTTCGGAAACGGCCAAAGCTGAGGCAGAGTTTGCAATTCCGGCAGAACAGTCAGATTTTGTCGAAGAGGACATGCCCATTGATCTGACGGCTGCGACCGCTGAAGACGAGCTGCCGCCCCGGTCAGACTGGTTAGCCGGTCTGGCCGCCGCCACGGCGGCGGTACAAGCGGCCTTGCCCCACGAAAAAACTGAGGAAGGCGACTTTTTGGCCTCCGAAGAAGAGCCGGAACTGCCGGACTGGTTGACCGACAGTCCCAAAACAACCGCCGCCCCTCCCGCCCAGACGCCCGCTTTTGAAAGTCTGTTTGAGGATCAGGCTGAGACCGAACCGCCGCGCCCGATTGGCTGACCGACTCTCCCCAGACGACACCCCCGCCGCCCAGCAGCACTTTGACCACGGAACCCAAAGCCTCACCCACCGAACGGATGTCGGACTGGCTGCGCGGTTTGCAGCCGCCCAGTGAAGAAAAATTAGTCGAGGAAGATGACAAAGTTGCCGAAACGACCGGCATCCTGGCCGGACTGGGACCGCTGCTACCGGCGGAAAAAATTGCCCTGCCCACGCCGCTGCTCGACTCACAGGCAACCGCTTCAACGGCTCAAAATGATGCCATGCTCGAAGCGGCGCGTCATTTTTATGCCATTGCCACTCAAGCGCCACAGCCGGTGGCCCTGCCGGAACCGCTGCCGCAGCGCCCCACCCTGCTCGGAAATATTGTTCGGGGGGTGCTGTACCTGCTCTTTATTCTGCTGATAGCTCTGCCGCTGATACCGGGGCTGCAAAAAGTGGTCCCGGCTTCCAGCCAGAAAGTTGCCTGGACCGAGCCGGCCGGAGCGTTGAGTGAAGTGCTGGACAAACAGCGCCGCGAATTGATCAGCGTGCAGCTCGGCGTGATAGATTTGCAGCAGCCTGACTCAGTGGCGCTGGTTTCGTTTGATTACACTACTGCCACTCAGGGCGAAATGCAACCCCTGGCCGAAGCCATTATTGGCCGGCTGCGCGGCCAGGGCATGCGCCTGATCTTTATAAGCCTTGAGCCGGAAGGCGCAACGCTGGCCCAACGCACCCTCGAAACCATCCTGGCCGAACGGGGCGAAACTTACGGCGCAGAGATGGTCAATTTGGGCTACGTGCCGGGGCAGATCGCCGGTATCCGCGAGGTGGTCACCGGACGGAAGCAGTTGTCCGGGCTGGCCGATGTCAAAGAAGGCTTGACTTTTGCCGCCCCCGAACGCGCCGCCTGGAACGGCATCAACAACCTGGGGCAGGTGGATGTGGTGATTACCCTCAGCGACAACCCGGCCACTGCCCGCTGGTGGATCGAACAGATGGCGGCGGCCACCCCGCCCGATGACGGCGAGCGATATCTCCTGGCCGCCACCAGCGCCACCGCCGACCCGTTTGTGCGGCCCTATCTCGACAGCCAACAGCTCGACGGACTGATTTCCGGGATCAACGGCGCGGCGGCCATCGAAGCGGGCCGGAAAAATTTTGGTCCGGCCCGGCAAATGCTCGACAGCCAGGGCATTGCCCATCTGCTCATTGTGATTCTCATCGCTCTGGGCACCATGTTTGGCTGGATGCCGCCGACGGAGACGAAGGCTGAGGCTAAGGCTGAGGCTAAGGAAGAAGACGTCAGCCAGTAATCAATGAGCAGTCTCAGCAGGTCACAGATTTAAGCTCAGAGGGGTCTGCGACCCCCGGACGCCGGTCGCAGACCGGCTTGGAGCGAAAGGTGAGCAGTGAGCAGTCTATCAGTCTGACTACTGGCTACTGATTTCCGATGACTGATGACTGCTTTTAAGGGAGGATAAAACCCGATGGAAGCGATTGGCCCGTTTATTGCCGCCGGGCTGACCCTGATGGTGTTCAGCTATATCTTTGGCGACAATGTCCTGTTCAAATTGGCGTCTCATATTTTTGTCGGCGTGGCGATTGGTTATGCCATGCTGGTCGCCTGGCACCAGGTATTTTACCCGGCGCTCACTTCGGGCAATGTGGTCAGCGTGCTGCCGGCCCTGATTTTGTGCGTCCTGCTCATCTTCAAAATCCGGCCCACCCAGGGCGGTGTGACCAATGTGCTGGGCAGCCTGGCCCTGGCCTTTGTGCTGGGCGTCGGCGCGGCCCTGGCCATCAGCGGAGCTTTGTTTGGTACTTTACTACCTCAGGCAGGGGCAATGGTTAATATTTCGATCTGGCCCGGCCATTATCCAGATACAGAAAATGAAGTGGGCCTGGTGCTATGGCTCAACAACATCATCATCGTTCTGGGTACCATCGGCGTCTTTTTTTACTTCACCTTCGCCGTCAGGTCGGAGGGGATTTTGGGCGGCCTGCGGGAGAGTTTTGTCCGTTTTTGGGCCGGGATGGGCCGTTTGATGCTCATCTTTACTCTGGGGGCCTTGTTTGCCAACACGATCAGTTCGCGCGTGGCCCTGCTGGTCTCGCGCTTGCAATTTTTAATAGGCTTATTTGGGGGGTGAAAGAAGTGTCACGTGTTTGAGTGTCACGTATTAAAGTGTCAGGTGTCAAGTAAGAAACAAACCTGACACCCGACACCCGACGCCCGACACATAACTATGGCCGAAATTACCATCAACAGCATTTTAGCCTTTGATTGCGGCAGCACTGCCACCACCGCGGTGCTGATTGAGCAGGTTAACGGGACGTACCGGCTGGTAGCGACAGCCCAGGCGCTCAGTACCTACGCTTCGCCCTGGCAAGACATCACCCTGGGCATGCTGGAGGCGGTCCGCGAGATTGAAAGAACGGTGGGCCGCACCCTGTTCAATTCGGGTGGCTGGCCGCTGACGCCGCAAAATACCAACCGGCAAGGGATTGACGCCGTGGTTATCGTCGCCAGCGCCGGACCACCTCTGGCGGTGGTGCTGGCCGGCCTGATGAAAAACATCAGCCTGACCAGTGCTCGCCGGGCGGCGGCCACCACTTATGCCGCCGTCACCAGCGAACTCGCCCTCGATACCGAACAGCCGGTTCCAGCCAACACCTCCAGACGCAATGGCGGCCCGCTCAGCCCCGAAGCGCAGATGCAGTTGATCCAGGCCGGACATCCCGAAGCCATTATCCTGGTCGGCGGGGTGGATGGCGGCGCGGCTCAGCCGGTGATTGACCTGGCCCGGATTGTCTCCATGGCCCTGCGCCTGCCCACGCTGACCGAAAAGCCGACCGTGCTCTATGCCGGCAACACCCAGGCGCGGGAAGCAATCGCCGACATTCTGGGATCGCTGGTCCCACAGCGGGCCGTACCCAATGTGCGACCCAATTTGGCTACAGAAAATCTGGCCGCCGTGCAAATGGAACTGGAAAGTCTGTATATCCAGCGCAAAATGTCGCAACTGCCGGGCTTTCAAAAGCTGGGCAGTTGGTCGCCTTATCCCATTTTGCCGGCCAGTAAATCGTTTGAAAAAGTTATCACTTATCTGGGGCAGCACAATGGCCTGCACGTGATTGGGGCGAATATCGGCAGTGGGGCCACGGTGGTGGCGGTGCAAACCGAAGAGTTTCAAACCTCGATTGTCCGCAGCGACGCCGGGGTGGGCCACAGCCTGACCGCACTGTTAAAAATTGTCTCGCTGGACAAGTTTCTGCGCTGGCTGCCGTTTGAAATAACCCCGGAAGGACTGCACAACCGGCTGCTGAACAAAAGCCTGCATCCGGCCAGTTTGCCTGAAACCGGGGAAGATTTGCTGCTTGAACACGCCGTCGCCCGTGAGGTGTTGCGGCTGGTGGTCGAACAGGTGCAGGCCGGCTGGACCTTGCAGCAGCCCGCTCAACCGGACCCCTTGCAGTGGAATTTAATTATTGGAGCCGGGCGCACCCTGGCCCAGGCCCCGCAGCCCGGCTATGCCGCGCTGACTCTGCTGGATGGAATTGAACCCTGGGGCGTCACCAATCTGGCGCTGGATCGGGCCGGGCTGACCAATATGCTGGGGGCGATGGCCGCCGTTCAGCCGATGGCCGCCGTCGAAGTGGCAGCCCATGATGCCTTTTTGAACCTGGGTACGGTGATTGCCCCGTGGGGACACGGTACGCCGGGGAAAACGGCCCTCAAATTCAAAATTAATTATGCCAACGGCGAACAACTGGAAACAGAGGTTGCTTATGGTTCGATCCGGGTGATTGCCCTGCCGCCCGGCGAAAAAGCCGCCCTGGAAATCCGGCCCAGCCGCCAGTTTGATATCGGGCTGGGCCAGCCGGGCCGGGGCGTTCTGGCCGAGGTCGAGGGCGGGGTATTAGGCCTTATTATTGACGCGCGCGGGCGGCCGCTGCGCCTGCCCAAAGACGAAGCCCGGCGGCAGGAACAGCTCCGCCAGTGGTTGGGAGAATTGGGGGTAAGCCATGCAACTGCCTGAACGAAGGCTCAGCGCCCAAAGCAAAGTGTCTCTGCGGCGGGTTCTGCCCGTAGCCGGGGAGGTGCTGGTGCAGCGTGGCCAGCAGGTCGAAGCGCTGACCATCGTAGCCCGTACCCAGATGCCGCACCGCTACCGGCTGATCAATGTGGCCCGCCAGCTTGGCCAGCCCCAGGTAGAGATGGAAGCGGTGATGCTCAAGGAGGAGGGCGAGGAGGTCAAGGCCCACGAGGTGATTGCCCGGGTTCAGGGCGGACTCTCCTTTTTGCAGCGGGCTGCTCGCGCTCCGGCAACCGGGCGAATTGCGGCCATCGGCCCCGGCTGGGTGCTGCTGGAAACCGAAAACTCGCTGGTGGAGCTGCCGGCTTTTATCAACGGCATTATTGCCCGCATCATTCCCGGCCGGGGGGTGGTCATCGAAGCCAGCGGCGCGGTCATCGAAGCGGCCTGCGGTTTTGGCGGGGAGACGTATGGCCCGCTCAAACGGCTGGTCAATAACAGGTCGGATATTCTTGCCCCTGAGTCAATTGACGAAAATTTAAAAAATATGATTATTCTGGCCGGGCGCTCGCTGGATGAGGAAACCCTCCGTCAGGCTGAAGCGGCCCAGGTGCGGGGACTCATTGTCGGGAGCATTGACACGGCCCTGCTCAATTTAGACCCGCCGGTAAAGGTCAGAGTGGTTGCCACAGAAGGTTTTGGCGACATTCCGATGTCACCCTACACCTTTGGCATTCTGGGGACGCTGGATGGCAAAGAAGTCTCCATCCGAGGACACACGCCCCATCTGGCCCCGCTGCCCGGCCAAACTCAGGCCGACTCCCAGCCCATCATTATGGCGACCAGCAATAAAGCCAGCACCCTGGCGGCCCTGTCAACGGAGAAAGGGAGCGGCGCCACTTTGGCAGTTGGCAGCCGGATCCGCGTCACGGCCGGTCAATTTTTGGGGGCCAGCGGGACCATTGCCACCCTGCCGCCCCAACCCCAGCCCAGCGCTTCCGGCCTTATTGCGCCGGGAGCCATTGTTAACCTCGGCGAGACTTCGCCTTATATTCCCCTGGCGAATTTAGAGCAAATAGTCTGAAAAGGAACTGACGGAACTGAGGGAACTTAAACTTCTTAAGTTCCCTCAGTTCTTTCAGTTCCCTTTGTTCCCTTCCCCCATAATTACCGCAATTACCTACTACATTTAGTGGTTCTTCATATTCCTCCCCCCTAAATATAGATTCTCGATTTGCTTTTTGGGAATCTTTGACATAAAATAAAGAGACAGCTAGACTTGTTTTGGCCTGTTGCATTCAGCGTTGCTGGTGGCAGCAGGTATAGCATGGAAGGAGAAAATCCATGGTAGACGAATACGAAGAAGAAGAAGAAGGTGGGCAGAATCGTCTTTTTGTAACCCTGGCTATCGCCTTGATTGGCTTGTTGGTTTTAGGGTTGCTGGGCGTGGGCGCGGTTTTTATCATCCGCCAGAATATTGACCAGCAGGATGTGGCGGCTCAGCCGTCGCCGACGCTGCTGATCCGGCTGCCCAACCCGACGGCTACCTTTACTCCTGTCCCCAAGATTCCAACCAACACGCCGATGCCGACTCCGACCAATACGCCGGTGTTGGTCCCCGGCAGCAATAGTGGTCAGGAAGCGGCAGTGGGTAACAAACAGGATAACACCCCTACCCCCAAACCTTCGCCCACCCGGACGCCTGCGCCCAGCGGCGCGACCGCCGGTGCGACTACCGTTGTGCCTGAAACCGGCTTTGGCGGCTTTGAGGCGGCGCTGATTGCCGTCGGTCTGGCGGCGGTTCTGTTCATTGCCCGCCGGCTGCGGATGTCCATGTAGTTCACTGGGTAACTTTCTGCTGCTCTTTTGAGCAGATTAAACTTTAATCATGTCGATACGGCTCATTACCCCTTAACGTAATGAGCCGTATTTTTTGCCGGATTTGGCCGAGGCTGATTGTGGTAAGACCACTCTCAAGATTGATGATTTAGCCACAACAGGCTATACTTTAAATCCTGATAAAATCGGATTGCGGGAGAGGCAAACGATGGTCATACGCCGCCCCCCGCAGCCGGGATTGATTTTCGGGTGGATCGGAACGAAATTCGGCGGGGGGATTGTGTCAATTTTTACTGGAATGTGTCCGGGGTACGGGCGGTTTATTTTCAGGGAGACGGCGTGGGCGGGGAAAACCAAACCCGGCGCGAATGTCCGCGCGATGACAAAACCTACAGCCTGCGGATCGAGCGCACCGACGGCTCGAACGACACCCGCTATATTAAGATCGAAGTGACGGGCGACGGCACCGGCTTCGACACCAGCACCATCCGGCGCGAAGCCAAGATTGATTTTGACAACGGAGCACAGTCGTCGAGCCGGGATAACGAATTCCGCTGGAAGTTTGACGGCGACCGGCCGGTATTTGAGAAGGTAGACGACGACGATGACGACATCAAACTGGTGGCCCTGGAAACCGGCAGCGCCGATGAGTTCAACCGGCTCAGTAAAGATACCTGCCGCTGGTATCTGGAGCGGCAAAACAAACGACCGCATCACCATCAACCGCGATCTCCTCGTCTG